>JBHIBS010000165.1:0-1507 GCA_046759165.1 bacterium | reverse complement strand
CTGTGTCAAAATAACCCTGCCCATAACCTGGTGTGTTCCTCTCGATGCTTTTAAGTATAGAACCCAGATAGTTAAAAAGCTCTTCTTTACATGCTCTGTTAAATGCTTCCAATGGTTTTGAGAGCTCCATTCTTCTAATCTTTTCCCCTATGGTGTTGAGGGGTATCTTCTTCCAGATCTTGTAATCAGGGTATATCCTCTCAATTCTTTCGTAAAGTTCTTCGAGCTCCTGTGTCCTTTTCTTTATGTAGGTAATCTTTCTTGATGAGATGCTGGACCTGTAGTGTGGTCTGTCGGACCTCTTCCTGACACTGAACCTTCCGTCTCCCATCCATTCCAAAAACCTTGAAGTGTCTTCCAAAAACTCCGAGGATCTCGAGGTCAGCTCGTAACCCCCTCTGTGTGAGCTTCCTAGCTCGATTATGCATTCCAATAACTTGGCCTCATACTCTGCCCTCTCTGGGTCCTTCAACCTCTCCAAGCGGTCTATTATCTTTCTGGGTATCCTTGCCTTGTCTTTTTCAAAGTACTCTATCTCGTAGTGTTTCTTGATTATCTCGACAACTGCCAGGGGGACCCTGCCTTCTTTGGTCTTGAAAGACCCGAAGACCTTGTGGAGCCTGTAAAAGAAATCTTTCTTGTTTTTGTGGTTGTATTTTCTTCCATTGTTTGAACTCTTGCTCCACAGCTGGATCACTATCTTATCAAGCTCTACATCTGCCTTTATAGGAATTTTGTATCCTCCTTTAAAGTAAGGTTTTATCTCTATACCAGGAGGAAGTGTATAGCTCTCGATTACAGGTTCATTATTCAGCCTCCCAGTTATACCTGCCAAGGCCGCCATGGATATTAAGGCCCATTGCGGGATATTGGTACTTCCCTTCCTCCACATTTTTATTGCATGGGCCAGACTGAATATGTTTTTGTATTGTGTTGCATAGACATGATCTTTGCCTAGGCTTTCCTTGTTTCGTGCATCTCGGTATTTCGGCCAGAGGTAGAGTGCCAGTATCACTTCGTCCTTGGAGACGCCGCTAGCTTTTCTATATTCTGGCCCTAAGCTCTTGCCCTTTCTCAGATCCGAATATGTGATATAGAGGGAGTCTCTTAACCCATATCTTCGATTCTTTTTTACTATCATGCCCCCCCTTATCATCTGCGATGTCTTGTGGTAGAAGGTGTTTTTCTTCAGCTCTGTCTTCTCTATTATTTCAGGAGTGGACAGTGGTTCTGATTGCAATACTTCGATTATTTTGCTCTCGATCTCTCCAAAAAGGAACCTGTAGGTATCTTGATCAAGATCTTGGGTTAGATTTACGAGATCGTCAACTTTTACTATCTGATTCTTTGCCTGGGCTAGGGCATCTTCTATCATTTTTTCCCTAAAGCCCTTCTCAAGTCTGAATCTGACGAAGCTTGGAAAATTCCGCGGGTATATCTTATCCTCCATTTTAAACTCCTTTACTTTGATTATTTATAAGTTTAACATCTTTAAATAATAGAGATA
>JBHIBS010000164.1:0-1529 GCA_046759165.1 bacterium | reverse complement strand
AGAGAGATGCAGAGGAATACGGGGAACGTATCGATCCCCAAGAGTTCTGGGAAGAACTGGGCAAAAAAATCAGAGAGGGAGTCCGAATTACCCTAGAGAAAACCATTAGTTATGAGTTCAGACAATTCATTGGAGCCCTGGAGTATGAGAGAAGCCCGCAAAGAAAAGATGTTCGTAATGGCCATCGCTCCCGTGATTTTGGCACTATCTATGGGGTAATTGAGGATATTACAATCCCTCGAGCAAGGAGAAGCTCTTTTACAACCTGGATTCTGCCTCGCTTTAAGAGGCGATCAGGAAGAATTGGTCGCCTTATCTCCCAAATATTCCTCAGGGGCTTAAGTACTCGGGATGTAAAGAAGATCAGCAAGCACATCTATGGGGAAACCTATAGTCCTGGCCTGGTATCAGAGTTCAACAAAGAATTAGGAGAAGCTCTTTGCCTTTGGCTAAATAGGCCCATAAGCAAAAAGATAAAATACCTTTACTTAGATGGGGTCAATCTTCCCTTGAGGCGAACCAGAGTCTCCAAAGAGGCCCTCTTATGTACTGTAGGCATCACCGAGACCGGAGATAAAGAGTTTCTGGACTTTCTCTTAGGAGGAAGGGAGTCTCAAGTTTCCTGGGAGAATCTTCTTTTAAGGCTACGAAAACGGGGTCTTTCTGATAAACAGCTCTCACTGATAACCGTGGATGGCAACCCAGGTCTTTTAGCTGCTCTAAAAACCTGTTTTCCTGATGCAAAAGTTCAGCGTTGCACAGTTCATAAACTCAGGAACATTGCCCGTCACTGTCCTCGAGCTATTCAGGCTAGGCTCATGGCAGATGTGAAAAGGGTAATCTATGCTACCAGCAAAAGGCAAGCACTGGAGGAATTCGGAGTCTGGAAGAGATGCTATCAAAATCTTGCTCCTAAAGCCGTTACCTGTCTTGAGAAGGATCTAGTTGAAACCTTACGGTTCTTTGATTTTCCCTATAGAATATGGGCTTCTATTCGCACCACTAATATCATCGAGCGGGCCTTCAGGGAGTTTCGTCGCAGAACCAAGGTTATGGATACTTTTCCCACAGAGGAATCTTGTATCCGCATTATGTTCTCTTTAGTTCAAATGATTAATGAAGATTGGAAGACTAAGCCAATGAAGAACTTCAGATAATTTACACACTAATCTTGACACGACCTTCTTTTTTATATTCACCCCGCTTTTAGAAGGTGGACCTTCCCCTTTAAGACCTACCTTGACTAGTATCTTAAAATAGAGCATTAACAATCAACATCATTGGTGTATAATTAATACAGGAGGTGATGGAGATGAAAAGGTTGAATATTACTTTGCCTGAAGAGATAAATGAACAGATAAAAAATCTTCCTAATAAGAGCCGCTTTATCGCTGAAGCCTTAAAGGAAAAGCTGGAAAAAAAATCCAAGGATTCTGGTTTCCAGCAGTAACTATGGGCCTACCAAAAGAAAACTATGATATATTCCACGTATATTCGATCCCTTCAAATCATTATAATCTTGCATGGTT
>JBHIBS010000163.1:0-1550 GCA_046759165.1 bacterium | reverse complement strand
GAGCCCTGGAGATTGCTGCAGCAGGTTCTCATAATATCTTGATGATCGGTCCTCCGGGGGCGGGAAAGACCATGTTGGCCCGCCGCATTCCTACTATTTTGCCTGATCTTACTCTGGACGAAGCCATAGAGACTACCAAGCTTCATTCAGTTGCCGGCCTTCTTTTCACTCATCAAGCCCTGGTGGGTACCCGTCCTTTCAGGAGTCCCCACCACACTATTTCTGAGGCAGGATTGATCGGGGGTGGAAGGATTCCCAGACCAGGTGAGATATCTCTTTCCCACAATGGAGTCCTTTTCTTGGACGAGCTATCCGAATTCCCCCGCCACGTCTTGGAATCTCTCCGCCAGCCATTGGAAGACGGACTGGTAACTATCTCACGCGCTCTTACCTCCATAACTTATCCGGCCAGATTCATGTTGGTGGCTGCTATGAATCCTTGAGCTTGCGTTGACTAGATGTCACCATTTCAGAGGCGGAAGGTAGGTAACACAGGTTAATGGTCACATCGTCTTTCCCTACAACTATCTTTTCAGTAATGTTCTCAACAATCTTTCGCTTCTCTTCTGTAGTCAACTCCGGCCAGCGGGAATAAAGGTCTTTAGCCTCATGGAGGATCTGGTCACTGGAGAGATATTGAATCTTAAGAAAATCAATTTCTGCTTGGATTTCAGGAATTTTATCTTCTACCTGTTTAAGTCTTTCTTCTAAAGGTTTGTACTTTTTGCCAAAGCCTTTGCTGGTAATCTCATCATCAATGTATAACCTATAGGTTTTATCCATTTCCTGCTCGATTTTTCGCTTTTCCCCACTCAGGGTGTGTAGGAGTTCTTCCTTTTCTTTAATTACCTCATCAGCCTTATCTAAGTAACTTTCAATCTCAGAAGGGGAGAAAAAGAAGCTTTTGAGCTGCTTTTGAAAGACCTCCTCTAGGGCATCAATGCCGATTTTGTTTCGACACCCGTAGCAGGTGTACTTTGGGGAATTGGAAGGCACATACATCTTGTTGCCACATGCGCAAAAGACATAACCAGTAAAAAGGTGGACAGCTTTTCGGGCCGGTCTCTTATTTTTCTTTTCCTGTTCATCTAAAATAGCATTACATTGGTCCCAGAGCTCTTCAGAGACAATTGGCTCTACCTTGGTTAAGATCCATTCCTCCTTTGGTTTTAAAACCCATTTTTTGTTTTCCCCAAGGCTTTTAGTATAATTTGCCCGATGAATTCCCTTGGCCGTGGGGTCTCGGAGAAGTCTTTTGACAGTCGTATCAGTGAACTTCGCCGCTTTCCTGGTTCTGTGGCCAGCATGATTTAAAAGCCGAGCCACTGTCTTTTTCCGACGATGCTCTAAGAAGAGCTCATAGATTAGCTTTCTGACCGGTGCCTCTGTTGCATGGGGAACCAATTTGCCATCCTTCCAGTAATAACCAAAAGAGGCCTGGCCGCCCAGGGGTTTGCCCAGTTTGGCCCTGATGGGGACAGAGGCTGCTACCCGTTCAGCAATCTCCTCTCTTTCCCACTGGGCCATGGCTGCAATCATGGTGTAAAAAA
>JBHIBS010000162.1:0-1564 GCA_046759165.1 bacterium | reverse complement strand
TACTTTGGGGACTACAAGGCACCTGATCCGGGCTGCATAAATAATGAAGAGGCCTTCCTTCAGCTAAAAGAAAAACTGAAGGTGAGGTAAATTATGCAATATTGTGTTGAGTGTGGAGGAGTGCTGGAGGCTAAAGAAATCGATCATCGCAGGAGGCTGGTTTGCCGGCAGTGTGGCAGGGTTCACTATCGAAATCCCCTTCCCGTAGCAGTGGGAGTCTTATCCAGAGATGATAGGGAGATACTGCTGATACGGAGGGGCATTGATCCCGGCAAAGGAAAATGGGCCTTACCGGGAGGATTCATAGAAGAAGATGAATCACCGGAAGAAGCGGTCCTAAGGGAAATAGAGGAGGAGATAGGAATAAAAGGAGAGCTAGCCGCATTGATAGGGGTATACAGAAGTAAATCAGAACTCTATGGATCCGTTATTATCATTGGATACAAAATATCTTTTCAATCACGGATTTACTCTCCGGGAAAGGAAGTAAGCGAAGTTAAGTCTTTTCCTAAGAATCACCTTCCTCCTCTTGCATTTTCTTCTCATGGGAAAATTCTAAGTGATTCCTTTCGAACCTTCCGCAACCCTGTTCCTACGGTGGATACAATAGTGGAGAAGGACCAAGGAATTGTCTTGATAAATAGAAAGCATCCACCCTCCGGGTGGGCTTTACCTGGAGGATTTGTAAATTATGGAGAATGTTTAGAAGAGGCTGCCCGGCGAGAAACCAAGGAAGAGACAAACCTAGAGATAAAGGAGCTGCGGCAGTTTTGTGTCTATTCCAGTCCCAAGAGGGACCCACGCTGTCACACCATTACCACTGTTTTTACTGCCAGAGGGCAAGGAGAACTGCAAGCTGGAGATGATGCCAAAAAAATAAAAGTTTTCAGAAGGGAAGAACTTCCTCAGGATCTAGCCTTCGATCACCGACAGATTTTAGAAGACTATTTTGCCTCAAAAGAGTAAGAGATGGACCAATCTTCTACTAAACCCAGGATTGCCGTTTATCCGGGAAGCTTTGATCCCATTACCAATGGGCACCTGGATATCCTGAAAAGGAGTAAATCTCTATTTGATAAGATAATTATAGCCGTTAACGACAATCCTTTAAAGGAATTTTTATTTACGGCAAAAGAGAGGGTTAGGTTGATCCGGGAGGTTCTTAAAGGTTATCCTGAAATAGAGGTTGAGAGTTTTCAAGGCTTACTTGTTCATTACGCTGAGAAAAAAGGAGCTCGTTTCATCATCAGGGGCCTGCGGGCTCTTTCTGATTTTGAGTATGAGTTCCAAATGGACCTGATGAATAGAAAACTAAACTCTAAGATTGAAACTGTCTACCTTATGACCAACCAGCGTTACTCCTACCTTTCCTCCAGTATAATCAAGGAGATCGTCAAATTAGGGGGAGGTACCCGGGATTTAATCCCCAATTTGGTAAGAGAAAAGCTTTTGGAAAAACTTAAAGCCTAAAAGAACCTCAGGGAGGACGCAGAAGGAGGAAAAGGAAAATCCCGAGATTCTCTTGACCAAAGAAAGAAGGTATGGTAAATATCTTTAAGAAGGG
>JBHIBS010000161.1:0-1584 GCA_046759165.1 bacterium | reverse complement strand
TGATCAACGCCCCTGCCTCAATAATTGCAGCAATCGGTTTATGGAAGCTAAAACGATATGGCTACGTTGTCTCACAGTTTGTCGCTGGTTTCTATATTTACGCGTCAGTAGAAATATTCGTACAGGTAGCTCAGGGTGGCGCCCCATATCCCATGGAAATCATCTCACCCCAGATACTAGCGGTTATTGTAGCCATCTTTTTGATCTTCTACCTCTGGCGTGTTAAAGACCTATTCCAATAGTACAAGCTTGTGGGGGCGCGCGCAAATGTTTAAAAATAGAGACCTACAGCGCCCAATGCAAAAAAATTCAATAAAAAATGAGCAATCACTGCCCACGTGATTGACTTGGTTCGCCAGGTCACCAGAGCAAAACAAATACCAATAAAGAAAACTCCTGGTAATAGAGCCAGGTTACCCCCAGGTGACGTGGTGGGAATGACAAGTAATGGTGATAGATGCCATATTGTAAATCCTATTGAGGGGTAGATAATTCCTTTTACAAGGTTATCGGGAAACATTTTAATGTAAAGCCCTCTCCACAGAACTTCTTCCAATATGCCCATTCCTATGGCCAATCCAAGGGATGAAATTATTGCGAGAAAGGAGGTTGTGGCAATCTCAGGAATGAAGGTTGTTATCAATGTGGTAACAGCAGGAGAGTAAGCAAGAATAAAGAACGCAATGTTTTTCTTCGTGAATGGAGATTCTTCACCTTTAAAGAGGGAGGGGATGCCTTTCACTCCAACAATCAGGATGGAGAATAAAATACACCAGATGACCCAATAAAACACAAATCCAAGGAAATGACCGAGCTTTGCACCAAAAATAAAAGCAAATACTTGAAAAATTATTAGGGTAGATCCAAAAAGTAAAATTGGAGCTAATAGTAGTGTTATTTCTTTTTTCTTTTTCATAGGGTCTTGTATCATTTCTTCTTTCATTATTTAATCTCCTCTTTGATGCTTCTCTTCAATAAAATCAATCCATTTTTTACACCGCGGGCGAAGGTCTTGGTTCGTATCTCAACCTAATGAAGGTATTCAGCATACTTTTTTATCCCCTCAATTTGGCCACAAGTCCCCTAGTGTACTCTTTGGTTCGCTCAATTTCGCCTTCCTTCAGAGGTCCCTTTATTCCCAGCACTGCGGTTTTTAGTACTGGCAGAAGCTGGTTCATCTTCTTCTCTCTGAGTCTTTCGGCGATTTTTTCGGCTGCGCTGGGTCCATTTTTCTCGATAACACTAGTGAGTTCGGTGTCAAAGGCTATGAAGGGCTTACCAGCCCATTCTTTGCTCTTCAATCTGAGTATTAAGCCTTTGACTGCCCAACTCATCGTATTCATTCTGGTTGGGGAACCGAGAACTAGAAAATCGTAGTCATTTGCGCTTAACTTTTTTGCGTCTTTCACGTAGAAGAGGTCAACCTCGATTCCAGAGTCCTTCAGGGTCTCCGCCATTGTTTCAGCGATTTTCTTGGTGTTCTCGTAAGAGGTATCATAAACAACCACACCTTTCATTCAAACACCAAACCAAAGATTAGCACTTTTTTCTCTTAACATTTGCTCCGTACTACCTTGAACATTC
>JBHIBS010000160.1:0-1596 GCA_046759165.1 bacterium | reverse complement strand
GGTAGCCTGTCTGCCTCGAAACCCGTTCACTTATGTTTTCTCTTCTAACTTTAAATAGGCCGTTGGATTTACCACGCTGATGTAGGTATAGACCAGCGCTTGTGCTAGCCTTCCCACAATAAACGCTATCGCCGCCGCCGCACCAAGCTTCCCTTTAAAGTCGGTGTACATGGCCACGCCCAAAGTGACCAGTATTAACCCTCCAAACAGGAAGTTCATCTTCAGCACGATGCCTTTGTTTCTCATCCCTAATCTCATGCTCGTAGTCACAACTTCGCTAAGTTTCTTGTCCTCTAACACGGTTACTGGCACCGAGAAGAAGAATATCAAAGCGAAGCTTATGAAGGCGGTAAGAAGAATGAGTAGTGTGATTACTAAGAACACTGGATTCTGGGTAATGATAAAGGCAGAACTTAGGAAGGAGTAGAGTACCAGGAAGAGTCCCATGAACACCAGTATTAACAGCCCGAGGAGGAACAGGGTTTTGAACTTTTTCAATGCTCCAGAGAGGGCAGTGGTAAGGCTGATTTTCTTTTTGGAGTGATAATCGTGGACAATCCTTGCGTACATGCCGTAGGTGAGTATGTCCACTGCGTAGACAAGGAGAAAGAAAAACAAGAAAAAAGTAATCTGACCTGAAAACTGTGATAACGCCTTTCCTGGATTTGGAACAGCGCCTACCATCTGTGCCCTTGACATCTCTATATTAATGGCCTGGGTTATCCTGAGGGCGAGTCTAGCTGTATAAAGCAGGAAGACCGTGTAAAACAGGGTTGTAAATATCCTAGGCAGATATATCTTGGGTTCTTTTCTCATAAGCCTGAAAGACTCTACCAGTATCTCGAATAACTGCATGCTCGAATTTATGATTGTAGTACTATTATAAATTATAAGGTGTTTTTGATAGTTTATGGCCGCTGGAAAGGAGGTTTCTGCCGGAGCAATTGTGTTTAGGAAAGAGAATGGCGAGATAAAGTACCTGCTTCTCTACAAGAAGGCTCATGGAATATATAGGGCGCAGTGGAATTTCCCGAGAGGCTGGATTGAAGTGGGAGAATCTGAAAAAGAAACAGCTGGAAGGGAGATAGAAGAGGAGACTGGAATTAGTGATTTGAAATTTATTCAGGGTTTTAGGGAAAAAATTCATTTTGCCTACAGAAGAGAGGGTAAATTGGTTGAAAAGGATGTGGTGTATCTGCTTGCAGAGACTGAAACTGCTAAGGTGAAGCTATCTTTTGAGCACAGCGGCTACGGCTGGCTTTCTTTCAGCAGAACTATTGAAAGGTTGACCTTTGAAAACGACAAAGAAGTATTGAGAAAAGCAAATGATTTTCTCACAAAAACGAGCTTGGATTCTTTTATCTAAACTGATTGATCCCTTAAGATGTTGGAGATGTGCTCTATCTCGGCCTCACCAACGGATTCGACATCGATCTTTTTAAGCTCCACTACAACGCCATTTTCCTGGAATCTATCGTATCGTGGGCAGGTTGTAAGGAGACTCTTCCCGCTTTGGGTAACAAGGCCGAGGCTTCTTGCGTTTCTGGCAACTCTCTTTGGATTCTCCATTAGAATGCCGGTGCATATTCCCCTTTT
>JBHIBS010000159.1:0-1610 GCA_046759165.1 bacterium | reverse complement strand
TCCCAGTAGGCAGGCCAGCGCAGGGCCGCGTGGGGATCCAATCTTTTCTTGTACTGCTTCCATCCCTTTCTGTTGGATGCTGGATATTCAAGCCACTGGGGCATTTTCTCTGGGTCATCCTTGTGTTCCCGGTATTTCACCCCGCCTTCATTAATGACCACCCTTGTCCTTAGATCTTCCTTTAATACTCTTCTTTCATAGCGGGGGATAACGGGTGGAACATAGGGAGGTCCTCCTGAGGGGCCTAGAGCGGAAAGACCTGAAACAACGGGAAGTATTTCCACCCTACCAAATCCAAAGAATTTTGCCCGATGTTCCTTGGAAAACACCTCCGGAGGGGCTCCCTCATTTATCCATCGAACCAGGGTCTCGTGCCAAAACCATTGAAAACGAGAAGGAACAAATAGCTCACCCTTTAATTCACGCCGGGCAATCAGCTTGAATCGTTCCCTATCCGTCATCTCAGTTCTCCTCTTTTGAATGCTACTGGCGGCTTATCTATAAGTCAACCCGGAATGGAGCAAAATAAAGGCCGATATAATCCGCTTTAATTTCAAACTTTCGTCGAATGGCGCTATCAGAAAAGATTGATTTCCCAGATCAAACCCCGGAGTTTGATAATTGATGGGAAAAGCGGAATCTTCGATTGCCGAAAATAGATTTAAGGTTTTCTGGGTTTGGCCAGGATTTCTCTGATTTCCAGACTAAGAAACTTCTGGGCGTGGGCAGGTTTTATTACCACGGCAGTATCCGCCCCCCGATCGGTGCCCCCTATGGCTACAACCTCTCTGTCAACGCTAATAGCACCATTTTCCGCTGCCATCAAAACAATCTCCACACAAACCTTCATCCCTTGAGAGAATCTGCGCAGAGTCTCGGCCACAACTGCATTAAAAGCGGCCACCTTCTGATTCGTAGAAAAAGCAGTATTGACATCATCTCCCAGAGCATGGAGGGTAGTTAATACCACAGCACCCCGTTTTTCTAGTTCCTTGCGAACTTCATCTTCCATTATCCAGCCTTCTTGGTCAAACGCCTGGGAGATCGTTACCACCACAATTTTGCTATTCATATCTTGAAAGGCATCCAGTACTTGGCCAGCAGTTCCTCCATGAGTTGAAGCAACAACTATCTGGTCAATATTCAACTCCTTAGCCCTCCGGTGAGCAACGTTTATAGTCTGCTCTGTATTCTTAGGCCCTGGTTTCTCAAAGTAGTAAATTTCCTGTTTCATCAGCAGAAACTCCTTTTTTTATGAATTGGTAGCAGTTGCACTATAACTTCGATTTTTATCTTGTCAAATGAAAAAGGGGATGGGTCTGAACATTGTTACCAGGGGATCACATGCAGTGGTGTTGATTTTTCGCCAAAGTGCTCCCCATAGCTCATGGAAGAACACTTACATTCTGAAACTAGAAAACAGATTACCAAGGCTGTGGGAGATCAGTTAGTTAAGAAAAACGAGGAAAGGAGTCATTGTCGATCCTTCTTGCAGGCCAAGGGAGATTTTAAAAAGAGTAGAAAAACACCATTTGGAAATTGCTTACATTATCAATTCCCACTCTCACCTAGACCATGTAGCTGGAACCGATTATATAAGAACAGAGACC
>JBHIBS010000158.1:0-1658 GCA_046759165.1 bacterium | reverse complement strand
CTAAGAGTCTGGAGAATACTCTTTCCGCTGAGGTTCTCTTATTGTAGACTTCTTTGAATCTTTGGGTACCATAATTGATTTTCTCTCGAATACTTGGGCTCAAACGAATGAGGACGTTACAGCCTTTTTGCTTTAGGAACTTCGGATGCCCTGCGGGACAAAGCAGATACTTCCCACGAAGTTCTTTGGACCAATGTAGAGGGCAACTATATTGGCAGTATGTTATCCCCTTAACGGTCATTTTTCCTTTTCGATACATGGGAAGCTCCGCTAGACAGTATACTTTATCTCTCTTGATGCTATAAGCAGTATTTTGAGTGTTACCCGGATTCCTTGGGATCATAGCCTCAGCTTTCATTTGTTCGATAATGTATTTGAGGATCTCTTCCACGTCATAGTTGGCATCTGCCGCGACTACTTTGATGGACAGGGAAAAATCTTGGCTCAGGTCTTTTAACATTGATAGTGCCACTTGCTTTTCACTTTTATTAGCTTGCAGTGCCATTTCAGAAAGGGGCAGTTCTGATTCCAGATCATTAATGATGTGATTTCGGTAACCCCAAAAGTAATGGATCTCCTTTTTAAAGGGACTCGGAAAGTGGATAGTAACTCCAAGGCGTGCGTCCTTATCCCCAGAGAGGAGACGGTATTTATCATAGCGATCTTTAATCGATGTCTTTAGATTATTTTCCTTTACAATGGATTCAATAGGGCATGAATCCAATGCAATTCCATTTCCGAGGATAGCGCCTTCACTGATGAGTTGTTGCACTAAAGATTTTCTTAGCCTCTGGAAATACCCATTTGGAGTAAAGCGTAAAAAGTTAGAGAATCGCTCATCAGATGGTGGCTTCTTCAACGAGTCTAAGCCTAAGGGTTCCGCTATTGAGGGGTTGTTGGCCAATTCAAATTCAAGTTCTACCAGCTTACCGATGCCCCTGAGGTTACGGTAAACGAGCCCCTTGAGAAGAGCATCTCTCGGAATAGGGGGTCTGCCTCGCTGGTATTTTGCTACAGGAGTATCTGGTAAATTTTCAAAGAGCTTCTCATACTTGGTACTTGGAGGAATTGACTCCGGTGGTATGAGGCAACGTTGGTGCATGGTATCCTCCTTTTTTGGGAAGGGAGCGGAAAAATATCCCTCTGAAGGATACCATACCTTTAGGGTTTAGGATGAGATTCCATAAAAATGACAACAGGTTAAATGATCTAAAATGAGGTCTTCTCAAAAATCTCTCTTCCTAAACCGCCCAAAATGGGCCCTAAAAAATGGGTAAAAGTCAGCTCAATTCGTTTTGGGAGCTGCATAACTAATTGATAACATTAAAGTTTTTATGGTTTAGGAAATAGCATTTATGGTGCCTTGTAACTATTTGATATCATTAGCTTTTTAATTTTGGGAAAGGCTGTATAGATAAGGCTCTTAGGAAGCTCAAAATGCTCTCCAAGGATATCAAGTTTTCGATCACTTCGGATAAAACGGATGAGAGAGATCGTTCCGTCTGGAATGTAGTCAATCTCCGGCAATGTAAACTTTGGAGGGGGCAGGATTGGCACGGAGCCATCTTCTTGGACCAACTGTAAGGGGGTTTTGCTTTTAAAGCAGCTATAACGATGGTTTCTATTGTGGAACAGCTCAAAGTTCTTGGACTGGGATC
>JBHIBS010000157.1:0-1693 GCA_046759165.1 bacterium | reverse complement strand
AAGCAGGGGTAATCTGGCTCTGTTTTACTGGAGGAGATCCCTTAACACGGAAAGATTTCTTAGATATTTACTCATATGCCAAGGATAAAGGGTTTATTATTACTATATTCACTAATGGTTATTCTATGACTGAAGAGATAGCCGAATACTTTAAGAAAAGAACTCCCTTTGTAATTGAGATGACTTTAAATGCAGTTACAGAAGACTTATACCAGAAAATTTCTCAGGTAAAGGGCTCTTTTACTAAGGTAAGGAAGGGAATAGATTTAATCTTAAAAGAAAATTTAGCTCTAAAAATAAAGACAGAAATAACTAAGGATAATTTAGGAGAATTTCACAAGATACAAAGCTTTATTGAAGGATTGGGTTTAAAATTTCGGCCAAGTTCTGATTTACACGCTCGTTTAAATGGCGATTCAGCGTCCTGTAACTTAAGGATTTCACCCCAAGAGGTTTTATGTTTGAATGGGAAAAGGTGGTTATCTGATAATGATTGTCGCTTATCGCAGAAGAGAGAAGACACCTCTCGACTTCGTTCAGGGCAGGGAAGACAGAAGACAGATTTGTTCCATTGCGCTATCGGCGGTGGCGACGGTATCAACCTCGACCCCTGTGGCAATATGTTTTTGTGTAACTTAATAAGAAAACCCGCCTTTAATTTGCTCAAAGTAGATATTGAATATGCCTCCAATAAATTGTTGCCTTTAGTCAGAAATAAAAAATTTGTTAGCAATTCAAAATGTAAAGGTTGTAATTTAAGGGAATTCTGCCGGTGGTGCCCAGGTAGGGCTTATCTTGAGGCAGACAATGAAGAAGCACCAATACCGTATTATTGTGAGAGGGCGAAGTTTTTTGCTAAAGCAAAAAAATAATAACTTACTGGATTACTAATTTACGAAAATGGATAGCTTGTTTACTTATCTGAAACGGGGACTTTCCCGGAAACTGCCCAAGGATCGCATGGGGAGTCAGGATGGTTATTCCAGCCTAAAGGCCAGCTTGAAGAATCTGTGGCCCTTTCTTGCTCGGCACTGGCGCAAGGGAGTCCTGGGAGCTCTTCTCATCATCTTCACCGCTCTGCTTTCCTTCCCTCAACCTCTTATCATGCGCTATCTTGTTGACAATGTCATCCTGAGCCGTCAACTTCAGTTTTTGGCCGGAGCCATACTTCTTCTGGTTGGGATCTCAGTGATTGGAAGGCTGGCCGGGTTGTTGCAGCAATTCTATTGTACTCGCTTTGAGCAAGAGGTAATCGTTGACATTCAGCATGGTCTATTCGATCGTGTCCTGCGCTTCCCCAAGTCATTTTTTGATAAGAATGAGACCGGCTATCTCATGTCACGTCTTTCCTCCGATGTACAGGGATTGCGCTGGTTCTTTTCCGGAACCATTGTTTATATCATTACCAATGTCGTACGCTTTGCAGGAGGAGTAGGATTACTTTTATACTTAGAGTGGAGATTGGCCACCGGCGTCCTCCTTCTTCTACCTGGGATCGCGCTCTGTGTGCGCTACTTTTCCAACAAGGCTCATATCTTGAGTCATCATAGTATGGAACAACAGGCCACGGTCTCAACCGGCCTCCAGGAGTCCCTGTCTTCGGTCTCTTTAATTAAGGCTTTCTCCTCAGAGGATAGCACGGTAAAGCGTCTGACATCTCAGTTGAAATCCGCTTTTCAAATCTCGCTGGAAC
>JBHIBS010000156.1:0-1697 GCA_046759165.1 bacterium | reverse complement strand
GGAGGCAGAAAGAAATCTTTACGAGGGCACATATCTTCCCCTTTTCCGGGAGGACCTTTTGGATTTGATGGAGCTCATAGATGACGTTGCCGATGAAGCAGAAAAAATAGCTGATTTCCTCTCCATAGAGAATCCTGAGGTTCCGGCCTCATGGAATGAGAAGATGAGGAAGATTGTGGAAAAAGGCATCTTAGCCTTCAATCTTTTTCGAGAATCTTTTATACTTCTCCATGAGGATACTCAGAAGGCATTTAGCCATGCCCACAAGGTAAAGGAGGTGGAAAAAGAGGTAGATCGCCTCCAGGATGGTTTGAATCGTGAGATTTTCCGATCCAACCTCCAATTGGCTCATAAGCTCCAGTTAAGAGATCTGGTCATCAGGATGGGATTTATCTCTGACTCATCGGAAAACGCTGCTGATAAGATAAGTATGATTTCCATCAAGAGGAGAATCTGATGTGGTTTCTTTTATCCGGGATCTACCTGGGCTGGTCCCTGGGGGCAAATGATGCGGCCAATGTCTTTGGCCCGGGAGTAACCAGCGGACTAGTAAGTTACAGATTGGCGGTCATTTTAACCGCCATTTTTGTCATTTTGGGAGCGGTGATCGAGGGCACTAAATGCATGGGTACCGTGGGTTACTTTACTAGCCTTACTCTTTTTACCGCCCTCCTGGCTACTTTATCTGCTGCCGCTACCGTAACCCTAATGACGTATCTTAAGCTGCCAGTTTCTACCTCTCAAGCTATACTGGGCGCTATTGTGGGAATTGCCATCATGGAAGAAGGTTGGAGAGGTCTACCTATGGATAAGTTAACCAAGGTGGTTCTTGCCTGGATTTTTACTCCTCTGGGAGCGCTGGCCATTTCTTTCCTGCTCTTTATGGGTCTGGGTTATTTGGTCAACCGGATAAGAGGATTGGCTATTTTTACTGATCTTATGAGAATAGGAATTTTGGGGATCGGTTGCTTCGGTGCTTACGCCCTGGGTAGTAATAACGTGGCTAACACTACGGGAGCTTTTGTGGGAGCAGGCCTCATTAGCCCCATTAAGGGAGCCTTAATTGGAAGCATTAGCATCGGGGTGGGAGCTATCACCTACAGTCGGGAAGTAATGATGTCTGTGGGAAGACGTATATCTCCTCTAGACCCATTTTCCGCCTTAGTGGTAGTTTTAGCCGCAGCTATCACGGTTTACCTTTATACTCAGATAGGAGTTCCGGTCTCGACCTCCCAGGCAGTGGTAGGAGCAGTCGCAGCAGTTGGATTAGCTAAGGGAATCAGGACAGTTAATAGAAAAATGCTTTTCTTTGTCCTCTTGGGTTGGATATCTACCCCCCTTGTGTCAGCCAGCCTTTCTATCCTACTGCTGCTTCTATCTTCGGGGATAGTCTGAGAAGTCTTTCCGGGGCTTTCTGCATAAAGGAGGACGAATCTTTCTTACCTGAGTCCAGTTTTTCTGTTCAATATAGGCGTTACATTCTTTTTGTTCGGTCTGGAGCGGGTAAACAAGGATCATGATAACAAATTTCGGTTAGATTTTACGTGATTCAAATCGTAATTTTGACATTTTTATCTGGTGTGGTATTATTTTGTTGTACGGAGACGCACAAATGGGCTGGTTTGAGAGAACCTATAACCGAATAAAAAGGGGAAAGAAGAAAATAGACATTCCTCATGGGCTCTGGACCAAATGCA
>JBHIBS010000155.1:0-1701 GCA_046759165.1 bacterium | reverse complement strand
ATGGAAACAGATAAACATCCCTAACAATTGGTATTTAGAAGGGATTGAGCATAGTAGTGTAGTATATTTTGAGGTGGTTTAAGAACTCAGTTTTTCGCTGAGGAGCAGATAGAAAACTGGTAAATAAGAGGTAGGTGAGGCGAAGAGAGTAAAAACTTGGAAGGAAAAAGATAAATATCTGAAGAATTTTACTTATGTGAAAAGCTCTTTGACAAAGCAAAAAAATACTCCTTCATAAAGAGGCTGGATTTTACCAAATTATGTGAGGGAATCAGTGTCGAGGAGGGGATCTTTTTCTCTGGATTAGGGAAAGAATAAAGGTTGGTACGTTAGGGGCTGCTAATTTGTTCTTGTAGGACCTCTTCCAGGTTTTCAGATACCTCATAAGGTTAACGGTAATTCCTATGACAAAACGCATCATCCGCTTCAAGAGGGTAGTTATACAGGCCATGGTTGCTTCAATAGAAGCCATAGCTAATCCATAGATGCGGGGAGATTCCAAGATATCTAAATCAGATGACTTGGTAGTCCCATTAGAGCGCTCAGAGGCTGAGCGAAGATTTCTAATCTTTTTCCAGCGGTCCGAGCACCTAGGGACCTCACAGATAAGACGGGGATGAGCTTTAATGGAGACATGGGTGGAGTATCCACACTCATTGCTAAGGTACTTACAGGCCTCTACAGGGTTAGGAACAGCACGGGGTGAGGTTAAACACTGTTTTCGACAGACAAAGGATAACCTTTTCTTTTTCTCATCATACCCGTTAGATTTGCATAAAGCAAGGCAGGGAGCAAAAGGGATTCCTCTATCATCATAGCCTCGCATCTTGAGAGTTTCTATATCGGTTCTTTCACCCCGCTTGTTGTAGTCAATGACGGGAATGGATGAGGTACTCCTTATACGATGGAAATTCTTCTCTATGTCAAAGCCAGAGTCAGCAATATCAAGATAAGGTAAGAATCCATGATTTTGAATGAGCTTTTCTCTTTCAGGGATAAGATAAGATCCATCAAGTTTATCTGCGGAGGTAACCTTGCATCCTACAGGAAGCTCCAAGCCTATTTCTAACTCGATATTGGTAGTTATCATTGCCTGGTAACCAAACACCTTGACCTTTCTATTGGGATTATGATTTGATCTTCGATAACCAATTTTTGCCTCAAGGTCAGCCGGCACCCTCGGACAGTTAACATAGATTAAGGGTTCATCTTTGGTCAGGTCTATCTTTGAGATACAGGAGCTGAGGAGCTTAAGATAAAGTCCTTGCTGGGAAAGTCTTTTCTCTAAACCGAGAATATATGCTAGCTCACTTTGCCTTTGTTCTTCTTCCTTTGGGATGAAACAAAAAGAGAGAGCTGCAAAAGTGGGCCTTTTTTTCACACAGGAGGGAAGATCATCTCTCGGACAGATAGCAAAGGAGCGTCTCTCTTTTCCTAAACTGATCTTTGAGGGGTGGTTTAAAGAATTGATTATTCTGTAGCGAAGACTCTTTAAAAAATCCTCTTTTAGGGGAATGCTCCTACAACTCTTGCAGGCATAATTGCACCCTTTGTAATTAGCAAAGGTTGGAAAAAGGGTTCCATCGTAGGAGAGAATTTTCCCACTAACGAGGCCGACTCTTTTGACGACTTCCACTAAGAGGTGAAAGATATCATCAAACTTCTCTGGTCCAACTTGCTCTTTGAAATTAGTAAAGTCAG
>JBHIBS010000154.1:0-1743 GCA_046759165.1 bacterium | reverse complement strand
CAGAGACTGTTGTGCAGATAAGCGATGGAAAGCCGCGCACAATAGCACAGATAACTAAACTTGCGTTCCATATAAAAGCCTTGGAGATACTCGATGGTAAGAATTCAGGTATAGAGGTAAATACACAACATGTTCTTAAGGCCTTGAGAGAACAACTGGGTGAATAAAATGCGTAAGAGGGACGCCTTGGCCGAGAAATTGCGGAAGTTATCAGAGAGTGACAGCAGCACCCCAATATTTAAGAGGAGGACGTTAAGGGATAAGCTGAAAGCTAGGGGGAGAGAAGTCTCAACCAAGGTAGAAGAAAAGCCGCAGTCTACGATAATGGATTTTGGGTTACCTGAGGCAAAGATAAAAGAGTTTTTTAGAGTAGAAACCTCCAGCCAAGATGGGGAACTGATCCAAATCCTATACTCCATTGACAATCCAAAGAAGAGGGTGAAATGGACCGTGTTAGAGGATCCTCAAGGATGGGAATTCGACACAATAAAAGAGGAGGGGCTTACCAAGATGAAAGATTACCCTCCGATATACGTCTATGAGACTGATGATGGCGCCCTGCTGGTATCCCATGTCGGGAGATTTACGTTCACTGCCGGGGGTAGTTTGGTCTCGACAAAAGAATTGGTAAAGATCTTTGGTCTCGGACTGCGCCAAGCCAAAAAATTGGATATAGGGATATCACCCTTGGAAAAGGAGTTGGAGGAAAGTAGCGAGAAAATAAAAGAATTGAAGAGAAAGTTAGAGAAAAAGGAGGCGAAGATAAAGATCCTTGAAGGCAAGTCTACTTACTCTGATGAATTGGAAGAAGAGTTAGGAAGGAAGGATCAGATTATAATATCGAAGAGCTCGGAAGTCGAAAAACTGAAAGAAAATAACGTGAAACTGAAATCTGATATTGGATATTTAAAGAATCTTCTGGGGGAGTATAAGGCCTCGATAGACGAGAAGGATAAAACCATCGCAGAACAGAAAAAGAAGATAGAGAGAATTGAAAACGAGTTTACTCAAATCAAGAACGAAAAAGAGGCCGACAAAGAAGAACTAAACAGAACAAAAAAAGAATTGAAAGAAAAAGACAGGATCATAGCTTCTAAAGACTCCAAGATAAAAAGTATGGAAGAAGGTAAATAGCTACTTTAAAATCTGAACCTGAATTATGGTTTGCCATTTCAGTCCGTATCTTTGATATGAATAATCAAGGAAGAACATTAAAAACTATCCGTACATTACTCCTACTTCTCTCTTTCCTTCCTCGAATTTGCCCAGAACCTTGTCTATTGCATTCTCAAAATCTTTGAAGGTTATCTCTTCTCTCCCATCTCTAATAGTAAACATTCCAGCTTCCATACAAATAGACTTGATATCTGCGCCAGAGGCAACTTCAGTCTTGTTCGCTAACTCATCGATATCTACATCTTTACTCAAGTTCATTTTTCTGGTATGGATCTTGAATATCTCTTTTCTACCCACATAATCTGGCAGTTGAACCTCGATCAACCTATCAAATCTGCCTGGGCGAAGCATTGCCGGATCTATTATATCAGGTCTGTTTGTAGCTGCGATTATCCTCACATCCCCCCTCACATTGAACCCGTCCATCTCAGCTAAGAGCTGCATCAAGGTTCTCTGAACCTCTCTGTCACCGCTTGTTGCTGATTCCATCCTTTTAGCCCCAATCGCATCGACCTCGTCTATAAACAATATGCTGGGGGCCTTCTCCTCTGCAAGCTTGAAGAGTTC
>JBHIBS010000153.1:0-1757 GCA_046759165.1 bacterium | reverse complement strand
CCGTATCCCCACCAAGGGATTTACTTGAAATTATCCTCCAGGGGTAGAAAGTCTTCGGTTCCTAGGTAGCCTTACAGTTACTTCCTTTTCCACAATCTTTTGGATAAAAGCGGGAATATTTCCGTGTTCTTTGCGCACTCGTTTAATCAGTCCTGACTTGTCATTGTCGACAGCAAGAAGCTGACCTTGGTAAAACGCTGCAAATTGACCTGGATATTTTTTGAGCAATTCTTCCTTCATAGCCAAGTATGCCTCTTTCTCTCTTTTGAAATCAGACAAAGTCATCACACCCTTCTTTATAAGATTAGGTTGTCCAAAGGACCGATGTGAAAATAAAAGAATCTAAAATATTTTAAAAAAATTAATTTTAATGAAAAGAATCCCTAATATTAACTCATTGTAACATATTCTTTATTTCATCAAAACCTAATCGAATTGAGCCATCTATTTTCTAACCCTACACCTATTGGTTGAGTCATATAAAATGTAACTATGATTATTTATTAATTCTAGTTACAAACATATGACCACTATGAGCAAAAGGGAACTTGTTAGGGTTACCAAACCACGTTATTTAAAAACAGATAAGATAAGAAAAGGTAACATCCTAGATGAATTTTGTTCCAACACGGGGTACAATCGAAAATACGCTATTACTATCATGCAAGCTGGCTATGAATACGACCGGGTGGAAAGATATGGCAGAAAGCAAAGAAAAAAGGTTTATGGTCCTGATGTAATGACAGTGGTGATCAAAATATGGGAACTCCTGGAATATCCCTGCGGCACAAGACTAAAGCCTGCGCTCCTACCCATGCTCAAAGCTTTAGAGCGCCATCGCGAGATTAGGGTAGCAGACCAGACTAAGCAGAAACTTAAAAGAATCAGCCCTAAAACCTTAGATCGCAGATTAGGCCGTGAGCGAGAGATTAGAAAGCTGAAAAGAAATCGCGGTACCACCAGACACGGTTCACTTTTAAAGTCATCTATCCCCATCAGGATAACGGATTGGGATACGAATAGGGTAGGTTTTATGGAGATAGACGCTGTTGCTCATAATGGTGGTGATCCAGCGGGCGTATTCATATTTTCTCTCGATCTGGTGGAAATCTACTCAGGCTGGTCAGAACAGTATGCGGTGATGGGCAAGGGGAGAAAAACAGTAGTCCAGGCCGTAGAAGAGATTAGGCAAACAGTGCCTTTTGTCTTAAAGGGGCTAGACAGCGATAGCGGATCTGAATTCATTAACTGGCATATGGTTAGTTATTGCCAAAGCAAAAGACTCAATTTCACAAGAAGCAGACCTGATAGAAGAAACGATAATGCCTATGTGGAGCAGAAGAACTATACGCACATCAGGAAATGGCTCGGCTACGGGAGATATGATCGTGAAAAGCAAATGCGGATGATCAATAATCTATACAGAAACGAGCTAAGATTATTTAATAACTTCTTCAGGCCGGTGATGAAGATCAAAACAAAAGAAAAGATTAATAACTCTGTCTGCAGAAAGAAATATGATATAGCCCAGACACCTTATCAGAGATTAATGAACTCCGGCCAAATACCAGAAACAAAAAAGCAGGAATTGAAGAAGTTGTATTTATCTTTAAACCCTGTAAGATTAAAGCAAGCTATAGATGCAAAGCTCAAGAAAATTCGGCAATCTTCAATTAAGTTTATCAATTAAATAGAGTTAGAAATTATATGTCTCAACCATTAGGGCTATGGTTAGATTTTTAAATGACTAAATGCGG
>JBHIBS010000152.1:0-1779 GCA_046759165.1 bacterium | reverse complement strand
TCCCAATCGCCATAGTGGCCACAGGTACTCCCTTGGGCATCTGAACGGTAGAGTAAAGAGAGTCTCTTCCCTTCAGTGCATCCGTATGCATGGGAACGCCAATCACAGGAAGAGTTGTGTGAGCAGCAGTCACTCCCGCAAGATGAGCTGCTCCGCCAGCACCAACAATTAAAACCTTCAGCCCGCTCTTTTCTGCTCTTTTAGCGTAATTTATTGTCTTCTTAGGGGAACGGTGCGCAGAGGAGATTGTCATCTCATAAGGAATTTTAAACCTCTCCAACATTTTTGCCGACTCTTTCATAGTGGAAAGATCTGAATCAGACCCCAATAATATCCCCACAACTGCTTTTTTCATTTTTTCTCCCTATTTGAGAAAAGTTGATTTTGAGGAGCATTGGAATTTTAGCAAGGAAACGAGACTCACGTTTTTACTTCCAACCCTCATTCTAGGAAAAGTTAGTTTGCGAGGAGCACTCAATTTCTTGCTTTACTAAATCTTTGCGAGCGAAACGATAAAATTTCAATTGTTCGACCCCGATTTATCGGGGGAGTTTTTGAAATTTAGTGTAGTGAACAATAGATTTTGTTAGCAAGAAATTTCAGCGACGAGCAAAACTAACTTTCCCTCACTCTCAATCCTTTGGCTCCAATATCCCTCCTATAATGCATTCCCTCAAAACTGATTTCTTTAACAGCTTCATAAGTCAAATCTATCGCCTCTTTCAAGGTATCGTTCCAACCAGTGACTCCCATAACCCGGCCACCGGAAGTCAAGAAACGGTTCCCATCCTTCTTCGTTCCAGCGTGGAATACATACACATCGTTCCTTTCCCCAACCTTATCCAGCCCGGATATCTCTTTACCCTTCTGGTATGAACCTGGATAGCCTCCTGAGGCAACCACAACACAGACACAGGATTTCTTATCCCACTCAAGGGGAACCTCTTTTAATTTCCCATCAATCGTAGCTTCCAGGAGGTCAACTAAATCTGTCTTTAACAGAGGTAAGACTGCCTGGTTTTCCGGGTCGCCAAAGCGAACATTGAACTCAAGAACTTTCGGCCCCTCACTAGTAACCATAATCCCAGCATATACTACACCTTTAAATTCTATTCCTTCCGTTTTTACTCCTTTAAGAAAATTGTTGAAAATCCTCTCTTCCGCCCAGAGATAGACATCGTCAGTGACCACTGGTGCAGGGGCATAAGCTCCCATTCCTCCTGTATTTGGCCCTTTGTCCTGGTCGAAGATTGGTTTATGGTCTTGCGAAGGCACTGTGGGAATGATGGTTTCTCCATCGCAAAGTCCAATCAGTGATGCTTCTTCTCCTTCCAGCCTCTCCTCTATGATAACTTTATTACCCGCATCACCGAATATCCTATCTTCCATAATTGAGCGAACCGCATCCACAGCTTCCTCTTTCGTATCGCAAACAATTGAACCTTTCCCTGCTGCCAATCCATCAGCCTTGACCACACAGGAAAATTTACCCAATTTTTGAGAAAGGCGCGAAAGTTTCTCCACATAGTCTAAGGCATCCTTTGAACTTTCGAAAACTTCAAACTCAGCAGTGGGAATATTGTATTTTTTCATAAAATTCTTGGCAAACACCTTACTTCCCTCAATCTGGGCTGCTTTCATATTGGGTCCAAAAATTCTCAAACCCTTAGCTTGGAAAAAATCAACAATTCCCGCCACCAGAGGAATTTCTGGACCAACAACAATCAAGTCCACATTTTCTTTCTTTGCAAATTCTGCCACTTCGGGGAAATTGAGCGG
>JBHIBS010000151.1:0-1781 GCA_046759165.1 bacterium | reverse complement strand
CTGGCTGTGGAGTTGTAGGCACTGAATCCTTAAAAACAAAAAGAAGGGTTATTTATAATGATTTAAACAAGTACTGCAAATTTATAGCGAGAACTTCAGCAATTTCAGTCGACCCAACAAAGCTCAAGAGCACTTTTGACAAGTTATTGAGAGATTTACGAACGAAGTCTTATCCTGTCTTGATAAATGGTAAGAAAAGGCAGATCCAACTCAACTGGCTTTATTCCACAAATTGTCCTGATTGTGAGATTGCCGCTGAGATTCTCTCTATGACTTATACACGAATTTATGAAGCCTCAAAAATCCCAAAAAAAGAACTTTCAAGCATACATAATATACAAGTACCTAAAAAGCTTTTGCAAGGTAACGATAGGATGTCAAGAATAGCCCTAGAGGTTTACAAAGTGATCAAGAGAAATGGTCCAATGTTTCATCAGGAATTGACTGAAAAATTGAATCTAAATGTGAGGCCAGAAGAGATTACAAGGGCGCTTAATAAAAAACTGGAGGAGGAAGGATTTGTAAAAGAAGCAGGGGAAACTCCTATTAGAATAGAATTCAAATGCAGCAATAAAAATTGTCGTATAAAAAGAGGAGAAAAGAAATTAGACAGACAAGACCTAAATAAGCTCACGGAACTAGATCAAATGATACCCTTCTATTTCTTCCCGAAGGAGGAGCTTTACTATAACTCCGAAAGATTTCTTACCCAACGACCTGGTACCGAAAGCATAGATAGACTTTTTACTAATAGAAACAAAATAGCGCTTTCTATACTAATAGAAGAAATAGAGAAGTTGCAAATTGGGAAAGACGCAAGAGATGTTTTCCTGTTATGTTTTACCGCAATCTTAGAGCATGCTTGTAAAATGGAGCGACCTAACAAAAAGGGATGGGGAGTAAAAAATTATATTATTCATCCAATTTTTCTTGAACAAAATGTTTTACATATATTCAAAAGTCGTTTTGATTCTATAATAAAGGGCAAAGAAGAGGCAAATAAAGAAATAGGAGATTTTTTCCAAGAGTCTGAAAATCCTACCGATGTTATTATTAATAAAGCTAATGTGTGTTTCCTAAACTGTGACGCACGTAATCTGCCAATTGATGATTGTTCGGTAGATTATGTATTTACGGATCCTGAATATGGACATTCAATTCAGTATTATGAATTGAGCCAATTAGGCGCAAGTTGGCTCAGCTTAGAAAATAACTGGAAAGACGAAATTGTAGTCAATCCTAGACAGAAAAAAACAGTGGATATTTATAGAGACATGTTATGTGAGGCCTTTAAAGAAATTCATAGAATTTTGAAACGTGATAAATATCTGACTGTTACCTTTCACAGTAGAGAGATTAAATATTGGAATGCTTTAATGTATGCCATCCAGATAGCAGGTTTTAAATATGTAACCGCTGTCTATCAAATTCCTCAAAGAGAATATACCAATTGGCTTTATGCTAAAAATCCTGGGGAAATGACCGGAGATATCTATGTTACCTTTTACAAACCAAGAACAAAACTACGCTTTCGTATTGAGGACATAAACATTGATCGAATTGTTTCTGATGTAGTACTTCCCGAAGCAAAACAAATTATCCTTTTACATAATAATCAGGCTACTTTTAATCAGTTAGTTAGGGGCATTACGCTTTCCCTTATAAATAGAGGGTTAATGCATAATTCTGAGATCAGAGATTTAAATTATATGGAAATATTCGACGAGTGCTTTGAACGCTTGGGTAGAGCAAAGGTTTGGCGATTAAAAAAAGAGAAAAGA
>JBHIBS010000150.1:0-1800 GCA_046759165.1 bacterium | reverse complement strand
GAGGGAGATAGTAAATGAAGAAAATATGGATTGTAGGATTGGGGTTATTTCTGCTCAGTTTTTTCTTTCTTCCCCAGGTCTGGGGAGAAGAAGAGGCCTATAAAGAATTCATATTTGCTCAGGGTCTGTACGAAGATGGTAAATTCGGTTTAGCAGCCGTTCAATTTCAAAAGTTCATCGAAGATTTTCCCGAAAATAGAAATGTTGATAGAGCCCAATACTTACTAGGAGCGTGCTTCTGGAATCAGGAAAAATACGAGGAAGCCATCTCTGCATTTAACTCACTGGTTCAGAAATATCCCGAAAGCGACTGGGTCGATGATAGCCTTTATCGACTGGGGGAAAGCTATTATCGTTTGGGAAACTATGCAGAGGCTGTCCCTTATTACCAGAGGTTGATTGAAAACTATCCTCAAAGCAACCTCATTGCCTCCTCCTTTTATTCATTGGGATACGCCTACGTTGAGCAAAAAGACTACCAGGGGAGCCTGCGAGCTTTTAAGAAACTGCGAAATGAGTTTCCTGAATTTAAGCAGATTTCCGAAGTTCAATACACTATTGCCAAGATCCTCTATGATAACCAAAGATATCCCGAGGCTATCAATGAATACTCTACTTTCATCTCTACTTACCCTACTTCAAAATATCGATCTAACGCCTATCTGGAAAGGGGATGGGCTTATTTCGAAGAGAAAAAGTACGGCAAAGCCAGGGATGACTTTGCTGCAGTGGGGGCATTTTTCTGGTTGGGAGAGTCTCTCTATAATCTGAGTCAATTTAGAGAGGCAAGGAAGGCCTACGAGAAAGCCTTAGAGAAACCCGATCCAACCTGGAAACCACGGGCCTATTATGGCATTGCTTATACTTATTTTAAGGAAAAAAATTACCCTCAGGCGGCCGATGCTTTTCAGAAATACATCGCTGCCTTCCCAGATTCACCTAATCTTGCCGAATCCTGGACTCGTCTGGCAGATTGTTTCTATTACCAGAACAAGTTTTCCTCTGCTAGAGAAAGTTACTTGAAGGTAGTAGCCAATTATCCGCAAAGTGAGTTTGTCCCAGATTCTCTTTATGGAATTGCTTATACCTACCTTGATGAAAGAAAATATGAGGAGGCAGCAAATTATTTATCCCGGTTAATTGAAAAATTCCCTAACTTTGAGCATATCCCAGAGGCAACTTTCTGGTTAGGAGAATCTTTCCTTAACCTTTACCAATATGGAAAAGCGCTGGAAGCCTTCCAGAAGGTGATCATTGATTATCCTGATAATCCACTAGCTGCACGTTCTCAATATGAGAGCGGGTGGTGTTATTTTGAACAAAATCGGTTTGAGGCTGCAATCACTGAATTTGACAAGGTCATCCAGAATTATGATCAGTCTAGGTGGGTCGATGATGCCCTCCTGATGGTGGGAAGCAGCCTTTTCAATTTGAAGAAGTTTAGAGAGGCTATTCAGACCTACTCAAGGATAGAGAAAAATCATCCAACTTCAAATCTTGTTCCCACCTCAATTTATCAAATCGCCGCCTCTCATTTCAAACTGGATGAGTATGATGAGGCCAGAGAAGAGTATCAACGATTTCTAACCCTTTATCCTGAGAACAAGAATGCCCCTGATGCTCAATATGCCATGGGCTGGACCTACTTTCACCAAAATAGATTCGAGCAAGCTAAAGAGGCATTCCAAAAAGTAATCCTCAATTATCCCCAGGAAGAGCAGCTTATTCCTGCTGCTTATTCTCTTATAGGGAACTCCGATTATAACCAGGAAAAATACCAAGAAGCTCTAAATACCTTCG
>JBHIBS010000149.1:0-1816 GCA_046759165.1 bacterium | reverse complement strand
ATCTTATTGTCCTCTACTTCTGCTTCTAAATAATCACCTTCTTTAATATTCAAGGCTTTGCGGATTTTGCTGGGGATTGTAATCTGGGCTTTTTCTCTGACCTGAACTAACTGGGCTATCTCTTTTGTCTCACTGCATGCCTTCCCCACTCCTTCCTTGGTGATCTTCTTAATCTTTTCTTCCAGCTCATCCAGCTTTTTTCTCCAGTCCTTGAGTTCATCACGTGCCTTTTCGACTTCTTTTTGGGTACGACCCGCAAGCTTCTCCGTTGGCATGAGTTTTCCTCCTTTAGTTGTAAATAAATGGTTCATATAGTTAGAAGTTCTTATTTTCTTAGTATAGCAAATAGCAAGAGGAGGTGTCAAATTTCAAAGGTTATTTCCGGGTTTATTTATCTAAACTTATTGGCTGGTGGGTGTTTGGGTTGGAAAATGTAACATTTTGGGTGAGCGAACCGCGTAGCCGGCAATCGTTACCTGAAGTCGAAGTCATTTTTCTGGGTACATTATCTCAATCTCAATGCCCCAACTGTCCTTAACTCCTTCAGCTTCTAGTCGTTTCGCAAGGGCATCAAATTCAACGGTTACAATAGGTTCTCCTGCCTCTAAGGAATACTCGAAGTTAGAGAAATCAAAAATCGATATGAATCCTTTACGCTTTCTTCCTCTTACTACACCAGGATATGTCATCCTAACCTTGATCTCACTAGGATCCACTGGTTCACTTGTGAGTGGGTAACGAAATCGTGGGGGATAATCCTTTATTTTTCTTAATGTCAGAGTTTGTTTGTAACTGTTCCATTTAATTCTATCTATAGGTTGCTTGCTTAGCGGCGGTATGCGGGTGAGATCTTTGGTGTAGTAAATATCGACGGGATCTCTTTCTGCAATCCCTTTAATGTATATGCTATCCTTTTCGAATAATTCTATTTGCTTATCTGAAAGAAGTTCTATACCAAATTCAGCATCAAACACAATGCCACTCGGTCTCGCGAAATCCATAAGTCTAGACGCTAGATTTAGTACTCTTCCTGAATAGTCTAATATTTTGCTTTCTGAAACGAGCCGGCAGGCTGTTCCCCTTGATAGACCAATTCCAACCTTCCTAGGGACCTCAAAGTTTATCATTGGATCATTTACACAGAAGGTGCCAAACTCTTTTAGAACTTTCAAACAGGAGTTGATTGTATTCTCTGCAACATCCTGTAAATCTTTTTCGGTGTAGGGGAGGATTATGAGCAATCCATCACCAGTAGGCTTGAAAAAAGATGCATTAGGGAAGTAGTTATCAATCAATCTCATATACACTTTCTTAATAAACATGGCTGTGTCGGGAGATTCCACTTTCTTACTAAATAAAGAGAATCCCCTAATATCTAAGTTTACTGCTATAATAAACTCAGATACACCTGTTGCATCTTCTAATAGTTTTCTAAATACTTTATGCATTTCAAGGCCTCTTCTCGCTTTCAGCTAGCTTGATCTACTTACCATTTATTCAAAAACTCGTGAATAGCGTCTTCTGGAGATAGATTTAGGTAAATCTCAGTAGTTGTCAATCTGTCATGACCCAGAAGAGTTTGGAGTGCCCTGGTGGAGATTCCTTTTTTGATGCAGTTGACCGAGAAAGTGTGTCTTAAAACATGAGGCGAGACCGGTTTTGCGATTCCGGCTTTATCAGCTACCTTCTTTACTATCCTTGCAACTGTCCTTTTGACCATTCCGGTATTATTGTTTTCTGCGAAGTGGTACTCCAATAATCTTCTTACTCTTTCTGTCATTGGGATGATCCTTCTTTTTGTCTTTTTGCCATAAGG
>JBHIBS010000148.1:0-1819 GCA_046759165.1 bacterium | reverse complement strand
ATTAGCAACTCGACGCGTTCTCGAATAGGACTTATGAGTAGTGGTAATAATAAGGATTTAAGTACCAGTGTCCGACGTCCGGACACTCCTTTTTTTCCAAAAAAATCCCCTACCGCATCCGGCTGGCTTTTGAGAAGATCTCGTTATTTCAGCCTTAGCTAGATCCCAGCCCACTCCTCCCTATCAATCTCCTGCCGAATCCATCTTCTTAACTTACTGGCTGGTGGGTGCTTGGGTTGAAGGATAACGTTCCCGGTGTTTGCGAAGTTACGGAGCAAACCGGAGCAATTTGGGTGAGCACCGCAGGTGCGAACTACAAACACCATGTTGGCCACGGTCGGGAATGTAACCTGCAGAGGGAATTATTATGCACCCTCTTCACTCTCTCCCTCAACTTCTTCAATAGCGGGAAGAGATCGTTCATCCTCATCAGGCGCTACTGGTAATCCACGTTGTGTTCTGAGATATTCAATTTTATTCAAAGGTCTTTCGAGCTGTCGCCGTCGGGTGGTCGTGAGAGCTTCGTATTCCTTCTGTGCGTCTTCAATCCGCTTGCCCAGTAGCTCTAGTTTCTCAAGGAACTCTCCCCATCGCTTCTTGAACGCACCTAACAATGACAATATTTCGTTCGAGGTCCGCTCTAAGGCAAAATGGAGATCCAACTCATAGAATCCTCCTCAAGAACCCCTTCGCAAACATCCTACGGGCTATTGTATACGTCTTATTAATTTCCCCTCTGTTTTTCCGACCAATGGCGGCTAACTCCAAAACTGAACTACTTGGTTTATGCTCCTAAATTGGCAGATTTCGCGAAGCACTTCGGATATTCTCCTTTTCCTCGGCCGCAAACTCGTCTAATCAAAATCATGATTTCGCCGTGGCATGGCGCATTTCTCTATTAAAAAGGAAAAATCCGTTCTCTCTGTTTAAAGGAATGGGTTCACCTGTAGGTAGTCTCGGAAGACACATTTTTTTTGACCAAAACGTCTCTTGCTTCGTCCCTGTTCCTCCTGGTAATCTGTCTTTTCAGTTACCCTCTTTATAGATTGCTTCACCTATGTTAGATATACTTATTGTGGCGGTTTGAAGATAATTGTCAAATTTTCGAGTTCTCAAATAGGACTTATAAGCAGTATTCGTAGGTGTCCTGGTTCTTAGCATTTCACACGAAGTTTCCAGTACTCTCCTTTCACTCGGTCCATAACATCTTTTTGGAGGTTTGTGTCAATTCTATTCTGGTGGTAGTCTGCGAGAGGTACTTGACATTTCGGTAATCATTTATATAATGTAACCCAAAAGGGAAACATTAAGAAAGGAGATGAAAGGATGGTTTTCGCCAATGTAAGAGAACTGAGGCTAAAGACAGCCGAGATCCTGCGAAAGACCGATAGGGGGGAGCATGTCTTCATCACCTACCGAGGTAAACCTCGGGCAGTTATTCAACGAATTACCGAAGATGAGATTGAAGACTATATCCTTTTAAACCACCCTAAATTCAAGGAAAAAATAGAACAGGCTTACAAAGAATCCCTTGAAGGTAAGGTTACCGACCTTAATGAGCTAATAGCTGAGGCAAAGAAAGAACTTGCCTAGATTTAGAGTAGTCGTCACTGATACGGGAAAAAAGATTTATCCTCACTTGAGGCCAATTTAAGAACGAAGTTACTGCAAAAGCTCAAAATACTAGAGACCTCACCCTTTACTACCATCAAGTCTATCAAGAAAATAAAGATATCCCGCAAAATTCCGCTGTTTCGGTTGAGATTCGGTCAATATCGGATTATTTACCACGTTAGGCATAGTGTAGTATATATTCTTG
>JBHIBS010000147.1:0-1823 GCA_046759165.1 bacterium | reverse complement strand
TATCAAAAACTGTCCTTCAATAACCTCTTATTCCATCTAACGTTTCGAGCGTATCTGAAGTCCAGCCATTAGGCTGGATTTGGGCAGAGCGTAGCGAAACCAGATACGCTCTGTTATACGCCGTGCCCATATCCTGTCTTCCTCTTACTTGCATTAAGTACAGTGATTCCCACAACCTCTCCTTTCTCATACCTGATTATGATATCATCACCAGTGAGCTTGGAATCATCTGCATGGCTTGGCTTCTTGAAGTTAATGTATAAAACATCAGCTTCTTTATCGTAAGATGTCCAAATCCTTGCATACGGTACTTCCAATAACTCAGGCACAAGGGCTAATATCTTTTTAACCTCTACCGATGCCATATCTTTCGCCTCCTTTCAAGTTGTTTTCTCCGCCTCGTCAAGAAGGCGGTAATTACAAATCCATCTTCTTTGCTTAATTCCCTATATATCACCGCCATATATTTCCCTTTCTCTATTTCTCGCACCGCTATACATTCTCCAGCCCTACCTTCATAAATCACCTCCGGCTCCTCCACCGTTTCGAGGACTTCAAAGTAAAAGCCTGCCATCTCTGAATGCTCTTCTGTAATATGAAACCATCTCTCCTCTGCCAACCTGATTAGAACACCGCTTTTAGACCTTACTATGTCCATATTCTATTAAATTCTCCCGAATATTAGAGTCGTTGCGTAATAAGCGGCGGAAAGCCGAGAGCATGCAAATACCGCAAGACGTTGAGGCGTTTTTTGAGGTCTCATCTCTCCAATGCCCGATGTTTCAGCACCTACGCGGTTTCTATCGATACGCTGTACGGCCTGGTCTTCATGATTAGCTTCCCCTTTCATTCCTCTTCTCTCTTTCCCTCTCTAATTCCTTGAGCCTATCCAAAACTTCCTCTTTATCGTCGACATTTTTAGTCAAGGCATCTCGATATATCCTCTCTGCTCTTTCGTAATCCAGAGGAATCTTATCATTCATCCGGAATAACCAATACATATCTCCCCATCCGATATACCCCCAGGCGGAGTCAGGAAACTCTTCTATCAGGGCTTTGAATGCCATCTCACCCTGTTCTAACATCCCCATTCCGAAATAGGACTCTGCTTCAGCCCTTTTCATATTCTGGATCATTAAACTATCTGTCTCCGGGAATAAAGTGCAGAACCCTCGGCAGTATTTGATTCTCTTCTCGTAAAAGGACATGTCCTTTCTTCCTGCATTCCCTAGCTCCATTTCCAGATCCTGGCACCAATTGTAAAGAGACTGCATCCCAGAAAAAATACGTCCCGCATCCTCGATGGATTTCATATCTGGAGAGAACCGCCCCTTTAAATGTTCCCATACCTCTAACCAAAGAGTACAAGCTTCGACCACCTTTCCTTTCTCCAGGAGATCATACCCTTTTTGCATCATATCGTCTATCTGCTCTGAATTGATAACATGAGGAGCTAACCTTTCCCATAAGACTACCGCAGCCATCCAAATAAAGTCTCCATCAAAACCCTCCGCTGTAATAGAATAGATTTCCTCCCAATAGTCAGCAAGATCACACGCAGAATAAAATTCCTTCACATCCTCAAGAAATTTTTCCTTCCTAAAATCAACACCAAAATCTCGCAACCTCTGAATAATTTGTTCGGTAGAAAAAGCCCTGACCTCTTTCATACTCCAGTGCACAACTCTCATAACTCGATACTTGGAAGTGTTTTCGAAACTTCTTGTTGGGCTTGGTTGAGGCCGATTAGCAGAATTACTCTCCCTCGGTTTATTAAGACAACACTTCTTAAATTTCTTGCCACTACCACAAGGACATGGAGC
>JBHIBS010000146.1:0-1836 GCA_046759165.1 bacterium | reverse complement strand
CATCCATTATCTATGACAACGCCAACTCTGCCGGTGTCGTCCTTTGCTGAGCCCACCATGTGTTCTATCCAGGCCCAGTCTGCCGACTGCTTTGGCGTAAAACCGTGGTTGAATCTTTCTCTCCAGAACTCGCCCTTTTTAAGGATCTCTTCATTGTATCCGTCCTGGTTCCATGGAGGATTGGCTATGACGACATCGAATCGCTCTACACCATCACTCTCTTTGAATTTTGGGTAAAGCAGAGTATCTCCAAGGGCAAGTTGGCCATTCCTGATATCGTGGATATAGAGGTTCATTTTGGCTAAAGCGAGAGTTTTATGATTAGCCTCCTGGCCGAAAAGAGGAAGCTTGTCTGCCTCATCTCTTCCCAGAGCATCTTCAACACTCTTGTAGGAACTAATAAGCATACCACCTGAGCCGCAAGCCGGGTCATATACACTTTCACCGGGTTTTGGATCGAGCATTTCAACGATAAGCCTGATAACTTCTCTGGCAGTGTAAACTTCCCCTTCCTTGGCTTTTTGAGGGGCAAAGTACCTCAAAATCCATTCATATCCGTCTCCCAGAATATCAGAAGATACGTGATTAAGAGTTTTTGCGCTGAAGAGTTCAACAAGTTGTCTTAATATTTCTGCATTCTCTCTATTGGTAGTAAACTGGACGAAATCCACATTCTCGAAGACATCCCTGAGTCCAGGATTTCTTTCTGCCAGGGTTTTCATAGCCTTAGAGAAATTTTCTGGCAGCCTGGCAGGGTCTTTTCTTATGTTCTCCCAAAGAAGCTCCTCAGAAATATCGAAGTCATGGTATATAGAGTTTTTAGCCTCTTCCTTTGCCTCTTTTTCACTAAGTCCATCATTGAGGGCTTCGTTATATGCATCCTCAAACTCCATCTCCCACTTGTCACTTATGCTCTTATAAAAAAGGAGGACAAGGATAAAAGTATAATCAACCCTTGTTCTGATGAGATCTGCTGCTGCTTTAAGAAGTCCCTCAAGGTCACCTCTTGTTAATCTTTTCCTGGTTAGCGATAGCTTCTTGGATATTATCTGTCTCTTACTTTGGAGTTGATAAATTCTCTTTCTTGCATCAGAGGGATCAAATTCGACAGTAAGCATGCCCTCTTTTCTGAGCTCAGATAGTACAACATTGACCTGTTCTTTACTCTCGTGGACCTTCTCTTTTAGAATTGCAGTAGCCTCCTCAAAACGAAACGAAGAGGAGTCAAATGCTTCCCACAAAATCTCATATCTCTTATCAAGCCATTTAAGTGCCATAGGTTTTTAACCTCCAGTGATTAAATAAGTATTCTTACTTGAACTTATTATATAACTTTTTGTATCAAGTGTCAAGGGTTCGAATTGAATCATTCAGAATCCAACCAAAGGCGTGAGTGTTAAATCATGAAAAAGAGAGCTCTGGGTATGTTATGATAATATGGTAGTAGAATCCAAAGTGGGGGTCAGCGTCAGGTCTTGACTTTTGAATTATTGTATCGTAATCTTGACCTTCTTTTATTTTCTACTCTTTTACCTTTTCCACACATTACCTGTGCTGGAATAGTGAACGCTTAGAAAGTCTTGACATCTTCCTCACCATTCCTTCTTCTACTGATTCACTAGGAAGACCTTTTTCTTGAGAGAACTCTTCTCCTTCGAATCCTTGCAGAATTGAAGAATCCAATAGTGAAAACTCAACCTCTTCCTTGTAGTATTTCCGGTATTTTCAAAAATCAAGACCTGATCCCTTGATACGCCCTTGCACATTACAGAATTACTTCCTGCTCTCTACGATTCCTTTAGCCCAGATGGCAGCTCGCTCCAGTTCTCCTTTTTT
>JBHIBS010000145.1:0-1845 GCA_046759165.1 bacterium | reverse complement strand
AGATCATTCATTACTTTTTTCATCCGCATAAGACGGGATAGCTCCTCGGTAAACTCGGGCAGCATTTCTTGAGCGCCTGGATAGTCATAATAATCAGGCATAGCTAGCATATAAAGGTGAATGAGATGACTGGATACAATCTGGGAAAGAGACATTAGTCGGCGTAAAATCTTTGTTTGTTGACTGGGACTGATTCCCATAGCCTTCTCTATAGCTCTAAGAGCCGTAGTCATATGAGAGACAGGACATATTCCGCAGATTCTGGCTACTATATCGGGAACCTCGTAATATTTTCGCCCCACCAGGAAACCTTCAAAAAAACGGGGAGGCTCAAAAATGTTAAGTTTCAGCTCCTGGGGCTCTTTGCCTTTGATATTAATTTTAATGGCCGTCTCTCCTTCCACCCTGGCTAAATAATCTATGGAGATAACTTTTTCACTCATACATTTCTGCTCCTTTGCGAAACTCGATCCTGGGACTGGCAAATTGGGTAAACTTTCTCACTATATCATCGGGAGCTAGACCCAATTGTTCAAATTTTTTGGCCAGAGCAGGAGCATTGGCATCGGGCATCGGTCCCCAGCAGCCATAACAGGCTCTTGCATGAGAAGGACACAGAGCTCCGCAACCGGCATTGGTTACCGGTCCCATACAGGGTTTTCCTTCGGCTATGAGAAGACAGATAGTTCCCTTTAGCTTACACTCTACACAGACACAGTACTCAGGAAAAGAGGGCTTGGTGTTTAGAAGGAGAGAAGTCAACAGCTCCAGAAGATCCCTTTCTCCCATAGGACAGCCTCTTACATACCCATCTACTCTCACATACTCATCTATGGGATGAGCTTTCACAGAGTGAATAACTGAAAGGTCTTTATAGACCCGTTTTTCCACTTCTACTTCAGGGTAGATATCTTTAATGGCCGGGATGCCCCCGTTAACGGCACAGGACCCTATGGGAATCAAAAAACGGCTGACCTCCCTTATTCTTTTCAATTCATCAACTTGCCAGGATTCGGTAATGGCTCCCTCAATTAAAGCTACCTCAAAGGGGCCCTCTTTTACCCCGCCATTTGTTGCCATTTTACAGTAGAGGATATCCACCGCTCCTAAGGTTTGCAGAACATGTTCCTGAAAAAAGAAGAATTGAAACTGGCAACCAGCGCAGCAGCTATACTTAAAGATACCCAGGCGAATTTTTTTCATGCCATTTCCTTAAATTAAAGTATCCGGAAGACCCCGAATTTCTCTATAGGAGAAAACTGGCCCATCCCGGCAGACGTATTTGGGCCCGATTTGACAATGCCCGCACTGGCCTGTTCCGCATCTCATCCTTCTTTCCAAGGATAGATACAGGTGCGATCCTGCATATCCGCGCTGAAGAAGACCCACCACCACAAACCTCATCATTATCTCCGGCCCGCAGATTAAAGCCAGGGTATTATCGGGAGAAACCTCCACCCTGTCAAATAAAGTAGTTACCACTCCTTGGTTTTCTTCCCACCGGGTTCGGGAAGGAATTTCGTCCACTGTTAACAGAAGCTGAGTATTTGGTTTTTTACGCCATAGGGATAGCTCCTCCTTAAAGAGAAGATCGTCAGGGGTGCGGGCTCCGTAGAGGATGACCACTTTGCCAAAATCATTACGATTTTTCCACACCTGGAGAAGAAAACCTCGTAGGGGAGCCAGTCCAATGCCGCCCGCCACGACCAGGATATTCTTTCCCCGGGCCTCCTTCAGGGGCCAGCCCCTGCCATAGGGACCCCGGATCTGCAACCCGTCCCCCTCCTTACGTTGAGCCATAGTCTGAGTGACTCTTCCCACCGCTCTTATGGTGTGTTCGAATTT
>JBHIBS010000144.1:0-1870 GCA_046759165.1 bacterium | reverse complement strand
ACAGGGTATCTGCTCTATCTCCTAAGATTGGCTTTAGCCTTCTACACATTTCCTGGACTTTAGTTGCGCTCATTTTCTTCTACCTTTTCCTCCAGAGTATTTAGATAATTTGTTGAGAGTAGCTGTTTTCTCTTTTTGGCAGCTTGATACTCTTTTAAAGTTTCCATGAATTCTTTTTTCAAAAATACCAAATCTCTCCAGTAGCTTAGGTCCTCAGATCTTAAATCTTTCTTTAAGCTAAACATCTGTCCATCCAAGTTAGTTCTTCTTCTACCCATGCTGATGTCGTGGGTGTAAAGAAGCTTTGTTAGTGCTTCAATCTCTAAAAGATAGCTTTGGCACTTGCACATATCTTTTCTTATACTCACCACATTTCTTTCTTTGATTCTTTTTCTTTCCTCAATCTGAGAGAGAATATTTTCAAGGCTTGCCCTTAGCATTGCCTCCTTATCTGAAAAAAAAGTATTAATTAGACCGTTACTACTTTTAGAAGTTAGGTCTTCTAAGTTTTTGCTTTTTGTCAAAAGATCCTCTTGTTTTGAAAAAGAAGGTATTAAATCACTAGTTTTTTCAGAGCCCGGGCTATAAAAAGATAAACCTGGTCCAGTATAACCTAGAACCAGGGGTAGATCATATCGAGGTAAATAGTAGTTCATTTTGCTCACCTGACTTTTATTTTCTTTAAAGTAGTGATTTTCTCTTTTAAAAGCTTTACACCGAATCTATCTTGAAAATAATCGCCATTACTGAATAGACGGCGTGGACGAAGCAGACAGTTTTGAACACGAGTCATGTTTTTTCAGTACCGCTTTGCAAGATAGAACCAAAAACTTAACAAAAAAACAGTTTCGTATATACTGGATTAGGCCACATTCCCTTTTCTCAATATAGGTGAGTAATATGGCTATAAATCCGATTGTCGCTACAGTGACATACATTCAACAGCTAAAATCCAATTCCATAATTGGCACTGCAACTGGCTTCTTCTACAGTCGGAATAATAGACTGTTCCTTGCAACAAATCGCCACGTTGTCCGTGATGAACAATCCAGAACAATTCCAGACACTTTGAGATTACTTCTTCATCGTGACTCAAACAATATCTCAAATAATGGTACCTACGATGTGACTCTCTACTCATCATCAGATACGCCTCTTTGGAAAGACCATCCTTCTCATCAAGTACCTGATGTAGTACTGCTCGAACTCGATGCAAATGCTATCCGGAGCCAATTTCTCGTAAAGGGTTGGTGAAGTGGACCCCAAAATTTGGACAATCCATTAAGATACTGTAAATTAGAAAGAAGGGGGTCCAACTATGGGGAAAATTCACAAGAGACATTCGCCAAGTTTTAAGGCAAAGGTAGCTCTGGAGGCAATAAGAGAGGAAGAGACTGTAACTGAGCTAGCCAGCAGGTATGGAGTTCATCCTACTCAGATAAAAAGATGGAAAAAAGTTGCTGCAGAGGGGATGATTGAGCTGTTTACGGACAGAAGAGGAAAAAGAGAGGAGGAGAAAAGCCTCTTAATCGAGGAACTTTACCGAGAGATTGGCCAACTCAAGGTGGAACTGGACTGGCTTAAAAAAAAAGCTGGATTTATCAGCGAGGGAGACGGTTATGCTCATCGAACGAGAAGATAAGCAGATACCAATAACAAGACAGGCGCAGCTTCTTGGAATCTCCCGATCAACGGTATACTATAAGCCGAGGGTGCATTCATACAATCTGAAGCTGATGCACTTAATCGATGAGCAGTACACCAAAACTCCTTTTTACGGTTCCCGAAGGATGAGAGAAACTCTGAGGAGAAGTGGCTATAAGGTCAACAGGAAAAGAGTACAGCGGCTTATGAGACTTATGGGAATTGA
>JBHIBS010000143.1:0-1887 GCA_046759165.1 bacterium | reverse complement strand
TTTTTGCTTTCCTTTTGGTTCTCCTGGCTGTGGTAAACCAGCCGCAAGTATCGATGAACCTTTTATTCTGGAGGACTCCGGAAGTATCTTTGATTGTCTTTGTGTTTGCTGCGATTCTTGTTGGTGGGATATTTGCCACTATTTTGGGAATGGTAACCCAGATGAAATCCAAGAAGGATCTCACTAAGAAAGAGAAAGAGATAAAGGAACTGGAAGAAAGGGTTGTCAAATTACAACTTGCTGCTGGTAAATCTGAAGAAACGAAAGAAGAGAAAAAGCCTTCTCCTGAGATAGAGCCACAAGAATAATTGTGTTAAAGAATGAGATTGCTTCGGTCGCTTCGCTCCCTCGCAATGACAAGTTATTTTGAGAGGTAGAAAGTTTGAGCAAATTTAGTCCCTTAATGGAACAGTACCATAGAATCAAGAAAGAGTATCCTGACACTATTCTCTTCTTCAGGCTGGGTGATTTCTACGAGATGTTTGGAGACGATGCCAAACTGGGCTCAAAGGTTCTGGAAATTGCCTTGACTTCCCGGCAGAAAGTTCCCATGTGCGGGGTCCCTTACCACTCTGCCAGTAAGTATATTGCCAGTCTGATCAAAGCAGGACATAAAGTGGCAATTTGTGAACAACTGGAAGATGCTAAAGTAGCAAAGGATTTAGTGAAGCGTGACGTTATCAGGGTTATCACTCCGGGGACAATTCTGGAGGAGAATCTCCTTCCTGAGAAAAGCAACAATTTCCTGGCGGCTATATATTTAGAAAGACCAAATGTAGAAAGAGCTGGTCTTGCTTTTGTGGATATTTCGACTGGGGAATTTCTGGCTACGGAACTTGAGGAAGGAAATCTGGTGGAAGAGGTCTTCTTAGAGTTGACTCGGCTTCCTGTGGCAGAGGTTCTTTTGCCGAAAGAGGAGGAAAGTAATGGCGAACTTCTCAATCTATTGAAAAGTTACTCCCTTCCTGTAAACTATGTTGATGATTGGAATTTTGTAAAGGAGAATGCCTACCAGAAATTGGTGAACCAGTTCCAGCTCCATTCTCTGAAAGGTCTTGGTCTGGAGAATCGGGAATTGGCTATAAGTGCTTCTGGAGCAATTATAAGCTATTTAGAAGCTACACAAAAGATGGCACTCTCTCATCTCTTACGATTAAAGTTCTATTCGAAAAGTGAGTTTATGGTCCTGGATGAGTCGACGAGGACAAATCTGGAACTGGTGGCTAATGTTCAGGACAATACTAAACAGGGAAGCCTTATTGGGGTTCTCGACTTAACCCAGACAGCAATGGGGGGCAGGAGACTTCGCCAATATATAATTGAGCCGCTTATGGATGTTGAGAGAATAAGAGCCCGTCAGGAGGGAGTTGAGGATTTCTTTTCAGATTCCATAAACAGAGGTAAGGTTCGGGAACTTCTCAAAAAGATTTTTGACCTGGAAAGATTGATCAGTCGCCTATGTTGCGGGACCGCTAATGCCAGGGACCTCATCAGCCTCAAGAACTCACTTAAGCTCATTCCCAAGATTAAGGAATTGATAGAGAAATTCAAAAGCCGAATGGTTCAGGAACTCTTCAAGGAACTGCACGATTTAATGGAGATAGTCGATTTGATTGAGAGTGCCATAGTTCCTGAACCACCTCCCACAATCAAGGAAGGCGGCATTATTAAACCTGAATATAATGAAGAGTTGAATAAGCTCTACCAGGCAGCCAGGGGAGGAAAAGAGTGGGTTGCCGGGCTTGAGGCAAAGGAGAGGAAGAGGACTGGAATAAATTCACTGAAAGTTGGATATACCAGTGTCTTCGGTTACTATATTGAAGTCACCAAATCCAATTTAAAACAGGTTCCACAGGATTACATCAGAAAACAGACCTTGGTTAATGC
>JBHIBS010000142.1:0-1889 GCA_046759165.1 bacterium | reverse complement strand
GGTTTACAAAACCCCTGCTCTACCAGCTGAGCTACGCCAGCATTTTTCGTGCTTAACATTTGGATTATGCCAGAAAAATTATATCGCCAAAACCGACTTGTGTCAAGACCTTTTTATGCCTCCTCTATACTTCCAACGCGTTCCCACTGGAGTATCTTCCAAAATGATCCCTATCTTTTGCAGGTCAATACGAATTTTGTCTGCCTTCTCCCAATCCTTCCTTCCCCGGGCAGCATTCCTCTGTTCAATAAGCTTTTCGATTTGGAACTCATCTATCCCTGCCTTCTCTATAGCCTTCTCTTTTACAAAACCCAAGAGAGAACCCACACCTCTCAATGCTCTCTCTGCCGAAAGAAGAAATGAGAGGTCAGGACGCCTTTCAGAAATTATTTTATTTGCTTTACCTGCCAAATCAAATATATAACCCAGGGCACGACCTGTGTTAAAATCATCATCCATGGCTGTAATGAATTTCTCTTTTGCCTCCAATAGACTACTATCCTCTCCCTTGGGAAGACTCGATTTCTTTTCAGCTTTCAATCCCTTTAACAAAAATTCAATGTTCTCCAAAGTATTGTGAAACCTTTCTAAACTTTTCCGAGCTTCTTCCAGCTTATCATCAGAAAAATCTATTGGGCTTCGATAGTATTGGGAAATAAGAAAGAACCTGACTACATCCGGAGGATATTTCTCATAAATCTCCTTTAAAGTAAAGAAATTGCCCAGGGATTTAGACATCTTTTTCCGATCAACTGTAACAAATCCGTTATGCAGCCAGTAACTTACGAACGGCTTCCTTGTAGCCGCCTCGGATTGAGCGATTTCGTTTTCGTGATGGGGGAATATTAGGTCCTGCCCGCCACCGTGAATGTCGAAGGAAGCCCCGAGGTATCCCATGCTCATGGCACTGCACTCTGTATGCCATCCCGGTCTGCCTCTTCCCCAAGGACTTTTCCAGTAGGGTTCACCGGGCTTACCACTTTTCCATAGAGCAAAATCGAGAGGGTTCCTTTTCCTTTTATCAACCTCTATCCTGGCTCCCGCTCGCATTTCCTCCCGGGACCGGTGGGAAAGTTTCCCGTAACCATCAAACTTTGCTATTTCGAAGTAGACATCTCGATCGATAACATAAGCATAGCCTCGGTTGATTAACTTTTCGATGAGCTTAATCATCTCCTGGATATGCTCTGTCGTCTTGGGGTAAAAATTAGCTTCCTTTATGTTTAATCTTTTCATAACTTCAAAATATTCGCTAATATACTTCTCTGCTATGTCCACAACCTTGCTTCCTAACTGTTGAGCTCTGTTGATGATCTTATCGTCTACATCTGTAAAATTTTGAACATATGTCACCTCATAGCCCTTGTACTCTAAATATTTTCTAATTACGTCAAAAACTACATAACAGCGGGCGTGCCCGAGATGGCAATGGTCATACGGTGTGGTTCCGCAGACATACATCTTCACCTTCCCGGGTGACTGCGGTTTAAATTCCTCCTTCTTCTGGTTTAAAGTATTGTAAACAAGTAGAGACACAATCTTCCTCTAGAACTCTCTGAGTGAAACTACAGTGTAAGCAGCTATCCCTTCGCCCTGACCAATCCATCCCAGCCCTTCATTCGTTGTGGCCTTAATATTTATCACTTCTCGACTAATCTTCAGAACCCTGCTAACATTCTTTTCCATCCCTTCAATATAGGGCAAAAGATGTGGTTTCTGAGCTACAATTACCGAATCGAGATTATTTACCTGAAAATTTGCTTCAGTCATAATTTCAGAAACTTTTCCCAAAAGAATCAGGGAGGAGATATCTTTATACTTTGGGTCGTTATTTGGGAAATGGCGGCCTATGTCACCCTTTCCTAATGCACCAAGAATTGCATCACAAA
>JBHIBS010000141.1:0-1917 GCA_046759165.1 bacterium | reverse complement strand
GTAGTGTAGGGGCTTGTCCCTGTAATTTGATTATGAGAAAACAAAGTCTACATCATAAAGCAAATTTACTGGGGGAACTGGCTGGCTTCGATGTAACAGGTTTCCCCCTGGCTATTTTTCCTAAGAAACACATTGCCCGCTCCAGTCTTATTTATCCTGCGGCAGGAGAGAAGGGTGAATGTGTAAACCTGTTCAAGGTTCTGCAAAGTAATCTGTGCGAGAACAACTGCTTCTACTGCGTAAATAGAAAGGACAGAGATTGTCCTCGAGTAGAATTCGCACCTCAAGAGCTCGCATCTCTTTTCCTGGAATACTATAAGAAAAGGTGGGTTAAAGGGCTTTTTCTCTCTTCAGCAATAAATGTTTCTCCTAATGCTAGTCAAGAAAAGATGCTGGAGACCCTGAAGATTTTAAGGCAACGCTATAATTACAGGGGATATATCCATTGTAAAATTCTACCTGGTGTAGATATTGGTCTCATCGAAGCCTCGGGAAGATTGGCGGATCGGCTCTCTATAAACCTGGAAGCGCCGAACCAGAGGTGCCTTTCTGAACTAACCCCGGACAAGAATTACCATCGAGAGCTGCTCGATGGGCTGAGAAAGATTGCCTCTTTCCATGGGAAGCATCCCTTGAAAGCAGGAGTGACTACTCAGCTGGTAGTAGGAGCAGCAGATGATGAAGACAGAGAAATCCTTTCTCTAAGTCACAAGCTTTATAAAGACTATAATCTTCGCAGGGTCTATTACAGTGCTTTCACTCCGGAAGAAGATACCCCTCTGGAGAACTTGCGTCCGTGTTCTCCTTTGAGAGAGTTCCGTCTCTATCAGGCCGATTTTCTCTTGCGGAAATATAATTTCAGTGCAGAGGAATTAATTTTTGACAACAATGGAAACCTCTATGTGGATAAAGACCCCAAACTAGTATGGGCTTTAAGTAATATGGAGAGGTTCCCTGTGGAGATAAATAAAGCTTCGTTTGAGGAACTGATCAAAGTTCCCGGAATTGGCAGAATATCCGCCGGGAGAATTCTGCAAGTAAGGAAAAATACTAAATTAAAGGAACTGGAACAATTGAAAAGGTTGAGCGTGGTTACTAAAAGAGCGCGAAGATTTATAACTCTGGATGGAAAATTTTATCATGCAAAGGAGGAGCTCAAACCAGAAATAGACAGACAACTCTTCCTTTGGGAAGAGATTTGACAAATGGGAAAAAAATTCCCTCTCCCATTGGGGGAGAGAGTGAAGGGTCAAACTTTCGTTTGACACTCCCAAATTCCCTCTCCCCAAAGGGGAGAGGGTTAGGGTGAGGGGGTAAAAGGAGGATCAATTGGAAATAGGAGAATTTCAGAATCTAATGGAGAAAATCTACTATTCCAGAGACAAGAAGAGAGGGCTTGCCAGGACATTTGTCTGGTTTATTGAAGAAGTGGGAGAGTTAGCCAAGCTAATCCGCGAAGGGAAGAAGAGTGATTTTGAGGAGGAAGTAGGAGATATTTTTGCCTGGTTTTTAAGTTTAGCCAACCTTTTAGATGTGAATGTAGAAGAGGAAATTGAAAGGTATAGAGAAGGGTGTCCCAAGTGCAAAAAGATTCCCTGCCAATGCACCTATGATATGCCCAGCTTCCAATTCTAAAGCTACCAGCCATTAATCCTATCCGCAGTGTAGCCCTTTATGGGCGTAATTTTACCGGGACTACCATTACCCTACCTCGTTTTTGAGGGGGAGAAGCTAGGCGTTTTTTTCTCTTTGTGTAAAGGTTCTTGCCAGCCCTTGTCTATAAAATCCTAAAGAAATCTTTAGTATTGGTTTGATTTTCCCAAGGGTAAATTTCCGAATTTAGCAGTCCTTGGATCTACGCATTAAAGGACAGGAAACCTTTCATTTTTCACTTGCATAAACGAGCTTGATTTACTA
>JBHIBS010000140.1:0-1924 GCA_046759165.1 bacterium | reverse complement strand
GTTCTACAGCCAGCCCAAGTTCGATGAGAAGTGGGGCAAAGGAGTTTACGCCAAGATTCAAGCCATAGAATAGGTGAGTAAGAAGAATAGGCAGTAGGATTGCCCCGGGGAGAGGTTTTTTCGCTTTCTTCCCGGGGTATTTGTTACTCTAATAAGGCAGGGATGTATGGGAAGAATCGCCAAGAAGATCTTCGATTTGCTCGAGGTTCACCTGGCGGCGTTAATTTTCCTGGTTTTAATTTTCTCCGTGGTAATCCAGGTCTTTTCCCGATACGCCCTCAGTCGACCTCTACCACGCCTCTTTGAGCTGTCTATCTATAGCTTCGTCTGGGCTATCTATCTGGGTGCTCCCTTGGCAAAACGGTATCGAAGACACATTCGCTTTGATGTTCTTTACCGCAAGTTCCCCAGAAAAGTGCAGCTCCTCATCGATATAGGTTTTGACCTATTGACCAACGTAGTATTTTTCATACTCTTGATTCCTTCCATCCAATATACTGCCTGGAACTACCGCATAAAGTCCTCCACCCTGCGCATACCCTGGACCTACCTTCTGGTATGCTTTCCCATATTTGTTGGACTTATTCTCATTCATAACTCGGTCTGGATCTATCGGTATATCCGAGAGCTCTTAGGGAAAAAGATTTCTCCTGAAGAGGTTCCCCCATGGCAGTAGCGGTTTGGTTGATAGCTTTTGCTGCGGTTTTTGCTCTGGGGTATCCCATCGCCCTGGGAATGATCATAAGTTCAGTTCTTTATTTTTTGTTGTCCGACATAGAGCTAGCTACAGTTATGGATATGATGGTCATCAAATTCGAGAACCAGTTTGTTCTTTTAGCTGTCCCTCTCTTTATCTTCACCGCTAAGGTGATGAATGCGGGCAAAGTCACCGACCGGGTTTTTGATTTTGCCAAAACCCTGGTGGGTCCGCTTAAAGGAGGATTGGGTCATGTGAATATTGTGGCAAGTATGATCTTTGCGGGAATGACCGGCTCTGAAATAGCTGACGTTGCTGGTTTGGGGGCGGTGGAAATTAAGGCCATGAAAGATGCCGGTTACGATGGCCCCTTTGCCTGTGCGGTTACCTGTAGTTCAGCTACCATAGGCCCAATTATTCCTCCTAGTATTCCCATGGTTATTTACTCTATGCTTTCCGGGGCATCGATAGGATACCTCTTTCTGGGAGGCTTTATTCCCGGATTTGTCCTGGGAGGAGTTCTCATGCTTCTGGTTTATATCCTCTCCGTTAAGAGAAACTATCCTTCGGGAAAGCGAATCTCCTGGAGAGAATTTTTGAGAGCTATCACGAAAGGTTTTCTTGCCCTTATGGCTCCGGTACTTCTTCTCGGAGGAATCTACGGAGGAGTTTTTACTCCTACCGAAGCGGCAGGAGTGGTCAGTGTCTACGCATTGATTCTTTCCTTAGTTGTCTACCGAACACTTGGCTTAAAGGCACTTTACAAGATTCTTATTGAGACAGTGGTGAGCACCGGATTTATTAGCTTTCTTATAGCCGGTGCTTTCATATTTGGTTATGTGGTAGCGCGGGAGGAAATACCTGCTCTAATCACCAACGGTTTTATAAGTTTGGGGTTAATGTCCAGTAAGTGGACAGTACTTCTCTCACTTAACGCACTCTTTCTGGTTTTGGGTTATTTTATTGACGTTTCAGCTATTTTATTGATAATTGTTCCTATAGTCCTACCTCTGGTTAAAACTGCAGGAATTGACCTGGTTCACTTCGGTGTTATAACTGTCTTCAATCTGATGATTGCCTTGGATACACCACCTTATAGCCCGACTCTTTTTATTACCAGTGCCATCAGTGGAACTCCTCTCCCCGATGTTATCAGAGAAATGTGGCTATTCATAGCTTTTGAAATAGGTGCCCTCATGATATGCACCTATATTCCTGACCTTGTTC
>JBHIBS010000139.1:0-1944 GCA_046759165.1 bacterium | reverse complement strand
AAACCGGAACCGAAAAGTAGAAAACAAACTAAAAAGACACAAAACATATATGGTCCTTTGCCAGGAGTTCGATTTATGTTCTTTAGCTAATTGCACCTACGGTGTCACTTTTAATGGATTAACTGTGACCATTCAGGTGTCATTCCGTCAGGAATCTTGCCTGCTCAATCAAAGAGGTTGCAGACTCACCAATCTTTTGCCATTACCAGGGAAGATGCCTACGGCATGACAGCATTCAAGAACCCTGACAGGGCTTATGTGCAGAGCCCTATCAGGGTTGAGCAATTGGGATGCCTTTTATCTTGTTCATCCTGTTAATCCTGTCTTATATTTTATCTGTCACTTCACTATTTTCATTGGTTGCGACAAAGCTGCGCTGGGATTCCTTTGTGCTCTCTTTATCTTTAGTAGCTTTTTAGTTTCCCGAGTCTGATTCTAAAAATGTTTTAGAATTAGTTTTAACTCATTTGTCGAAAGGCCTTTAAAAAAACCTTGCGCATTTTTACCCCTTGGACTTCTCCGGACACCGCATCTAAAGCCTTAAAATCATAAGACTGGCCTTTCTGGAAATAGCCTATCCAGAATGGATAGAAAATCGTCTTCACGCCAGTTATTTCTTTTATCGTGGTCATTTTTTTACTTCTGAGCCCTTGTTCCAGCAGCAGCCATGTGTATTCTTTTGTGGCTATTTTCCTGGCTTCATCTAAAGACACGGTAAAACCGCAAGTCTTGGTATCCTGTTCAAGTACGTAGTTTAGACCTTGCCCGGCAAAGAACATGGTATTGCCGAGGACTCCATCTACTGAAATAGTCACCTTTTGCTCCCCTCCCTTCCCAGTCAACAAAATCTCAAACACATAATAGGGCAAATAAATTAATTCAATTCGCATCGGTTTAATAGACCAGTTCCGAATCCTTAAGGAAAGAAAGGATGTTTTACGGGAAAGAATCTTCTGGGCTTTCTCTTTTGAGATTTCCGGCGCTACATACTTCTGTTGAGTCCTCATGATTTAAGAGCTTTTCGACGTTTGTTGATTTTGCCCTTTACAATGGAGAATACCCCAGCTCCCAATAACAGTAATCCCGCAATAATGTTGGTCACCACGCCTCTTATCAAAGGCACCTGAGGTGTAGACTTGACAAAAAATGTGGCCACTAAAACCACGATACCAAATACCAGCCAGAAAATCCCCATAATCTCCAACGGTTCAAATTCTTTCTTTCTCTCTGTCATTGGATTATTAGAATCCATTTCTATCCTCCTGAACCATTCAAAAGCTCAAATAGATGATAATTTGAATTACCATGAGAATTGAAGCCCAAATTCGCAGGTCGCGCCAGGCATGCTTATCAGGTGCACCGTGAAAGATGAAACTCTTGGGCCGAAACCAGGCCCAGATTATCATCCCGGCGAAACCCACTACCGCAATGATTTTTGCCCAGAATAGTGACAACCCTGCCAGCCAGTCGTACATGCTATTCACCTCCTTTAGCCCTTTTAGACAGAATATCCTGAATGCCTTTGTCTTTCATAACCAATCCATACACCAGCCCTTCCAATTTTTCAATAGGTTCAGGCCTGGTGAGCAGGCTTATGATGATGTTAATGAGTAGTGCTCCGACAAACGACCACCAGGCAATATAGAGAAAACTCCAGTGCATCTTGAGGAAAAGAAAGCTTGAGATGGCCACCCCGCCCAGCAGTCCAAACAAGCCTCCCCATTGATTCGCCCTTTTCCAATAGAGGCCCAGTAGGGTAATGGCGAAGGTTGGACCTTGAAAAATGGAGAGCAAGGTTTGCATGGCCACGTAAATACCTGGGAACTTTTTAGTCACCGGAGCAAAAACAATAGCCCAGATGACAAAAATGAGGGTCAAAATCCTGCCAACATTGAGGTAATGCTTGTCCGAGCCACTTTTTACAATAAAACGCTGATAGATGTC
>JBHIBS010000138.1:0-1954 GCA_046759165.1 bacterium | reverse complement strand
TCAGTGATAATGAGTCTTTCGGCCCTTTCTGCTAGCTTTCTCTTGATTTTTTTTAGATCGATTGGTTTGTCGGTGTTACAGCCAAACTTTAGTTCTAACCTGATATTTCTTGCACCGTTGCCGCCAGAAGTAAGTATTTCTTTTTGAGGTCCCAGAGGCAGATGCTCGGGAAGGATGATCTGATTTGCCAGAATGACTGCTCCAGCTACCAGGTGTTCTAGTTCCCGGACGTTTCCTGGCCAATGATAGGAAAGTAAAAGATCCATAGCTTCGTCGGAAATCTCCAAGGTTGGTTTATTGTATTTTCTCCCATACCTTTCTACGAAATGGCGGGTCAAAAGTTCAATATCACCTTCCCTCTCCCTTAAAGGAGGAAGTTCGATAGTCACTCCACTGATGCGGTAGTAAAGATCTTCCCGGAAGCTGCCGTGCTGGGTGGCTCTCCTGAGGTCGGTATTACTGGCACTGACAAGCCGTACATCCAGACTTTTACTCTTCCTACCCCCCAGAGGAATATATCGCTGTTCCTGGAGGACTCTCAAAAGTTTTGCCTGGTATCTCAGGGGAAGGTTGCCAATCTCGTCGAGCAGCAAGGTTCCCCCATTAGCCCATTCCAGTCGTCCAGGCTTGCTCCTGTCAGCATCGGTGAAGGCGCCCTTTTCGTATCCGAAGATCTCGCTTTCCACTAAGGATTCAGGAAGTGCAGAGCAGTCAATGGGCACAAAAGATCCTTGATGTCGTTTGCTGATCCTGTGCAAAGCTCTGGCAAATAACTCCTTACCAGTGCCGGTTTCCCCTCGAAGGAGGATAGGCAGATCGGTGGACCCGTACTTTTTAACCAATTGCCACACCTTCTGGATCTGGGGACTTTTTCCTACAATACCCAACTGACTCGACAGCTCCTCAATATCCTGCTTCCCTTTAAGGATTGTCCTCACTGCTTGCCTAAGTTTCCCATCCCCAAAGGGCTTTTCAATGTAATCTGCTGCTCCCAGCTTTATCGCCTGAACCGCCGAATTCACATTTCCATAGGCGGTGAGAATGATAACAGGGATATTTTTATCGTTTTCCCTCAGTTTCTTTAAAACGGTCAGGCCGCTCATCTCAGGCATCTTCATATCCAGCAGAATCAGATCAGGCGCAATAAGATTCACTTTTTTAAGTCCCTCTGCTCCGGAATATGCTGGATGAATGGAAAATTCTGACTCTAACAGGCGGCTAAGAGCCTTCTGTGCTGCGGGTTGGTCATCAATCGCCAGAATGGTTGGACTGCTGCTCATACCCCTCCCTCCTTTCCCTGCCTGACAGGGAGGGCTACCATCAAAGTGGTTCCCTCTCCCACCCGACTTTTTACCGAGACTTCTCCTCCGTGTTCCTCCGCAACACGTCGACAGAACGAAAGTCCCAGACCCGTGCCTTTGGGTTTTGTTGAATAAAAGGGCCTGAAAATATACGGTATGTCAGTTTCCTTGATTCCCATCCCGGTATCAGAAATCTCTATCCGTACCCTGTCTTCATTCTTTGGTGAATCTTTCCAGACAAGGTGCATCTTGACACGTAACTTTCCTCCCCGAGGCATAGCCTCGATAGCATTTTTAAAAAGATTCAAAAGCAGTTGTTTTATCTCTCGACTGTCTACCTGGCAGTTAGGAACGTCGTCAAACTCTTTTTGGATGTTGATGTTGTGTATCTCCGCCTCTTTGCTGATAAAGGTTAGTAGTTGGGAGAGAATGCGCTGGAGATTGCAGGATTCAAATTGAGGCCGCTTTGAACCGGTGAAATCAGAGAGACTGCGCAGCAGAGAGTGCATCCGGTGAATATTATCCATAATGGTCTCAATGGCCTCCTTAAGGTTTTTGTTGCTATGATCGAGGAGGGTATCCTGTACATACTGAAGTGTTGAGGCTATGATACTTAACGGATTGCCTACCTCATGAGCTATACTCCTGGCTAA
>JBHIBS010000137.1:0-1992 GCA_046759165.1 bacterium | reverse complement strand
TCAAGAGATAAAGCTGGTAGATATTATTGATGAGGTTCTGCCATATAAAGTAAAACCCATCTTCTACAGTTAGAGGACTTTTCAAAAATTCAACTTCTTGAAAATCAACAACTTAGCAAAGATTATTTGTGGAAATCCTGAAAACATAGTGCCACGATTTTTTATTTTTGTTTAAAAATATATTGACATAGTAGTGGATATAGATATAATAGTTGATGGAACGGATAATCGACTATGTTTGTCAGATCAAAGAAGAACAAAGAAAAACGCACCTATCTTCAGGTGGTGGAAAATTATTGGGAGAATGGTCGTAGTCACCAAAGGGTAATTTGCACCCTGGGGCGATTGGATATTTTGAAAAAGACCGGAAAACTTGACAGCTTACTACGCAGTGCAATCCGCTTCAGTGAAAAACTGGCCATTATTGAGGCATGTAAAAATAAAGCCAGGACGAAAGCGAATACGATAAAGATAGGTCCTGCCCTGGTATTTGAAAAGCTTTGGAAGGATTTAGGGATAGGGAAAGTTTTTAATTATTTATTAAAGAACCGGAAGTATGAATTTAAGATAGAGCGGGCAATTTTTTTAACGGTGCTGCATAGATTATTTTGTTCTGGATCGGACCGGTCAGCAGAGAAATGGAAAGAGTATTATCGGATAGAAGGTGTAGAGGAGATAGAACTGCATCAATTGTATAGAGCGATGGCCTGGCTGGGAGAAGAACTTAAGGAACAAGAGGATGCAACTGGGTTTAGTCCTCGTTGCACAAAAGATTTAATCGAGGAATATTTATTTGGAATAAGACGCAATTTATTGAGCAGTTTTGATCTGGTGTTTTTTGATACCACTTCGATCTATTTTGAAGGAGAAGGGGGAGAGACGATAGGTCAGCGAGGTAAGAGTAAAGATCATCGGCCAGATTTAAAGCAGATAGTGGTAGGAGTAGTTTTGGACAATGAAGGTAATCCTGTTTGTTGTGAGCTATGGCCTGGTAATACAACGGATGTCCAGACCCTAATTCCGATAGTCCATCGTTTAAAAAAAAGATTTGGAATTGGGGAAATATGTATTGTATCAGATCGAGGGATGATCAGTGCTGAAACGATAGAGAGGCTGGAGAGTCGAGAATATCAGATAAAATATATCCTTGGGGCAAGGATGAGGAATCAGAAAGAAGTAAAAGAAGATGTATTATCAAGAGGGGGGCGATTTCGGGAAGTATATCCCCCGCGAAAGAAAGCTAAAGACCCTTCTCCTTTGAAGGTAAAAGAAATAAAGGTAGAAGAACGGCGGTATATTGTTTGTTTAAATGAGGAAGAAGCAAGGAAAGACAAAGCTGATCGGGAAGCAATTGTAGCTTCTCTTAAAGATAAATTAAAACAGGGAGAAAAAACCTTGATTAGCAATAAGGGGTATCGTCGGTATTTAAAGACGGAAGGGACTCATTTTTCAATTGATGAAACTCGGATAAAAGAAGAATATCGGTATGATGGGAAATGGGTGCTGCGAACCAATACAAAATTAAAATCAGAAGAAGTAGCGTTAAAATATAAACAGCTCTGGATGGTGGAGGAAATATTCCGCTCAATGAAGAGCATCCTGGAGACCAGGCCGATCTATCACAAGTGTGATGAAACAATCCGGGGTCATGTATTTTGTAGTTTTCTGGGGTTAATTTTGCGGAAGGGATTACAAGATGGTTTGGAGGCGAAAGGATATTCAAATGTTGAGTGGGATGATGTCCTTCGTGATCTTGATAATTTGCATGAAATCGAGGAAGAATTTTCCGGCAAGAAATTTATTATTCGGGAAGAATGTCGTGGGGTTTCAGGTAAAGTGGTTCAGGCAGCAGGAGTGGCTTTACCGCCAACTATACGAGAGGCATGAAGTTGACCCCGTGAGTTGAAATTTATGGTGATAATTAAAAACATAGTGCCACGACCAATTTTTGTGCTTGTAACCTATTGATTTTTAAGAAATTTAAAAATTTAA
>JBHIBS010000136.1:0-1994 GCA_046759165.1 bacterium | reverse complement strand
ACAGTCGAAATTATAGCAATCCCCACAAACGCCGTAAACCGCTCGTTTAGAAATAGTATGGCAGGTCTTATTACTCAATGAACACAAAGAACAGTGCTCTGCTGCCATGATGAATTACTCAAAACCAAGGCCTTCTCTCTCCAATTTCCTGACGAGATAGTTCCATATCATATCGTACCGTTTTGGGTTTTGGCATTCGGCATACATCTTGAGGGCAGTTTCTTCGGAAATCGCCTCTGCCTCTCCAAAACCAGAAGCGATTAACGTTACCCTCAGTGCTCTTTCCAAAAATAGAGCAGTCAGGCAAGCCTCTTCGATCCTGTTTCCCACCGTTACGATACCGTGATTCCTGAGAAAAATAGCATTACCCTTGCCTAATGTGTGAGCAAGGGCTTGGCCTTGTTGTATTGTCGTAATTAACTCGGGAGTTTCGAGAGTAGGGATACCATGGGGAAAAAGCACACCATCCTGGTTAAGAGGCTTCATTTCCGAGCGGACAGCACTGAAAGCTGTACTGAAAGCAGGATGCACATGAACGATGCTCCCCACATCCTGTCTCATCTTGTAGATTTCTGTATGTATCGGTGTTTCACCATGGGGGGAATGGTCTCCCTCTAATAGGTTTCCTTCCATATCCACCACGATTAAATCTTCGGGCTTGATTTCTTCCAACCCTAAACCCCTCGGCTTTATGCAGATGTTCTCTTGATCTGGCACTCTGCTACTGGCATGACCCAAGTTGAAATCTGCAAGCCCTTCCATAGAGAGAATCCGGCATGCCCGAGCCAGTTTTTTCCTCATTTCAAGAATTTTCATGTTACCATGCATAACCCCGCTTCCTTTCTCCTGGGCTCATTACCAGCTCATGTATTCGTTCTGGTTCGCATGAAAATCAGTATTTGTTCCATATGTGACTACGAATTGGTCTCAACTCCACAAATATCCAGGGCTACTAAGGCATATATCTTCGCAGTATTTATTAAATCCCCTTTGTGCAAGAATTTCGCCTGACTCCTATCCAATCCCTCTTTACTACAACGCGGAGGCCCGAAAGTGATCGCAGGTATTCCTACCTCATTAAATACGTTTATGTCACGCCACATACTGGTCACCGGTGTAGGAACCCTTCCAGGTTTCTTTTTGCAAATCTTTGAATATGCGTCCTCCACCGATTTTACGATCCCAGAAACATTTTCACCCTCGTAACCCGGTCGGTAGAGATAAACCTGGATGTCCGCTTCCATGTTGAGGGACCGAACAAGTTGCCCCAGTTGATGCTTTACCTGGAGAATGCTCTTGCCTGGGGGAAGTCTTACATCTACATAAATGCTGCAAATACCCGATGTCATGAACGGCTTAAAAGGGATGCCACCTCGAATAGCTCCCACGACAACCTTAGGTACAATCTCTCCGCCAGAAAATCCGTATGTATTTTCTTTCTCATATTGCACCCCCCAATCTTCAAGTGCTTGAATCAGGTGTGCCATCTTGACTATTGCATTAGGGTGATCCTCTATTCTCTCCGGCCTATAAGATCTGGGGGTATAAATCGTCTCCCCTTGTATCGTTATCTTTACATAGGCCACGCCAGCCTCGGCCCAGGTTATGCCAAAATCAGTAGTCTCCGCAACGAGAGCGCAGTCTGCAACCACCCCGTGGTTTACCAAATGCCTACTTCCCAATCCCTTGCCCAAATATTGCGTGCCCTGAAATTCGTCTATGGGAGCCATACCAATCTCTCCCACAACCATGGTTAGAAATAAATCACCTTTGAGCCTGACCCCGCTTTCTTTGATTGCCTTTGCCGCTATCATGAATGCCGCCATAGGCCCCCGATCGTTTAGGACGGCTTTGCCGAAAATTCTATCATCCTCTACCCATGCCTTCTTATTTTGGGGCAAATCAGGATTGGGAAAAGCCCACTCCTCTCCCGGACCACCGACATCACTGTCCAGATGGCTGTTAAATAGCAGGCTCGACCCACCGCCCCTCCC
>JBHIBS010000135.1:0-1999 GCA_046759165.1 bacterium | reverse complement strand
TTTTGTTAACCAGATAAAAACATTCCTTGGCAGCAATGAAAATATCTATCTCAACCCATTAAAAAAATCATTGCAATTTTTTTAAAATATATTTAAGTTAGACCTGTAAATTACCATTTGGATGATGAATCATCCAAATTTCTGGAAATTTCGATGATGGAAGTTGTAAATGGTAAAGATCGCTGAGATCAACAATCAGAATCCCTGGTGGACACAGGAAATTGAATTTTGCCGTTACGATTTTCATCTCACCAGGGCCCAACCCGTTTTTTTCAAACGGCAATCTTTAAACCTGGAAAGAGGAAACATCTATATTCTTCGTGGGTGTCGACAGGTTGGCAAGACAACTTATCTAAAAGCGACGGTAAGAGGATTAATAGAAAAGGGCGTTTCCCCAAAACAGATATTATATCTCTCTTTAGATTTTTTTACCTCGAGAAGGGAATTGCGGAATGCGATCAATTATTTTCTGGAATTAACCAGGGAAGTGGATAAGGTTTACCTCCTTTTTGACGAAATAACCTCCTTAGAGAATTGGAACTTAGAATTTAAATATCTGACAGATCAAGGGATCACCCAAAAGAGCACCGTCATTGCTACTGGTTCCAGTGCAATTCGGTTAAAAGAAAAAGGCGAGCTTCTTCCGGGAAGAGGCCTGGAAGGAAATGAGCATTATTTCAAACCTTTAAGTTTTCGGGAATTTGTACTTCAGACAGTTGAGTTCATTTCTGATCATATCTCTATAAAGGAGCTAAAGAATTCCTTAGAAAAACTCCGGGCTACCTTATCCGATGTTTCGATAGATCTCTGGTCAGATTTTGAGCACATCAAAGAGAGTTTTCAGAAAATCGCTTTCTTTAAACGCGAACTGCAAATGCTGTTCAGGATGTATCTTATAACAGGCGGAATCCCTTCGATTGTAAATCATTACCTTGTGCAGAAATATGAGAAAAATGAGGAAAAAGTAGATAGATTTCTTGCAGAAATATTTATGAGGGATGTAGTAGGCGATATCTCCCGGCTTAAAAAGCAGGAAACAATTGCCAGGGATATTCTGAGGGGCGTGGTTGAAAAATATGGTTCAAGATTCAGTTTTACCAGTCTTGCTCAGGAAACAGGACTCTATCATCAAGTGAGCATGGATTACCTTGAATTTCTGGAAAATTCCTTCATTCTCTTTATTTTATTTGCGTACGATTTTAATGAAAAGAGAATAAAAACCAAGGGTGCTAAAAAGGTGTTCTTTCTTGACCCTTTCGTTTTTAATTCGATAAAAGCCTATTTAAGTGGTAGAGATGTTTGGCAAGTCATCAATGATATGCTTCAGAGTGAGGAAATTCAATCCCATACTATTGAAGGAGTCGTTGCAGCACATCTTTTAGGCCACAAAGAAATTCCCTATTTGCGCAACGGGGAAACATTTATTTGGATTTACTATGACAAACAAGGAAAAGAGATTGATACAGTTATTAAACAAAATAGTCATTACTTAGGCATCGAGGTAAAATATCAGGCTCAGGTGGATCAAAGGGCTCTAAAAAGGATACAGCCTGTAAGAAGATATATTCTTCTAAGTAAAGAAGATGTGGCCATAGGCGAAAGATCATTGATTATCCCGGTAGATGTATTTCTTTCCCTTCTTCCGATGTCTGAGAGAAATCTGTAGAGATTATGTATCTAAAATAACTTACATTAAGGCTATGTTTAAATTAAATTTTACCTGTCATTCAGGAGGAATCTTTTTAGTGTTTAGAAACTAACCGTAAATATGCTCTTCTGTTGCAAATCGACAAGATTCCATCCTGAATGACAAGCTCTTGCAGTTTTCCAGGAGGCCTGTAAACGCTAAGACGAACTGAGAAATGTTAGTAAATAATAGTCAGAATCGATAGATGTTTGAAATTAAAAAATAGTTAGAGATGATTCAGCAATTAATTCTTAATGGAATTATTGCAGGAAGTATTTATGCTTTAATTGCCATTGGTTTTACAATTATTTA
>JBHIBS010000134.1:0-2045 GCA_046759165.1 bacterium | reverse complement strand
AAAGAGAGTTTATGCTCTATATATAATAACAAAATTTTTCCCGAAAATATTCTTTTGGCCCATTAGCTTTTTCATCAGATCAAAAGTTAAAGGACAGAAAGGCAGGCGGCATTAATCTTATACCTTAGGTATCTTTCTTCAAACTGTTGTTCCATCTCCGCATCTTCTTTCCCGGCCCGCCGAACGTAGACTACCCATAATATGGGAAACATAATTGTTATTCAAAAATTATCTCAATTTTATCTCTATCTCTCATAATATAATTTTCAAATTGATAATTTAACTCCTCGTTAACAAACATTTTCAATCGGCCTTCTGGCCCATTGCACTTATCAAAAATACAATCTCTATTAAATTTCTTCCCCCAAATTTCAAAGAAGCGACCCAAGCGAATATCATCTTCTCTAACCAAACCAGAAAATTCCATATGGATAACGCTATCTGCCTTATGGGTGTGCACCGGTAGCTCAGTAATTCCAATACCTATATTGCCTGGAATTTCTTGGTATCTGCCTAAAATTTTAATAGTCAAATCAGTATGCCAGTGAATACCTTCTTTTAAAATAATTTCTGATTCTGGTGTCGATGGCCTTGTGAGTAGGAACCAACCCAAGCCCAAAATTCCTCCTCCTATGATTAAAACCAAAAGACCAATATGTAATGTCTTTTTAATTTTTTGTTTTCGTTTTTTTCTTTTTTGTTCTTCTTGTTTACGTTGTTTCTTTAATAGCCTTCGTTCCTTTTTAGATAATTGTTCCATCTCCGCGTCCTTACGATGATTATGCGCCGGTACCTGAGAATAGTAACAAAGCAAGATAGTTGCACTACTCTTTGATTTTGTTCAGTTGCTCTTTACCAGCTACCATATAACCATCAGTTAGCAATAATCGAAGGAGGTAGCATTATGGTAAAGAGCAAGCGTAAGAGTTGCAAGAAAAGACAGCACATTCAAACGGTCAAAGGGAGAAAATTCCAAGATTAGTCAATTGAGCCAAGGTTTCATGGCGATCTCTACTAGTTTATTTTTGAATTATTTATCCATAGTCTCGATGTTTTTTTCTCCGAGGTCCATTCCCATTACTTTACAACCAAAATTTTTAGCCAAAAATATAGCTGAACTACCAACCCCACAAGCCACATCTAAAACATAATCGTCTTTTGATAGATCCGGGCGCTCGCCTAATATTCTTGTCAATTTCAAACTACCTGGATGAAAACTATCTCCCAAAAGAAACTTGACCACTTCGCTCTGATAAAAATTTTCGCAACACAGTTTTATTTCATTTTTCATTGATTTTTCCGGTATAAATTATTATAAACACAAAATGGAATAATCTTTTCCTCGGGCAATATCTCGTGGATACAGCATTTCTTTACTCTTTCTAAATCAAACGTATAAGGATCCATAAAATGCATAATAGATATTACTTTTATTCTGTTTTTCAGTTGGTTAAAATTAAAACTTATTCCACAAGCTTCACAAAAAGATCTCATTGTTTTTTCAGATCCAGGTATAGCCGAGGCAGAATAGAGATTATTTATGGCCTTTTGAACGACAACATCATAATCTTCGGGAAAAAATTTGTTAGCAAAAATATCGAGATAATCATCCACATCTATAACTCTTGATAGGGTAATAACTTCTTTGTTAGATTTAATAAAAATATAAGAGATAAAAGAACAAGCTGGATGCGGACAAGGGAGAGGATAAAAATCACTTTTTAATATCCTTTTATTGGTTTGTTTCTCGATTTCATTAATAACTTCCGGAACAGTGATAATGTCCATTGGGTTATGATTCTCGTACCGATTACAATAAGTTGTTGGCTGAAAAGAAATACCCTTGACTACTTTATCACTAAGGGCAAAATCAATGATCTTACCAATCTCGTGTTCATTTACTCCTCTTTGTAAAGTAGCAACTAATACAATTGGGAAATTATATTTTTTTAAATTTTTAATTGCTTTCTCTTTTATGTTTCTTAAATCATCGCCTCTTAATTTCAGATAGGCTTCTTTATCAAAACCATCGAATTGTAAATAAA
>JBHIBS010000133.1:0-2057 GCA_046759165.1 bacterium | reverse complement strand
TCAGTGACTAGGTCCGCATTCTTCATAGTAGTAGCCCCATTTAATCCCATAAGCATACCGGCCCTCCCTTTTGAATCGATCCTTCTGAACCCGAGGAAATCGAATTCTGGTAGCCAACAAAGAGGAGTCTCATTACAATAAGATTACCTCTCATTGGGGATGGGATAAGTACACAGTAGCTCCCGGTATTGGCTCCAATCTCTTGTAAGAGAGCAACTTCTAACCACGGTTGAAGATACAGATTCTAACTTCATATCGGTAAAATCAGGGACTAACCAATTCCCCTTTTATTATGCTTTCTTCGAGTCTACTAACCGATGTTTCTTCCTTTTTGATCTCTCCTATCTTTATTCCCCGATCCAAAAGGACAAACTTATGAGCCACATCATAAACCTCACGGATATTATGGGTTATGTAAATAAATGATATACCTTCTTTTTTGTTCAAATCTACTATTAAGTTTTTGATTTTACCTCTCTCTCTTACACTTAAAGCTCTAACGGGTTCATCTAAGACAATTAGGCGAGCTTTGTAGTATACGGCTCTCCCTATTTTTATCGCTTGCCTTTCTCCCCCTGACAATTCACTCACTTCAGTTTTCGGATCAATGTCTGATGTTATCCCGATTATATGGTAAACAGTTTTAGTTTCTTTTGACATTTTGTCTAAATCTAAAAATTCAATTGGTCCCACTCTTTTGGCGACAATCTCATCACCCAGGAAGATATTTCTTCGGATTTCCAAATCTTCAGCGAGCCCGATATCCTGGTGAACAAATTCTATTCCTGCTCTTCTAGCCTCTTCAGGGGAAGTAATATTTGCCACTTCCCCTTCTATGTAAATTTTACCTTTGTCCGCTTTGTGTATTCCAGCAAGAATTTTTACCACAGTTGTTTTGCCAGCACCGTTATCTCCTACTAATCCCACTATCTCTCCAGGAAAGACTGAAAAACTTACATCTTTAAGAGCCTCAATCCGACCAAATCTTTTTCCGATGTTTTCAAACTTAATTAAAGGATTTTTCTTTCCACTCATCCCATTCTCCATTCTTACTTTCAGTTACGTAGCTTCATATGAAACTTGTCTATTTATGGATCAAAAAAGTTAAGTTAATATAAGTTAATTACCAAATACTTCTTAGCAGAGAGTTTAAGATGTAAAAATGCTCACGGCTTAAAGTCAGACACTTGGTTTATTCACAGAGCTTTCTTAGGAACGGCAATACAAACTTATTTAGCATTACTCCTCCTATTAATGCCAATCCTACAAAACTGATAAATGAGTAAGGAGGAGCGCCCATTAAAATTAATCCACTACTGAGTGAGGAAAGGAAGATCGCTCCTAAAACTGCTCCAATTACAGAGGCCTTACCTCCGCGAAGTGAACAGCCGCCAATGACACACGCAGCTATACTTTTCAGAGCCATACCATCTCCTAAGTCGGCTGAAACGGAAATCAATTCACTCGCTGCGGTCATTCCAGCAAATCCGGAAATTATGCTACACAGTAGAAAAGCCTTCCATTTCGTTAGTCCCGGTGAAATGCCTCGTGATAAACTACTTTCTGCATTACTTCCCACACCAAGAATGTGATTTCCGAATTTTGTGTAAAAGAGAATTATTTCAAAAACGATGGCTAAGGCTATCATCCAGATGATAAGAGCACTCCATCCTCCTCCTATAGCCCCTGCCAACATTTGAGGCAAAAAAGAACTTTTCGTGGAGGTAGAAAGACTTCTTATAAATCCTCGACTGATAAGATAAATTATACCTCTACCAAAAAATAACATTCCAAGTGTCGCTATTAAAGAATTGATTTCAGCTTTTGTAACTAATAACCCGTTTACAAAGCCAAAACTTGCTGCTATTAGTGTTGCTAAAAGGAAACTCCCATATATATTTATGCTCTCCGTAAAAACAACGAAAAGTAATGCTGCTAATCCAAAAACGCTTCCCACACTAAGATCAAATTCACCGGAAGCTAGCGTGTAGCTTTGACCTATTGCAAGCATGCCTATCCATGCACCGTTCACCAGAATTGTTTGCATAACGGGTAAG
>JBHIBS010000132.1:0-2079 GCA_046759165.1 bacterium | reverse complement strand
TCAGTTGAGGAAACGAGAAACGGTTTTTTATATCTTGCCAGCTCAATTGGAAATAGGCCCGAGAACCCCCCAATTCCAGGAGCAATCCCCTTTATTTTCTTTACAAGCTTCTCTGCCTTCCTTATGTCAACCCCAGCTTCTTTATAAGTGACCATAATTAAACTCTCTCCCCTTCTTCAATGTGCTCCCTTTCATCAACATGTGCCCTTTCTTCAATATGCTCCCACTGGAGTGGAGAAATGACCGCCTGACCAATATTGGTCAAATGGTCTCCAATCTTTTCAAAGTTACTAACCATTTCCAGAAATACTATCCCTGAAAGCACTTTGCATGTTCCATTCTCCAGCCTCTTAACATGATTCTCATTCAATTCGTCTCTCAAGAGATTGACTCGAGCCTCCCTTTCAATTACCTTTTCTGCTTCCCTAACCTCATTTGTCTTAAGCGCAGAAATAGCCTCCTCCACCATCTGGTCGATTTCTCCCTGGATCTGATAGATTTCACTAATTGCCATATTGGAGAAAGGCAACTTCTCTTCGATTTTCCTTTCTGCCAGGTCCATCAAGTTTTCCGCGTGATCGCCCATTCGCTCAACATCATTAATTACGTGCAAGAGAGAAGGGATTTTCTTCGATTCTTCCTCGCTCAATTCCCTTTGCATCAGCGCCACCAGATAATTTGAAACCGCCATCCTCAAGCTGTCTACCGCCTCTTCGCCCTGGACAACTTTATCCAATGCTTTAATATCATTTTCCATAAAACCTTCAATAGCATCATCTATCATCTCTTTGACCAGATTTAGAGTATGAATGGTCTCATGTATTGCTGCTTGCAAAGCCAAAACAGGAGTATTTAAAAGGCGTCTTTCCAGATGCTTAGGTCCCGCCTCCACAACAGTCTCCTCGCCAGGAACAGCCCTTTCAATCGAGCGGGCCAGAACTCCTGCCAGTGGAAGGAAAAGCATGGTAATCATTACATTAAATATTGTATGGGCGTTAGCACATTGCCGCATGATACTAGGTGCAGTAGTCTCGATCAAATTTTGATAATAGGGTAGGAAAGGCAAGAGAAGAAGGACCCCCAGAACATTAAATGTAACGTGGGCAATGGCTGTCCTCTTTGCAGAAATAGTTGTACCGATAGAAGCCAGAAGTGCAGTTATACAAGTACCAATATTGTCTCCTAAAATTAGAGGTATTGCGCCTCTTAAGTCTATTAAGCCCACGGAGGCTAAAGCCAATACTAAACCGACAGTGACACTACTTGACTGAACAATCATTGTCACTACCATACCAGTGGCTATGCCAGTGATAGGACTCTTGCTAAAAATGATGAAGGCATTACGCACAGACTCGCTGGCTCCAAAAGGTTTCACTGAACCCGTCAGTATCTTCAGACCCAAGAAGAGAATACCGAAACCAAACAGAAATTCTCCAATATTCTTATAGAATTTCTTTTTAGCGAAGAAGTTCAATCCCATACCCAGCCCGATGATTGGTAAAGCGTAATCAGTCAATTTAAAAGCGATTAATTGAGCAGTAATCGTCGTACCAATATTGGCTCCCAAAATCACGCCGATTGCCTGTCTCAAAGTCATCAGCCCAGCATTAACAAAGCCAACCAACATCACTGCAGTAGCACTTGAGGATTGAATAAGTGATGTTACCCCTGCACCAACTAGCATGCCGACAAAGGGTGTAGCGGTTAGAGCAGCAAGTATTTTCCTGATCTTATCTACAGAGGCTTTATGTAGCCCAGCACCCATAAGATGTATCCCAAAGATAAATAAGCCCAGACCACCAACTATACCGAATATTGTCTCTTTTATCATGTACTATCTATTCCTCAATGTTACTTTTTTGAGGTTGAGTATTTCTGGTAACCCAATCTTTCCAGTCTCTTAGCCTTCTTCTCGACACCCTTTGCCAAGTCAACTTTATATCTCTCCAATTCTTTCCTAATCTGTGCATTACTTAAAGCAAGAATCTCCACTGCCATAATGGCTGCATTTATTGCCCCCGACTTCCCAATCGCCATAGTGGCCACAGGTACTCCCTTGGGCATCTGAACGGTAGAGTA
>JBHIBS010000131.1:0-2081 GCA_046759165.1 bacterium | reverse complement strand
GGAAGCATCCAAAATCTTGTGGGCGGTCAAGCAGAGCTTGCCATGCGCCATTGCCAGTGCTTATCCCACTCTCCATTGAAGCGCAGCAGGCGCAGAGCAAGCATTCCCGCAGCGCCAGGACGCAACCAGCTCATACCCCGCAGCTTGAAACGACGAGAGACAATAAGATCGATGGCTTTTTCAACGGCACCTGACCCAAAGAGATCAGTTCTTCCATAGTTAGCAATACCAGTTCTGTTTGAGTGTATATAGACCTTTAGCTTTCGAAATTTCTCCATCTGTTCAGGATTCTTGGGTATAAACTGGTTAAGGAGAGTAAGAGCATCGTTGGGTCTTCCTTCAAGACAGGTTTTAATGATAGCCTCACCTAGAGATCCATCTTCATCTTGATTCAGCACTTCTTTTAAGCGACGCTTAAGGTGATAAAGATCAAGGAGATAGATGGCACCAGGGAAGAAATCTCTTACAAGCCTTCTAATCCAGCCTGCTCCATCACCTATGGCAAGTACTCTGCCAGCTGACATAACTCCATGTCTTCTGGCCAAACAAAGGAGTTTTTGTCCAAATTTATATGCATTCTCTAGTGATGCATATCCCACACGATCAACAAGAGCTACCCGATTCTTGGAAACATTTGCCTTAATTCCATAGACTATGCCTACTTTAGCCTCGAATTTATCTCTTGCTCTATCAGGAATATTTCCCCCATCAATAGCAACAATTAGGGTATCATCTTTGCTCCGATGTACCACTTCTCCTGGATCAAGTCCCAGTCCAAAAAGATCAGAGGCCATTTTCTCCAAGTCTTTTCCTACAAGGGCTCCTTCTTTCTTAGCCAAAGACTGGATTTGTCCATGACTAATTTCTGCACCAGTTAATTTAAAGAGAGTATCTGAGGTCTTCTTGTAGGAAAGATCAGTTGAAAGATAAAGAGCACGTTCAATAACCGGTAGTGTATGTTTAGTATTTCTTCCAATTAACTTATCCAAAGGATAATTATCAAGCCCGCAAGAAAGGCATCTTAAGCGACGCCGATTAATGGTTATTGGTCCTGAAAGCGTTCCAATCTTTCGGGGAAGAAGTCCTAAGGATATCATTTGTACATTGCAGGCAGGACAGGTCCGGGATGCGTCATCCAAAATGTCATGTTTCATAAGATATGTACTGAAAGCTTCTCTCTGTTTTTCTCTCATTGCCTGATCCAACCTTAGGTCAAGTTCATTGACTGACAAATTATCTAGTTCTAACCTCAAGACACCAAGATCAATTTCTACTATCATAGTCTATGGACTCCTTTCTGTTTGGTTGGATACAAACAAATCAAACAAAAAAGGAGTCTGCTTCTTTTGTCAAATCAAATTCAAACCACAAAGTTTTAGATGCTTCTCTGGGCATACTAAAATCCTCCCTGGTAAATAGCTTAAGAAGGGAGGATTTTCTGATTTCTCCTTCATCTATGATCTGGTAAAGGACCACTATTATTACCCCGGGCACTCTCTGTTAATCAGCAATAAATAAAAATTGATGATGTGCGTTGTAAAATCACCCCTTCTCAGGGTTATACTTTAGGTGGGGCAATTCGAATCCTTGAAAGAATAGGGGTTGTTAGATAATATTTATACCAACGGTCGGAAAACGGGGCTTAATTATGCGGGTATGTACAATTGGCACAGGCTATGTAGGACTAGTAACTGGTGTTTGACTGGCTGAAATCGGCTAGGATGTGATTTGTGTGGATATAGACAAAGAAAGGATTTCAAAAGAATTTTAGAAAAGACCAAGAAGTCTAAAGTTATCAGTAATCAATAATGCTGGCTTTACATTTTTAAAGGGGTAGTTAAACCATGAAGTCGGTAATTCCAGCAGCTGGTTTTGGAACCAGACTTTTACCAGCCACCAAAGCTCAACCCAAAGAGATGCTTCCGGTGGTAGATAAACCAGTCATTCAGTATGTAGTAGAAGAAGCCGTGGCCTCAGGGATTAATGATATTTTAATCATTACCGGTCGCGGGAAAAGAGCTATAGAAGATCACTTTGATAAAGCATTTGAATTAGAAAATTTCCTGCGTGATGGAGAGAAG
>JBHIBS010000130.1:0-2094 GCA_046759165.1 bacterium | reverse complement strand
TCAGATCCCTTTTTCCACTTTCCACCTCAAAAAATGACTCTGACCCCTTTTTTGCTATAGGAATATGGGTTTACGCTTTTTTCTGAGGAGATAAATGAAAAAGGGACCTCCACATATGGCTGTTATCACTCCCACGGGAATTTCTGTAGGTGCCAGAAGCGTCCTGGCAAGAGTGTCGGCAAGCACAAGATATATACTTCCAGATAGTGCAGCTACAGGCAAAAGTACCCTATGGTCTGAGCCGATAATCATTCTCATTAGATGAGGGATCAATATACCAACGAACCCTATGAGGCCACTGACTGAGACCGCAGCACCTGTAATCAGTGATGCACCAATAAAAGCTATCTTTTTGGTGCGTTCTACTTCAAGACCAAGCTGGATCGCTGACTCCTCTCCTAAAACCAAAAGATTTAAACCGCGAGCGTGGTAGAGAAGTATGAGAATTCCGATCAGGACATAGAATGAAACTATCAACACCATGGGATAGTCCTGTGAGCTCAAGCTACCCATCAGCCAGAATATTATTCCGTGCACCTGGTGGGGGCCGGCTATGGACGTGATGAACATAATGATAGCTGCAAGTATGGCGCCAGTCACCACGCCCACTAAGAGCATTGTTTGAACCGATATTTTCCTGTGTATTTTCGAGATATGGTAGACAAAAAGGATGGTGAGTAGTCCTCCTGCAAAACCGAACAGGGGAATGGAGGGTAGGACACCAATATTAATGTTCAAACCAAGCAGGATAGCGATTATTGCTCCCAAGGCAGAACCGCTGGAAACTCCCAGGATATAGGGGTCTGCCAAAGGATTCCTTAACAAGGCTTGCAAAACGACGCCGGCAACAGCGAGTGCTCCCCCTACCATACAAGCAAGTAGTATTCTGGGAAGTCGAACCTTCAACAGAATTACGGCTTTAGTATTCCACCAGTTTTGACTAAGTGGATTAGAAAAGATATCGATTACATCCTTAAAATTGATATCCGCTGAACCTTGAAAAGAGCAAAATATTACGGTTCCGATGAGCAGAATCGTTAAAAGGGCTATAGTTATTATCCACTTTTTTAGACTTAGAACTTTCATCTTTCTGGCCTCAGAAATATTTCTGGATGTATTGCCTTAGCTATTTCCATAAGTCCCACAATCATTCTCGGTCCGGGTCTGGTTATCAGGTTTGCTTCAACTATATAGATTCGACGATTACGCACTGCGGACATATTTGTCCACCTTTGCCACCATCTTTTTTGAGCGAGACAGGGATCATCTGGAGTCATCGAACAGATGATAATTACCTCGGGGTCGGCCAAAAGAATCTCTTCAAGCGTATATCTGGGGTATCTGGAGGAGGACTGACCGGCGACATTTCTTCCGCCAGCAATCTGGATCAAATCATTGGCAAAGCTCCCCGGACCCACGGATATGAGCGGGTCTGCGCCCATTTCAAGAAATACACCGGGGCGAGAGATTCCATCGACTTTTGTTTTAACTTCGTGCAGTCTTTGTTTCAAATTTCCGAGAAGCTCCCTTGCTCTTTCTTCTCGACTTGTTAACTTTGCTAATGAAGAAATGTTCTCAAAGATGTCTTCTATCCTTTTAGGGTCTAAAACGAACACTCTAATACCAAAATTTTCGAGTTGTTGGATTAATCTGGGAGTGTCGGCTTTCAGAGTGGTCACTACCAAGTTGGGTTCGAGTAATGCAATTGCCTCAATGTTGGGGTCTATGTAGCCGCCCACTTTCGACTTAGACCTCGCTTGTTCAGGATAGTCACAATAATTTGTTACTCCAACCACCTCACTATTAAGTCCTAACGCAAATAGTATCTCAGTGATGCTGGGGTCGAGAGAGACTATTCTCTGAGGAGGATGGTTGAATCTCACTTCTCTCCCCAAGTCATCTATGACTGCGACCCCGTATGGAGAACTCGACTTTAAAGGAGGTGCTTGACTGCTACAAGAAGCTACCAATAAAGTGGAAATAATAGAGAAGATAATTTTATGTTTCATATAATATTTACCTTATTACCCTCTTCCCGAGGAGAGAGACACTTTATGTCGAGGGTCTTTGAAAAAATGACTCTGACCCCTTTTT
>JBHIBS010000129.1:0-2106 GCA_046759165.1 bacterium | reverse complement strand
TCAAAATTCTCGCATGGCACTACATTTGACTGATTAAAGGAGGGGGTTTAACTCCTGCAGCCATAAAGCAACGATGAACAACTCCTTCAAATTCACTTCGCATTAAAAATGACTTGCCGTCAATCCTAATCTTTACCGCTTGGAGGGAGCGTAAATCACGTATTATCTCATCCCAGCTTGGCACTTCTCCTTTTGCTCTCAATCTCCTTCTCAACTCTATGACCAACAACAAGGCCAAATAGCTACAAAATACATGACCTTTTGTGTTCTCCTCTGTCTGATGATAGATGGGCCGTGTCTCAAGAATGTCCTTGAGATTCCTAAAAGCACATTCTACCTGAAGAAGATTCTTGTATGTTATAGCCACTTCTTCTGCAGATAATTCTGTGTTGGTCGTAAGAACGAATTTTCCATCAAACCGAGATTCTTCTTTTATCTTAGCCATGTTGAGCTTAACAGCACCTTTGGCTATCTTCAGATATTTTTTATACCCTCTATTGGTAATTATTGTTGAGGGTGATTCATTGAGCTTTTCCTCAAGATCCATAACAATCTGCTCCCTTTTCTCTCTGTCTCTCTTCTCTTCCTCAGGATTAAGACAAACGATATACCTTTCTTCTCCCAGTTCAACTTCCTTTACTTTCAAATTCTCCTTTACCTGTCGATATCTCCCCGTTCGTGCTAAAACTTCCTTCCTCACCCGTTTCACTTTCCGCAACCGAACTCCCAGAATATATCCAAACTCTTCCTTCTCTAAAAACGCAATATTCTTCCGACTCACCATCCCCCGGTCGCAAACAAGAATCACGCGCTGGATAGAGAAACGTTCCTTTATCCTTCGAACTATAACTTTTAGGCTCTTGATATCGCTCATATTCCCTGGCCAGAATTCACAACAGAGAGGCTTCCCTTCCCTCGTCATCACAACCCCTATAACCATCTGCTTACACGAAGGACGGTAATCTTTTGAGTTCCCATACTCGGCCAAACCCTCAGGCCCTTCCCCTTCAAAATAGATACTTGTGGTATCAAAAAAGACTAAATCAAGTTCAGTGGAGAAAAGATCTCTCTCATATTGAAAAAGTTCCTCCTCCACATCTCCCTTAAACTCTGCCGCATATCCCATGGCTCGGATAAGATGATGATAGCGCAACTCTGAGCGCGAAGGATCATACACCCGTGTGCGCCATTTACTGGCCTGAAGATCAGAACCTCTCTCTGTTAAACGATGCAATACTGTATAAAAGAGAGACTCTTCCAAATTAAACTCGACTTTCTTGCTCTTTTCTAGCCTTGTTATGATTTTCTTTAACCCCAACTTTTCCCATAAACGTCTGAATATAAGAAAACTTCCCCACTCTTTTGCCCAACAGCTAAGGGAGTTCGACTCCTTGAAAGCAGAAAGAACTGCTACCTTTTCTGAAAATTTGGCAAAGCTTTTGATCACGGCATCGAGTTTGCCTGATTCTTTTAACACATCCAATCTTCCAAGATTAGCGATAGTACGTTGTTTGACCTTTTTTCCTTCTCTATAGTTTTCGACGATACAGAGGTAAGTGCGGGGGCCAGATTTTTTCTTTCTGACGAACATATCACCACAATTATAATTGATAATTTATTTATATGTCAAGAAATAAATTAATATTAATAGTAGAAAGTGCACTACATTTTGATGATTTCCATAAAAATGTGTTGATTTTAAAGGTAGTTACGAGCATAATTTGATCTCAACTGTCAAAGATGGGTATTAGATAATGGTTATTTTTATATATGTCATTGTATTCTAAAAGAAAAGCAAATTCCATTGCTAAAGTACTCATTCCATGGGGCGAAAAGGATAAGGCTTTCCTATGAATGAAAGGTTTCCATCAGAATCAACAATAATCGCGCCATAATCCAGATATTTTTCTAAGATTTTTTCCGGCTGCTGGCTTACAAATAATGCGGTTGAGAGGGCATCACAAAGGACGGTTTCAGGTCCACAGACTGTTACACTTTGTTTACCTTGAACAGGGTATCCTGTACCTGGGTTGAAAATATGGTGATAGCGAACCCCGTCCCTCACAAAATATCTTTGATAGTCGCCGGCTGTAGCTGCTCCAAGGT
>JBHIBS010000128.1:0-2113 GCA_046759165.1 bacterium | reverse complement strand
ATCTCTGCTATACTGGAGATCTCTTTTTTGCCGACCATGTTTTTCTCCAGCAATTCGGTCATCATGGAGTCTTGAGGTAGCTCCTTTGTCTTCACGGCATACTCTATTACCTCGCCTTCTCCATTGACTCTGATCTTATCGTTTTGCTTTGTAATGGGCACAACGCCTACATACATGTCGCCACAGAGCCTCCTATTGAGCCTCACCTCCTCCTCACAGAAGAATTTCCGCTTATCCAACGTTGTGAAATTTAAAAACCCAAAATCCACAGGTTTTTTTATCTTGTATACATATTTTCCGGTTAAAAAAACGAAGGATATATGCGTCTGCAAAAGCCTTACTTCTTCCACATCTTCATCATATGCCTCAGGCTTCATCAACGCCTCGACAACCTCTTCTACTTGCGCAACCATGGGATAGAGAGGGTTGAGAATAACTTATATCTTTTATCCTCTTTAGCAACATTTTAATGGTTAACTTTCCACCATCGTTTTCAATGATAAAGGAGTGTTTGTTTTGGAGAATAAAGAAACAGTGCTTTTACTTCTCTTTCTTTTTGCAACGACCCAGATTTTAGGCGTCGTCTATCAGTCCACATTGTTTGAGATTGAGAAAGAGCAGAAGCCAGAATTTATAAAGCAAGAATCTGAGTTCTTGGACCCGACCAGGGAGACGTATTGGCCTCTGATAATCTTTGCAACCGTCTTTGTGGTTGCAGTAGTGATTTATACGTTTTTATTCAGGTTGAATATGGCCGCGAAGGCGTTAAAGATTTTCATCTTTATAGTAGCCATCTTAAGCTTTTTTTGGATAAGTTGGTCGCTGGGATTTTGGTTGGACATCTTTATAATCGAAACAATTGCACTTCCACAAAATTTAATTCTTGCATTTGAAGCAATATTAATTCTCTCCATTTTATTGGCAACTCTAATTGTTGTCATTCTTGTTATAACTGGAAAATATCAGGCCATTATTAGGCCTGTGCTGGGTGTGACTTTATGTGCTATGACTGGTGCGGCCATCGCTAGATTCTTTACCTTGAAGACGATTCTGGCTCTCCTCTTCATCCTATCCATCTACGACTTTGTCTTTGTAAAGAAGACCAAACACATACCCAAGCTAGTAACCATGCTCGACAAGCACAATGTCTTGCTCACCATGGATATTGGGCCGAAGAGGTCGCTGGATACTCCTGAGGAACCCGTGGAATTAAAGGAGGGGGATAAAACCAGTGAAAGACTTGTGGGCAGGAGACTTGGATTCGGAGATCTTATCTTTGCAACAGGTCTGGCAGTGGCAACTTATATTGATAAAAATGTCATGGCCGCCATGATAATGGTCTTTTTCACAACACTTAGCCTTGGGGGATTTTTAGATTATCTTCAGAGGACAAACAACATAAACCCTCAACCGGCGATACCACCTATTTTCGTCGGGGGGTTGATAGGGGCTTTCTTTTCTATTTTGTTGTTTTGATATTCTATTAATGGACAGGAAATGAGTGTTGCGCTCTGCCATCCTTGTAACAGTAAAAAAAGATCTACTTCCTGAAGCCCTTCTATGGCAGAAAAAGGATATTTTGATCGGAATGGATATACGGATATATGATTGGTAGCCAACCCTTAACTTTCGTTCCAACCCATTTTATCCATGAAGTCAACTAATCGTTTCTTCTGCTCCCTTATCCTTTCTAGATCCTCTTTTATCTCCTTCCTGGACTTGTGTATAGCTACCCTCCCACTCTCATCCATATCTAAAACCACTTTCCCTATATTGTTTACTATTATGCTCCACTCACTTTTTGCTTCTGTATCTTCCTTGTAATCTCCATTTCCTTACTAACTTTACCCTATATATAAAGCTTTGTATTTAAAGACATAAATGTCTAAAATTGTACATTTCAAAAGATCCTCTATATATTGATTCCTTCTTCATAGTGAGGGGATTCTGAATGTACTTCCTTGATAAATCCAAAATCGAAGATATCGTCTTCAGTCAACTTTCTTAAGATGTACTTTAATTTGTATAAGACCGGAACAAATGAGAGTGTTGATTCTATAAATTCGTCAGAGAGATTTGCACAGTATTTTGGGGAGACCCTGTATACCTGAAG
>JBHIBS010000127.1:0-2180 GCA_046759165.1 bacterium | reverse complement strand
ATTTCATCTACCTCTCTTGGTGCAGGAATAACAATCGTCCCTGTTCCCCATTTTTTACTCATTTTGTCGGTGATTTTTTCGACTTTTGGCAGACCTTTACTATCTTTTAATTTTTCTTGCCAGGATTTGCGTGGTTTTGACTTATTGCTCATCTTTTCACCTCCAGAGGACATTATTTTGGATTTTTAAATGTTTTTCTTCTCTCTAAGGCGGAGTTTGGAATTTCATATAATCTCCGGAGCGTAAAAGAAGTTCCGCCGAAGACTGAATTTGGGCGTAGCGAAGCATAGGTCTCTTACAATGTGTTATCTGCAGTTGCTGGTTTAACCCATAGAATCTTTTTATTCTATCTTAATCCCCTCCAAAAGTCAAGATTTAAAGTTTTACAGGAGTATCCCCATTTTTTAGTGTAACAATAACTTCATCTGGGGATCGAACTCTCTAGGTATCTTTTTCCTATAGAAAATTTGCCCTGAATATTTAGCAAATATCTCTTTTACCCCATCTGCAATAGCATAATATCTAAAGTTTGGAATACCAAATAGTCGCTTTGCCGCCTTAAGGGCATGATGTAATAATATTTTTAATCGCAGACGACTTCCTAACCATACTGCGGCAAAATACATCGCTGCCGTGACTAACACCATCATGTTCTTCAGCCGTCTATAACTTAATAGCCGTATATCCTCTAAGGTATAACTCTGCTTTGCAAACCGTATCGTCTCTTCTATCTGCCATCGCTTCATATAGGACAAGACTACACTCAAGAGGGACTTTCGACTCTTCTTAATCTCCACATTGGTCAATATCATCAAGGGCTCCTCTCCAAATCCCTTTACCACCACCAGATACAGTTGTTCCTTATACCCCGGTAACTTTACCTTCCTATAACCAAATTCTAAATGGTATACCTTCTCTTTGTGCTTCTCTTCTTTAATTATTCTTTCTATATAGAGCATAGGACATCTCTTGGCAAGCTCCTTGGCTGAAATCCTTCCCCCTCTGTAGATGAGATGGCGCTCCCCCACTAAGCGAATAATGAAACGCAAGCCCTTCTCTAAGAATGGCTCTATCAGCTTCCTCCTATCTCCTCCTCGGTCTATCACATATATCCCCCTGCCTTGGGTATATCTCCTTACCGCCTCTATCCCTTTTAATATCTCCTCGTTCTCGCTTTTAAATCCTGGGGCATGCTGGGAGTACAGTTCACCATATAAGGGGGTAATCTCCACTTCCTCTACTTCCGCCCCTATTATCTGCAAGCTCCAATATCCCCTCCCTACTTCCTTCTCGCTCCCATCATACACACAACTCATATATTCCATCTTCTGCGCATACTTCTTGCTAATATCCGATATATCCACTATCAAAAGGGTCTCCTCTGCTATCCTTTTCGCTCCCTCTCCTAACAGATTCTCCCTCACCTGCTCTCCTAACCCCTCCCGCTTCAGTTGTCGACACAACCTATCCTGGGTCTTGTGCAAAGATATCTTCTCATGTAAAGCTCTCCCTATCTCCGTTAATCTCACACTCCCTCTGGCTTGTATCCCGTATATCGCCTCCCCTACAAGTCTCTGGGATACCTTGGGCAGTCCAGCTGAAAGTATCCCCGAAAATTCCTCAATTTGCCTTTGCATCTTCTGGGCTATTTTGCTATTATCCATCGGGAAGCCTCCTTTGTTTATGTAGATTCTCTTGATTGAATCATTCCTATAATCTACAAAGGGAGGCTTCTTTTTTCAATAAAAAGTATCCCCATTTTTTAAAGAGAAAAAAACATAATCACACTTTCCCGTTCTTGATTCTCCTTATCTTACAAACACTTCCGTGATTTCATGCCTCGTTTTTGGGGATACTCCTTAAATCTATCAGAGTGTTATAGCAAGATTAAAATGTCCTAATTCCAGCAAAGTTAAAATGTCCTGTTTTCATGTTTTAGTTAGTAGTAGCTTTTTTTCTTTTTGGCTACCTTTTTCTTTTTGTTCATAATGGGTAAATTGTGGATTAATCTTAAACTTCCGCCAGGGATGATCTGCCGGAGGTATATAGGTCTTTTTAGGTATAGATCCATATGGTTTTGGCGCTTCTTCTATTCTCTTAGGCCTTGTGACAATCTCTTTAAACTTCAAGATGGTATCTTTATGTCTTATTATCATAGAGCCATCTATCCTATCTTCTAC
>JBHIBS010000126.1:0-2262 GCA_046759165.1 bacterium | reverse complement strand
CCCTTAAGATAAAGATATTCGGTCACATCCTGCTTGATGAATTGGAAATGCTCATTTCCAGCCAGAGGGGCAATATTGTCAATCTTTCCGGTAATGAGATTATCCAGAGCTATCGCCTCATGGCCCTTACCCAGCAAATAGTCACATAAATGAGAACCAAGAAAACCTGCTCCCCCGGTTATTAGCACTCTCATCTTCCCATAGCCTTATAAATAAAACCCAGTTTTCTCATCTTGACCGGATCGAAGATATTTCTTCCATCCACGATGATGGGATTTGCCAGTAGATCCTTTATTTTTGCCAGGTCAAGGCGTCGAAATTCACCCCATTCAGTAACAATGACTAAGGCATTACTTCCCTCGGCTACCTGGTAAGGATTTTTACCGTATTCCACATCCTTTAAAATCATTTTGGCTCTGTCCATGGCTACTGGATCGTAGACCTTTACTTTTGCCTTCTCCTTTTGCAATAGATTTATCACCTCAATAGAGGGGGCAAATCTCATATCATCGGTATCCGGCTTAAAGGCAAGGCCAAGAATACCAATAGTTTTATCTTTTAACACCCATAAAGCCTCCTCTATTCTCTCCACCAGTCTTCTTGGTCTATCCTTGTTTATTCTCTCTATCTCTTTGAGAAGAGCAAAATCATAATTAAATTTTCCCGCTATCTTGATAAACGCCTGCAGATCCTTGGGAAAGCAGAAACCTCCAAAACCTACTCCAGCTTTAAGGAAGACCGAACCAATGCGAGGATCATGCCCCATTCCCTGAGCCACCTTCTCTACGTCAGCTCCTACCCTCTCGCAGATATCGGCCACAGCATTTATAAAGGATATCTTGGTAGCCAGAAAAGAATTAGAGGCATGCTTTATTAGCTCTGCACTTTGAAGGTCGGTTATGAGTAAAGGAATGTCATTAACCAAAGAAGATTTTAAAGAGGAGTCAAAACTACGTTTGATAATAGGAGAGTAAAGTTCCTTCAGGATGTTGGCTGCTCTTTTGTTCTCCACCCCGACGACAATTCTATCCGGATTAAGAAAATCGTGTATAGCACTTCCCTCTCGCAAAAACTCTGGATTTGAGGCAATATCAAAATCCCGATGAGAATCGTGCAGGTTAAAGAGACGTTTTATCCACTGTCCGGTTTGTACCGGAACGGTGCTCTTTTCCACCACCAACTTATAATCCTTCATATTTCGGGCGATCTCACTACAGACTTTCTCCACCGAAGATAGATCTGCCTCTCCATTTTCCTTGGGTGGTGTTCCCACCGCAATGAAGATCACGCTGGATTTAGATACACCTTCTTTAATTGAGGTGGAAAAGAAAAGCCGCCCCCTGTCAACGTTTCTTTTAACTAGTTCCTCGAGCCTAGGCTCGTAGATAGGCATCTTTCCTTTCTTCAGGGTGCCAATTTTTTCCTCGTCGTTATCCACACAGATCACCTGATTGCCTATCTCTGCAAAACATGCCCCCGTAACCAATCCTACATGCCCAGCACCAATGATAGAAACGTTCATAGAAATCCTGTTAAGATTTATCCCTGTGCCACTCAATGAATCTTTTAATACCTTCTCTTATTCCTACCCTGGGGTTATAACCCAATAGTTTCCTCGATTTAGTGAGATCAGCAAAAGTGATGGGAAGATCGCCCGGCTGATCAGGAAGATGTGTTATCCTGGCTTTCTTTCCCAGACCCGACTCAATTAATGCCACAAGTTCTCTCAGCTCGATTGGTTGGGAGTCACCCAGATTGAACACCTCATAGTCGAATTTTTTTTCCAGTACTCTCATAACTCCATCAATAATATCCGAAATATAGGTGTAATCCCTCTTTGAATCCCTATTACCAAAAATAGTTATTTCCCTACCTTCATCGATCAGTCTGGTAAACTTATGTATGGCCATCTCCGGTCTCTGCCGGGGACCATAAACGGTGAACAGTCTCAAGCAGGTAGTGGGAATACCGTAGAGATGATGATAGGTATGACAAATTATCTCTCCAGCCTGCTTGGTAGCTGCATAAAAGGAGATAGGCTTGTTAAGGCTCTCATCCTCTACAAAGGGGGTGCTGGCGGTGCCATAGACCGAAGAAGACGAAGCAAAAATGAAATTTTCCACTGGGTAATTCTTGCATACTTCTAACAAATTCAAGGTGCCCTTGATATTCACTTCCTCATACAAAAGAGGATTCTCTAAGGAGGCTCTAACTCCAGCCCTGGCCGCTAAATGGATAACTTTAGCAATTTTATCGGATTGA
>JBHIBS010000125.1:0-2318 GCA_046759165.1 bacterium | reverse complement strand
AGTTTACCCTACCATCCTCCACCATTTTTGCCAGGTTTATGGAAGCGAGGTTACAGTTATGAACAATTATCCCCTCAGCAATAAGCGAATCAGTTTTAGGTTCATACACATCGTATACAAAGCTAGTCCCATCCGGAACTATATTTTTCACTCTCATCCTTCTTGGGTTTTTACGTATTCTCATTCTGGATTCAATCCAGTTCTCCATCCTTTGTTGTTTATGAAAATGAAATGGAAAACCAATCTTTTGGGAGAACTTCTCAAGTCCATCAGAAGTAATTGAAACATTGCGCCAATTTCTACCATTTCGATGGTTACTATTGTGTATTCTTGACTTCATACCAAGACTTAGCAGGAGAAGTTGCACATCTTGAGCTAAATCCTGGGAGCTGGTAGTCAAACGTACAGTGGCTCTTTGACTATTTATTGATCCTTCAGCTGCAAAAAGTCCTTTTAGGAAAGCTATCCGACAATCTAAATTTAGGGTAAAAATAGAAGAGGGAATCCTTTTTTCCCTACTTTTGGCGAACGTAAGTCCAGTTTCGTTTAAGAGTTCTCGTAAACCTATGTTTTTACTTGTCACGCTAGTAACTCCATTTTTTCCTGTAGATCCATAGGGTATCTTTCCATTTGCTCCATCTGCTATGTTTTCCCGTGCAAGCTTTTGCCACAGGGATAGAAATTTTTCTTTAGCTTTATAATCTTTGGGGGCAAACACCAATCCACTGGAATTTTTAGTATGCCATCCATCCCCTACCAACCAACCCAGCATCTGGTAGAAATCTCTCTGTTCTTTTTCAGCTTCATCATTTTGGTCAATTTCCTGAGAACCACTATAGGGAGCTCCTTTCATAATGTAGACATAATCGCTCTCCTCTAATTCTTCCACTGGCAGCCATCCTCGCTGAGTAAGGATCTTGTGGTCTGGTGTGAGCCTCAACTTCAGCCCATTGCTTAATTCTAATCTTACCACCTCTCTTTTACCCACAGGGACTATTATAGCTGGATTTAAATCCAGACCTGCACTATTTTTCAAAATGCGGTCAGTGTAAACCAAAATCTTTTGCCCTTTTTGTTGTCTTTTGTAAACCTTATCTATCCTTTCCCACCCTTTATCCGTAAATATCCTCGTTTCCGGAGCCAAACAACTCTCATACGGAAGTAGCGGTTGTTCACCACAGTCCAAAGATATAAAACCGTTTGTAATCCAGGTTAAAGTTTCTGGCTCGGTGAGGTCAAATACCTCCTCTCTGCCTGCATATTGCATGGATTTTATTTGGTCACTCCATATTTCAGGTCTTGATCTGATTCCTTCTCTTTTCTTTAACTTTTCTTCGTTTTCAAAAAGATAAAAACCAATTTTTTCAGCAAATTTGTCGCGACTTTCCCTAGAAATTATAAGTTCATAATAATCTCGCTCAGGATATTTTTTTTCCTCACCATTAGCCTTGACATAGACAAAGGCATACTCTCTTTCCCGCGAGCGTGTATAGATTTTGCCCTTTATACTAAATCCTAAAAGAAGCAATTGCACTTCTTTTAGCAGTTCGATTGAAGCAGAAGATAAACGAATTGCACGGGAGCTATCAATTGTTCCACTGCAGGAAAAAAGTGCTCTGAGAAAAGATTTAACCACTGGTTCAGGCGCTCCAAATATGCTCACAGGTACCTTTCTATTACGGCTTTTTCCTGGAGAAGCTCCCAAGATTTTCCACAAACGTCTAATACTCTTGGAAAGTTCAACAACGGTTATTTTTCCTCTCCTTCTAATCCTGTAAGGTATCTTCCAATCATCCAATATGTATTTCGTTTTAAGATATAACTCCCTTTCTCTCTGACCAAAATAAAAAGCTGTAGCTGTGCTATAGTAGCCATTTCCTGTCAAAATCCCTAATATATACCCATATTTTTCCACAAACTCTAAAGGTAACAGAAAACCTGTTCTTTCTCGAAGATCCATTACATGGAAATGTTTCGGAAGCGATTTATGGAAGGAATATTCAAATTTATTAAAAAGAGATACCAAATCTCCTTCTTTCAATTCACTAACTTTAACCCAATCTCTATCCGGAGTGAACAATTTGTGGTTGGGGGTAGCCTTTAAACTGAACCCTGCCTTTGTAGTGACAAGGTAAACATCTTGGACTCCGTTATTAAAGACTTTACTTACAGAACGTAACCCACGGGGAGTCCAAATATTCATCCCTTCCTTTAGTTCCTTCGCAGGTATCAATCCATTTTCTGTAGCTATTGAAGTATCTCCAGTCACACAGGGATTGGTGCTTTCTATTTTCCCCACGTGGGGAGTCGGATTATCG
>JBHIBS010000124.1:0-2331 GCA_046759165.1 bacterium | reverse complement strand
TGTAAGTTAGCTTTTTAATGTTAACGAAGCCCAAAAGGAGCTTCTTTACATAAACATTACGGTTTCTAAAGCCATAACTGTATCTTTTAATCAGTTTGAACTTAGTATGCAGACCTTCTGTAAAACCATTGGTTGTTCTCTTGTCGAAGTAATTTAGTATTGATTCCAGATTATCGGATAATGTTCTCTTAGGTAGAAGGTCAAGATTATCTAAAACGATATTCCATCTCTCTCTGGCTTCTTCTTTGTCTTGACATTCAAAATAGATGCGCCTCACTTCTTCTTTCCAGTACCAAAGCTGGGCTAGCTTGGGGTATACGGTGAACACCTTTTTGATATTACCTTTGTCTCTTTCTGTCCAATACTCTCCTCCCTGGTATAGTTTTTTAACAATGCCCATCCCTTTTGTTCTGCAGGGCAGCTTGTCTTGGGCGAAGTTTCTCAGAAGGCGGTACTCTTGCCCGATCAAATCATTAAGATATTTAATGACATGGAAATGGTCGATGACTATCTTAGCGTTGGGGAACAAGAGAGGGATGGTTTTCTTCCACCCTCCGGACATATCAATACATACTTCGGAAACCCTTTCTTTCTCTTGTTCTGTCCAGTATTTATTTACCCATGCTTTCAGATTATAGTTGTTTCTTAGCGGAATAATGCCCAGTAATTCTTGTCTGGGTTTTAAGAGGCAAACAGTGATAGCATAGTTTCTTTTTGCTCTGGAGTGTTCATCAATACCTATGCTAATCTCTGGTTCTTCTTTAGGTATATTAACTAATATACTATGCGGTACTTTTTCAAAAAGACATCTGCGCAAGGTTCCATAGCTTAGAGTAGTCTGACGAGTGGTTTCCGCAAAGCTGGTTCCTTGCAGTATTCTTAATACCTGCGCCTCACAGGACTCGCTGAAACGGCGCTTGCCGGAAACCAGCCATTCGGGCGGAGACTTGCTCCAGGTTCTCAAACAGTTCTTGCACTTATGTCTGCATGAGCGCCAGAGGAGATACAAGGGGAGGCCGTCAGTAGTCCGGCCGTGAAGTATCCTTCTGGTTCTGCCAAAACCATGCTTTGTAAATGAACAACTCTTACAGTAAGGACAACATTTTACTTTCCCAGGCCTTCCGACTTTGACCTCGTGGAATGATGCAGTTGAGTTAATGCTGTAGATTACTAAACCTTGTAAATCTAACAGTGTTGCCATATTATTATGAGTGAAAGAGTGCATAGCTTTGGTGTTGATTTAAGTATTTGATAAGATACTCTCATTATACACCTAAAGTTAGCGCTCTTTCTTTGTTTTTAGCAACACATTTTATTATAGAGCCTATTATTCATTGACAAAAAATTGTAATAGTTCTAAAAATAAATAATACTTGCTTAATTGAAAAGGACAAATCATTATGTTACACTGACTTTTGTAATTGGATAATTCTTCACATGAATAAATTGTACCTTGATTATTAAACAATAGATTTGAGGTGATATGATGAGAATGATTACCAAAAAAGCCCTTATATCAGCAGCTGAAAAAGGTGGTTTACCCAAAAAACAAGCCAAAGCCGCGGTTGATATTATCCTAGAGGCAATTCACGAAGATTTGGAACTCGATGGGGAAATCTATTTGATTGACCTTTCCAAAGTCGGTAAGGAAAGGGTGAATTTCGTAATTCGCAAGGCGATGTTCGACTTAAGATTTGAGGAGGGAATATAAATGAAAGAAGAAAAGAATATAGAAGAAATAGACCTCTTTGGGACAGGGACGGATTATGTCTTAGATGTGATAAGAGACAAAGTGAGGGAGCTCAAAGGAAGTTATGATCTTGTTTGCTTTACGGTGAAAGGGTATTTCATTCTGGTTATTGAAATTCCCCAGGAAAAAGTAAAAGAATTCATGGGTTGGCTTCTTTTGGCTCGACTCCGTTTAGAAGACTGCTGTCTTTATGGTATCTATAGCCAAACCCAAAAGAGAGATTTGCGCTTCTCTTCCCGGGAAGATGAGATGATAGCAGACATAAAGCAAATCTTACGTACGCCGACTGCTGCTGAAGATGAAAAATATCCCATTGGAGCAACAGCATAAATAACATCTTCAAATAGATGAGATACTACAACAAAAAGCACCTTTATTCGAATCGGTTTGAGAGGCACGGGATAAATTAAAGATACTCGCGGAAACTGCAGGAGGTCTAGTTATGGAAGAGCAAATGATTGAGGAAATATTATTGTCTGGCATTGGGCCCGCAGTGATGGTAGAATTGCTCCAGACAAAAACAAAGGAATTCGGAGGAACGGCGAAGCTTATAGATCGTCAAAGAAGATTTTTCTGTATAG
>JBHIBS010000123.1:0-2355 GCA_046759165.1 bacterium | reverse complement strand
ACGAAACGCCCTTTTGTTGGATGCTCATCGCAGGTCACGTCTGGAATGGCAAGAGTCTTCCCCGAGCCAAGGAAAAATCCGAACCTTTCTCATTACTTCTCTAATCATCAGCTTATGCCTACTAAAAGCAGGCAGTTAACTTCTTTTGGGCAAAATTTTCCACGCCAAAGTTTTGCCCCTCCAGCTAAAGACTAACCTACTTCATAAAAAGAGATTATTAAATATACGACTTACTTTTTGTAAATCTTCAATGCTTTGGATATCCGATTCTAAAAGTGGAATATAGCTCAAAATCAATCCCTTGAATTTAACTCTTATTTCCTGAAGGCATCTATCCTGGATGGTTTTCCGCTTTCTTAGGAATTCATCATCCCGAGAAGGGATAATTCTATTGACGATAATCCCATCTACGGATATGGCGTGCCTTTTTAATAATGAGATCGCTCTTTCTGTCTCTAAAATCGAGAGTTTTTCTGCATCTAATACAAAAATAAAACTTGCTGATTTGTTATCTACCAAATATGTCCTTGCCATTTCAAATTTTGCTTTTCTCTTCTCCAAGATTTCAATCACAGGGTCACTTCTCACTCTTCCCTCTAATTTTTTATCAACAGCAGAAGCCTCCCTCATTAGGCTCATTGCTTGTCTCCTTTTCTTTATCAGTCTTTCAATCCAGGCACCTAACATTTCTGGTAAGGTAAGTAGTCTTAAGGTATGCCCTGTAGGAGCTGTATCAAAGACAATCTTTTCATAGGGCTTATTTATTCTCTCCATTAATTCTATGAATTTATCGAATATCGCTGATTCTTCTGCTCCTGGAGACAGATACGCTATATCAATTTGTCTTTTTATTTCATTCACTATTACGCTACTAACAATATTTCGCATCTTTTCCTTTATTGCCTCCATATATCTTTTCGCTTCTCTCTTAGGGTCTATCTCAATTCCCCATAGATTATTAGTTATTTTGGTTTCTTTAAAGCCAATTTTTGAGCCAAACATATCAGAAAGAGAATGAGCAGGATCAGTAGAAACAATTAAAGTCGGTTGTTTAGATTGAGCTAAATAAACTGAGAAGGCACCAGCACAAGTTGTCTTTCCCGAGCCACCTTTACCTGCGAAGAAAATAAATTTTCGACTTAAAATGCCATTCATAACTTAAGTTCCACAGAGTCTCTGCTTTGGTGGCTATTTTTTGAACAATTTCTTAAAGCCTTCAGGCCTTATAATCAGACAACAAAAAGAAGCTATATAACAGAACACATGTAAAATCAAAGCACTTTGGTATATATTTACTGGATTCTTTATGCTGTGGAGAAACTAGCAACGAAATCCATACCAAACTATTGCCTTTATGCCTGCCAAAATCCAATCTTTCTTAACCATAATCATTCGCCTCTTCCAACCTAACAACAGAAATCATACTGGCCAAGTTTCTCTGCGAAAATGCTTTTTCTATTCTGCATCCTTCTCTCCCAGCCTTCGAGTTCTTCGGCCAAATAAGGAAGAAGCTCCAAAGTATAATATGAGACAGGATTAGGAATCCCTAAAAGGTCACCAAATAAAAGGATAATGAAGTTGTCGTTGGTATCAAATGCCTCTTTTCTAATAATGCTTGTAGCAGACATCTTAAAGTGGTCCTCTAAAAATCCTTGGATAGTCGGCAATATTTTTTCCTTAAGACCATATGTATTCATATCTTTAATACCTTTCCATTTCCTTTTTGTTTGATCTTTTAGATTCATGGCGAACACTATTTGCCACAAGAAACAAAAGGACAATCGCGGAAGCTACCTTCAAAATATGAGCGATGACCTCGCCTACCCTACCAATTGTAGTTTTAATATCTATGCCTAAGGTCAAATAGAGCTAGTTAAGGATTATGCTTGGGATTATAGCACAAAAGGCAATGAAGAGCAACTAAACCATAACAGACCTTTTGGCTAGAAATTTACCAATAACTGTTAGTGAAGCAACATTTGTAGCAGGGCCAGTGAGGAGAAAAAAGTATTGCTCGCCGGACGGGACTCGAACTTCGTCTAACGGTTCCCGTCTTACGCTTGCGGTTCTTTGCCGATAAGGGAAAAGGGACGGGAGTTATCAAAGATTGCACAATCCGCTATTTTGTGCAATGTGTTAACAAAACTATATAGTGTGATGAGTAGTAAGTTAACAAAATACTTAATTGTTGAATATTTGTACAATTGAACGAACATAGGGATGTTTGATTGTTGTACCATAACCAAGCTTCCCGAAAAGAGTCGGTGATTATTCTACCGCAATCTGTCTCCGCTCGGTCTTCTTATGTTTAATGCTATTTATTATCTCGTCCTCCTGAAACAGGACTGATGGATT
>JBHIBS010000122.1:0-2377 GCA_046759165.1 bacterium | reverse complement strand
AGCTACCTTGTGCAAAGGGAGCCGCTCTTCGTGTCCTGCAGCAGATTTTCAGCAAGCCGGGTCTTTTTCTGGAAAAATTCGGATAAGAGAATGTTAGAAATAGAAGGCCTGGAGGGAGGTGAGGAAAAATTGGATAGCTTGCCTACTGGCAGGCAGGGCCTGATCTAACTGGGGAACAAAAGTTACCTAAGGGAAATGTTAGTCTTGGGGAGCTTCAGGAAGAATGAACCATATCTTTAAAGGAGGAGGACTGATGAAGCGTACTGTCTTGTTAGTTTTGGTTGTTGGCGTGGTAGTTTTTGCCAGTGTCACAGGGTATGCAGGGCAAAAAACTCTGACACTTATAAGTGGCTGGTCTGGAGCAGAAAGAGAAGCATTTTTACCTGTTCTAGAGGCATTCGAGAAGGAAACAGGAATAGATATCGAGTACAGAATTTACAGGGCTGAAGACTTATCGCCCCTCCTGCCGACGCAGTTTGAAGCCAAGATGACACCGGGTGATGTGATCTTCATGTGGGGTTGGTTCGTCACTGAGAAAGCCCGGGAAGGCCACGTGCTGGAAGTTACCGATATCATTGATGAAGCTGATTTTTTGCCCGGCGCTTTGAGCTCTGCTAAGGTTGGTGATAGGATTTATGGGGCGGCGTACACAGGGAAGATCAAGCCCGGTTTCTGGTACAGAAAATCCTTCTTCGAGAAGCATAATCTGACACCACCCAAAACCTGGAAGGAATTTGTGGCGCTACTCGAAAAGATTGGTCAGATACCGGGTATAGACGCTCCTATAGCCAGCGGTGATGGTGTTGGGTGGCCACTGTCTGATGTGACTGAACACTTTTTGATGACCTTTGGGGGTCCACATCTCCACAAAGACCTTACCGCCGGTGAAATTAGTTGGACAGATCCCTTAGTGAAAGCCGTATTTGCAGCAAGACTCGTTCCTTTACTGAAAGCAGGATACTTCAGTGAACCTATTGAGTGGACCCAGGCGTTGGAGTTGTGGTGGAATGGAGATTATGGACTATATTTCATGGGTAGCTGGATAACCGGTATGGTTGATGATCCAGATGATTTAGGTGTTTTCTCTCTCCCGGGAGCAACGGGACTGGTTTTTAATCCCGATATCTGTTTCATTCCGGCTTACACCAAATATCCAAAGGAAGCAAAGCAACTTCTCAGCTTCCTTGCTTCTTCAAGAGGTCAAGAAATCCAGGTAAAACAGGGTGGCCACATCGCCACTAACCTTGGTGTTCCTCTGGATGCCTACCCGGCGGTTGATAGGAGAGTAGCTGAAGTAATGCACGGAAAGGCAGCCATGCTGGATTTGGATGATGCGATCGGAGGAGAGTTCCAGACTTCGTTTTGGGATCAGTTGAAGCTCTTATGGGTAAGACCGGCTCGGCTTGATGATGTGCTCGAAGTGCTCGAGGAGAAAGCTCCATAAAGAAGAGAAAATACAAGAAAGGGGAGAGTTTTATTCTCCCCTTTCTTGACGGTTCCATAAGGAGAGGGGATGCTGAGTAGAAAAGGGAATTTCTTGCATTTTTTTTTCTTTGCCCCCGTTCTTGCTCTCATAGGTGTTTTTATAATATTTCCGGTGGTTAGTACGATTTATCTCAGTTTTTTTTCCTCTTCAGGTAAGTTTACCTTCCTGGCTAACTACTTGAATGTTTTAAGTAGAAAGGAGATATTAAATCTCAGGGGTTTCTCTTCCGGATTTCCTTTAGGAGCTCTTCTTCACAATTTGCTATGGATCTTTATCCACCTTCCCCTGACTACATTTCTTGGTCTTATATTGGCCATCATTCTGAAAGACGTAAAGGGAGGGTCAATAATAAAGTCGGTAATATTTTTAGGGATGATTACCCCCATGATTGTTGGTGGGGTAATTTTGCGTTTTATGTTTGATAAAAATGTAGGGATAGTAAATGCCTTTCTTACTTTTCTCGGAGTTGAACCAAAAACATGGACTGCTTATCCCGAAACTGCTCTTTTTGCACTGATTTTTGGTTCAGTTTGGTTATGGGCCGGATTCAGCATGGTTCTGTACTCTGCTGGACTGGGGACGATACCCAAAGATTACTCCGAGGCTGCCAAGATAGATGGAGCAACGCCGCTGCGCATATTCTTTAGTGTAACACTTCCCCTACTTAAACCCATTACTATGGTTGTTGTCACAATGACCGTTCTTTGGGAACTCAAGATCTTTGATATAGTTTATATTGCCACCATGGGAGGGCCTGGTGGAGCTTCAAATGTCATGGCTTTACAGATGTATTTCTATGCCTTTCGTCAATTTGATTTCAATAGTGCGGCAGTTGTAGCAACAATTCTTATGCTCCTGACATTAGTGGTAATGATACCAATGATGACGACA
>JBHIBS010000121.1:0-2386 GCA_046759165.1 bacterium | reverse complement strand
TGCCCATGGCTCTGGCTGCTTCTTTGTTGTCCCCGGTAGCGTAGACCCAATTACCAAATTTATGGAAATGAAGCACCACCCCCAGGATCAGTCCAAACACCCCGAACCAAACCACCTGTGCGGGGATAATTCCTCCGATTTTACCGGTTAAGACACTGGAAAAAAGTGGCACGACCTCAGGATTAAAAGGCCTGGTGAACCCCTGGGACAAGATAAGGGTCATCCCTCTCCAGAGCATCATCGTCCCCAGAGTAGTTATGAAAGAAGGAATATGCGCCTTGGTGGTGATGAGACCATTTAAGAAACCCAGGAGAGCTCCTACCCCAAGGGTGATACCTCCGGCTAAGAATAAATTCATCTTTATTTCAAACAATCTTATAAAAATGAAGGAACAGAATACCAGAATTGAACCAACCGAAAGATCGAACTCCCCAGAGATCATCAACATACCAACACCCAAAGCAACGATACTGAATTCGGGTCCCAGTGCCAGAAGAACTCTGAGGTTGGCATGACTGATGAAACGATGCTGAGAAAAGAGAGTAAGTAATAATATTAAGCCAATAAAGGCCAGAAAGATACTGGAAGATCTATAGGTAAAAAAAAGTTTGACAAACCTTAACTTTGAATCTTTCCTCAAACGCAGTTTCACTTTCTGCCCTTTTTTGTTTGAAGACGGTCTCAATTATGAGAAGGCGGCTTTACTATCAATTCAGCAAGCTCATCTATGGAGGTATCTTTTTTCTCCACGTCTGCTATCTTTTGCCCCCTGGTCAAAACGACAAATCTATCGGCACTGGGGAATACATGGTAGAGGTTGTGGGTTATGAAGATGACTGAAATTCCCTCTTTTCTTAATTGTTTTATGAACTCTAATACTTGCTGAGCCTCTTTAACCGACAGGGCGATAGTGGGTTCATCCATTATCACCAGTTTAGCCTTAAAATGCAGGGTTCTGGCTATAGCCACCCCTTGTCTCTCTCCTCCTGACAGCATGGCAATGAGTGCATCGGGCGATCTCAGATGCAATCCGATGCTTTTCAGGGCTTCCATGCTTCCCCCATCCATAGCTTTCTTATCCATAAATCCTAATGATTTTACCAACTCCCTTCCCATAAAGATGTTTCTCGAGATACTCATGTTAGGTGCTAGGGCTTGCTCCTGGTAGACGGTTTCGATGCCTAATTTTCTAGCAACGAGAGAGGAGGTGATATTCACTCTTTTTCCCTCAAAATGTATTTCCCCTTTATCTGCCAGGTGGTATCCAGACAAAACTTTTATCAATGTTGATTTACCGGCACCATTGTCACCCACTAAACCCAGGACCTCAGAGTACCTGACCTCAAAGTCGACCCCTTTTAGGGCGTGAACTTTTCCAAACCACTTGTGGACGTTTACCATCTTAACCAGACTTCTTTCCGGTTTACCGCCTACAGAAGAACCTCTCATGGCTCGAAACTCCTCTTTTTTCTAGTTTTCAACCTAGCCTACCAAAAATCTCAAACAACTGCTCGGCCGCCACCGTCCATTTACCTCATCATCCTTCTTCTCACATAGGTATTCAAGACAACAAACAAAATTATGGCTAGACCTATAAATGCAGTAATCCCGAATACGGGGACCCTCATTAAGATGAGCCCATTCTCCAGGATTTGGATGGTAAGTGCTCCCAAAAAAATGCCTGCTATACTTCCTACGCCTCCCATAAGGAAGGTTCCTCCCACCACGGCAGCGGCGATGGCCTTAAGCTCAAATCCCAGTCCTTGCGTGGCAGCGAATGATCCCAGTCGGAGGAGCTGCATCACCCCCACAAAGCCAGATAAGATCCCTACAATCATAAAGCAAATCGTCTTTACCCTATCGGTGTTTATTCCCATGGCTCTGGCTGCTTCTTTATTGTCTCCGGTAGCGTAGACCCAATTACCAAATTTATGGAAATGAAGCACCACCCCCAGGATCAGTCCAAACACTACAAACCAAACCACCTGTGCCGGGAGGACCCCCCCGATCTCACCTGTCAGAACATGCTCGAAAGATGATCCTGCGGGCAGGTAAGCTCTTATACCTATGGGCCACATGCGGGAATGAACGTACAATACCCCCCTCCAGAACATCATTGTCCCCAGGGTGGCTATGAAGGAAGGGATATGTCCTTTTACGGTAATAAGGCCGTTTAAGAGGCCCAGAAGAGCTCCCACCCCCATGGCGATAAATAGGCTCAAAACCAAATTCACGCCTGCTCGCAGCAACAACACAAAAACGTATGAACAAAATGGCAGCACTGTACTCACTGAAAGATCGAATTCTCCCGAGATCATCAACATACCCACGCCCAAAGCAACGATTCCTAGATCAGGGGTGAGTTTTGCTAGAGCTTTGATGTTTC
>JBHIBS010000120.1:0-2409 GCA_046759165.1 bacterium | reverse complement strand
GCCTGCATGGATTCTTTCCCCATAAGGAAAGTAAGCACTTTCCAGGCTTCCTTTTTATGCCTTGAGTCTTTATTAATTCCCAGGGAGAAGGTCCAAAAGCTCTGTATCTGCTTTCCACCAGGTCCGGTGGGAATCTTGACAAATCTGGTATACTTTTTGACCTTTTCATCTTCAGTAATCCCAAGAGCTGCATAGGCATTAATAGCTGAGGGCATAAGTATCGCTGCTTTACCCATAGCATAAATATTCATCATATCTACCCAGGTGTGGGTGGAAATTCCAGGAGGGCCGTACTTCTGGGAAATTTCAACAAAGGCACGGAATCCGGGAACAAAATCCCCGGTGAAAATGGGCATGGCTTTTTTCTCCCTGATCTGGTCAGGAGTCCCTGCCCCTCCCTCAAACCAGGCAGGATATCCGGCCCAGGCATAGACAAATCCTGCCACATCTAAAGTAGGTTCCTCACCAGGTGCACCACGCATGGTTACTGGATAAACATCGGTTATTCCCTCTCCACGCAAACCTGACTTTAACGCTTCCAGCACCTGGTAGAGTCCATCTGCAGTTTTAGGAGAAGCGAGCCCATATTTATCAAAGATATCCTTCCTGTACATTATACCGGCTCCGAAGGAGTAGTAGGGCAGTGCATAGAGTACTCTTTCAACCCGGTTGGCATCCAAAAACTGGGGATAAACATCTTCGGGATCAAAGTATTCACCAGGATACAGCTCCAGGTATTTATCCAGAGGCTCCAGAAAGCCACCGTATCCGTAAGTCTGTACACCTCCGTCAGTTCCCACCAGCACTAAATCGTAGCGGCCGGTTCTTGCAGCAAAATCGGCAGCTACTTTCTGCCTGATCGCAGTTTCATCTCCCCATTCGATCCGTACATCCACTCCTTCTTTTTCCTCAAACTGCTTTAACCTCTCTGTCTCATCTACTCCAGTGCTACCAAAGAGCTCCGGCCAGGCAAAACCTTGGGCGAAAACGAGAACTCTGATTCCGGTTTTGGCTGCTCCAGCAGGTAACCCCCTCAGTGAGATCGCCAGGGCCAGACTCACTGTTAGGCCCACAACCTTTAAAAGATTCTTACTCATCTTGACCTCCTTTACCCTCTTGGTCCTATTTTCTGCCAAAACTGAGCCATTTTTTTATCTATTCATCACCCCCTTTTCTAACCTGGTAATTCCGTTAGACCTTCCCCCACGACTTCCCGCAGGTGTACTTCTAGATCTTCTTTTTCCAATTTTTCCAAAGTATCTACTGTAAATAAGACGATTTTTTTCTCTCTCTTTCCTGTACCTCCTTGTAGCCGGGTATTCTTATCAGTTGCTGGCAAATAGGGATCAGCTCTTTTTCAGCAATTTCACTCAATTATGTTACAAACTTTGCTTCCATGAGTCAATGGCCCTCTCTCAAGAAGCTTATATAAAAGTTGGAGGTACTGATAGGTTTTTTAAAGCTGAGACTGCCCGATCTATATGCTGCTGGCCATCCCTTAAAGTAAATAGCTTATGTCCTGGCAAAAGCACATCCACAGAGAGATTGGCCAGACGATCAATGTAATTGCGGTAATCAGCAAGATTTGAGCCCCAGTAATTTAAAAGACCAATCTCTCCACCGTAAAACACCACGTCTCCGGCAAAAAGAGTCCTCTTCCCCTTGTATTCTAAAAAGTAGCAGGTTGACCCTGGACTATGCCCCGGGGTGCGAATGGCCTTTAGTTGAAGTTCTCCAACCCAGATGGTATCTCCATTCGATACCGCAACATCGGCAGAGCAATGAGGGAATACATAATCCCGTGAATAGATACCGCTTTCCCTGGCAATGACAAGTCCGAGCTCCTCATCTGTTCCTTTCTCGAGTAAATTGATCTCATCCCGAGGAACAAGGATTTTACACCAGCGATAATCTTCACAGTGATATTTCTCTCTCCTTTTCTGCAGACTCTACTGCCGCCAGAGCTATCCTTATTGACGCCCGGACATCCTTGAAAGAAACCTTTCTCTGGGGCTCTCTCTTAAGTACACAGCGAGCAAAATACTCCAGCATCCGGCGAACTGTTCCCAGAGCATGACCATCAATAACTGGCCAGAAAAAAATGTCAGGATACTCACTCCTCTTCTCGGTCCAGATGGGCATACTGTCACTGGGAGATTCGATATAGGCAACACCCCTCGAGCCTATAACCTCCACTGTAGAATTTAATTCAGTGGGGGCTCTATCGGGGAGAAGCCAGGAGGTCTCAACTACAGCAATTCCGCCATGAGAGAAGGTTAGAACCACCCAGTAAGTATCAGCAATTTCAGGATTTAAAACATTTATCTTTCTGGCATACACTTTGGTCACCTCATCCTCCATATACCAGCGGCAAAGGTCAATCTCATGTATGCCGGTCTCCAGCATGGG
>JBHIBS010000119.1:0-2466 GCA_046759165.1 bacterium | reverse complement strand
GTCCAATCCGGGGAGCCACGTGATGAGATACCCTTCTGGAGCATCTTTACAGACTTCATTTTACCGTACATAATTATTCATTGAAATGAAATTGAAATTTCAAACATCAACTCTCTTTTCAAAAATTCGCAGCTTGTTGACTTGATATCTTTCCCGATAGCTGGGTGACCCTATTCTCAAGAGTGCCTATTCCCTCAATTTCTACTTCGAGACGATCACCCGCCCGTAGGAAAATCGGTGGTTTTCTTGCAAATCCTACCCCCGAGGGCGTACCTGTCAAGATTACAGTGCCCGGGTAAAGAGTCATACCCTGGGAAAGATAGCTTACCACCTCAGCACAGGAAAAGATCATGTCACGCGTGTTGCCCTCCTGCATCACCCTTCCGTTAAGTCTAGATTCAATAGCGACATTATCAGGATTCAAGACGGTCTCAATCACCGGACCCAAAGGACAAAATGTATCAAAGCTCTTAGCTCGAGTCCACTGTGTATCCTGTTTAAGCTGGCAATCTCTCGCAGTAATATCGTTACCGCATGTATAACCAAGAACATAATCTAAAGCATTTTTCCTAGTTACATTCTTACATTTCTTGGCCATGACTACTGCTAATTCCGCCTCGTAGTCCACTTTGTCTGGAGCTATTGAGGGCAGGATAATATCATCCCCCGGGCCAATAACTGAGTTCGTGGTCTTGGCAAAAACCACTGGCCTATCAGGGTATCTCATCCCGCTTTCCTGAGCATGAGACTTGTAATTCAGACCTATAGCAATCACGTTGGGGGGGCTTAGTGGAGCAAGAAGTCTCACTTCTCTCAGCAAAACCCTTCTTCGAGTTGATATTACCTTTTCGAGGGGGGAAACCTTTAGTATTTCAATTTGTTCACCGTCAAGAATACCCCAACAGGTCTTTTCTTGATATAGGTAGCGTACTAGCTTCATCTTATGAATACATCTCCCTATCTATCATTCAAATATACCAGATACGAGATATTGGGGAATGTGCGGGACATTCATTAATATCAGCCAAGATCCTCAGGGAAAGTGATGACGTTCTGGACTTCGACATACATCTCCAACCTTCCTTACAGTATCATCAGTGGAAGACCGTCTAAAATAACACTTTTCTACTACAAATGCAAATAGAATTCCGTCGGTTTCAATTCCTTAAATTCTTTCTTTGCCACCAGATGTTTCCTAACGTCCACGCAAAGATGACACCTTGAGAAATAGCCTTCCGGAGGTTCCCTATAAGAAAAGTTTTTGGCAAATTGGAAAAGACCTTCTAAATCCTCATTCATCAAGAATCCTAAAATGGGGTATTCTTCCGCCTCCACACCTTTTTCCAATAGGTTTTCCAAATCTCGGCAATTTCCCAAAGAAATCCCTGCACAATATCCTGGCACATAATTCCCATAGTTATCAAAGTGGTTATGCCAGCTTCTTAAGAATGGCGGCCTGCATGACTCATTAAAAAAGTAGCCTGCCCGACGTTTTGGAAAACATCCCTCTAGTTTCCCTTCTAATTTATAGGCTGCCCTACCCATTATGAAAAATTCTACCCTCCCTGCAAAATCTTCTTTCTTTTCGAGCTTTAGATAATCTTCAAATGAGACCCTGTCTTTGACTCCCAGTTCTTTAAACCGTCTGTAATACCCCCGCTGATAAACCATCAAATTCTCGCCAAATACTTCTCGGCTGATTCTAATAGCTCTTTCTGTTCTTTCAAAAGGTACATATTCTAGATAAAACGGATTGACAGAAATCAAGATCCCTTTTAATCCTCTCTCTTTCAGAAGTTGGAGCTTCTTTCTGGTCAACTCATCATTGACACACCAGTAACAGTTTGTTTCCACAAACGTAGAGGGGATATTCAATTCGTCAGCAATCTCTACTGCGTTACACAGCAGTTCGTAATTTAAAAAAGGTTCCCCTCCAGTAAAATGGAGTCCATAGTTGAGGCTCATTGCCTCAGAGCCGTAAGGGCTCGGTTCTATCTTGCCAGCCAGTTGCATCAAAATCTTTTTCAATTCTTCTTGTGAAATCCAATCCCCATCCCATTTTGGTGAACAAGCATACATACAATGTCGACACTCAGCAGGACATTTATACGAGAGAATTAGTCCTCCTGAAATTGGTTTTGGTATATTTTTTATCATTTCATATTCTCATTGAGTATCGTTGATTTTTCTGAAGGAAATTCCTTATACTTGCTCCTACCCCATAATCTCTTCCTGCAGAAATATCTCCAGGAGGGAAGAAACGGAGAACACTTAATATGGGAGTATTTTACCATAAAATACACAAGATGCAAAGGGTTGAGTGGGAGGGTGGTTAGTGAAGACTTATAGTGACACACTAGGTTTCTTTAGAGTTGCCAAATTTTTGTACTTCACTCGGCCTACTTTCTGTCGGGTAGGAAAACTATAGGCTGGAATGTGAATCTCATCTCTAGTATCCCTGAAAAA
>JBHIBS010000118.1:0-2469 GCA_046759165.1 bacterium | reverse complement strand
GGATGGCCTCAGAAGGGGGATCGGTGAAGCTCACCGCCGCTATACACGTCACATCAATTTTCGCGAAGGATGGCGGGGCCATTTGTAGCAAGGACGCTTTACCTCTTACGCGATGGAAGAAAGGTATCTTTTGGCTGCTGCCAGGTACATCGAGATGAATCCAGTGCGGGCCGGGCTCGTTGATCGTCCTGGAGAGTATCCCTGGAGCAGCGCCACCGCGCACATTGTTGGACGCAACAATCGGCTTGTCAAGGTATCTCCTTTGTTGGAGCTTGTCGATGATTGGGGGAGGTTTATTGCCGGGCAGATCGCAGACCGAGACGTCAGTCTCCTACGCAGACACGAGCGCACAGGCAGGCCTCTCGGTGGTGAGAGCTTTATCGACGGGCTAGAGCGGGCACTGAGCCGCAGCCTTCGGAAGCAAAAACCGGGGCCAAAACCCAATCGAAGAAGCAGATAAGTATTGTGTCCCCAGAATTCAGTCAGAATTCACAGAGTTACAGAATTAGAGAGAAGCATTGGTTCGGCAATGCTTGGGCGGGAAAAGGAGATTGATTTGGATCCATTAGGGGTGGAAGGAGAAAAGGATTTCTGAGACCGACCGTAAGATCAAGAAGCTTCGAAAAATCTATTTCCTTTGCCTAGCAATTTTTCAGGTTGAATTACCACTTTTTTCTCTGGATCTTCAACAGCATATCCGATTCTATAACTATCTACACCATGCTTTTTAGCTATGTTCATAATAGCTTCCACTTCACTTTGTGGTGCAATCACACAGAACCCAATCCCCATATTATAAACGGTGAACATCTCGGCTTTGTCAATGTCGCCGAATTCTTGTAACAAAGAGAAAATTGGCTGAGGTTCGGGAAGGAAATCTATAACATACCCCACATCTGCCTCGACCCTCGTTAGATTAAGGAATCCATCACTTGTTATATTTATCAGGGCCTTCAGATTTAAATCCCGTGTTAACATTTCGGTAATTTCTGGGACGTAAATGTGTGTTGGTTCAAGTAATTCTTCTCCGATAGTCCTGCCTAACTCCTTAACGTGTTTATCGATTTCGAAATTCGCTTTTTCAAAAAAAACCTTGCGGGCCAAGGTGAGCCCGTTAGAATGGATTCCGCTGCTCCTCAAGCCGATCACAACATCGTATTCTTCTATATTTTGGCCTATAATTATCTTATCGAGAGGAACTTTGCCCACACATGTGCCCACCAGATCAAGTCCATAACCGTTTCTCGAACCCCTGATCATTTCTTTAACTTGGGCCATTTCTCCCCCAGAAATAGAGACTTTTGCAATTTTAGCACCTTCATAAAGACCTTTTCCAATTTCTTCGAGCAAATCAGGATGAGGATCTTCAATCGCAATATAATCCGTCATGGAAAGTGGTTCCGCTCCAACGCAAATAATATCATTAACATTCATTGCGATACAGTCTATCCCTATAGTGTGGTACTTACCCACCATTTGAGCAACGAGAATTTTCGTTCCCACACCATCTGTGGATATGGCGAGACCAATACCCCCTCCAATATCAATCACGTTTGCAAAATAGCCTGTCTTGAGCTTTGGACATCCTAAGCCAGTTCTCAAAGAAAAGCTTCTTTCAGTCCATTTGAGTAATCTTTTTAGTGCATATTCTTCCTTTGCAGTATCAACACCTGCTTGGGTGTACGAGAGACTGACTTTGGGCTTCATAGTTTTCCTCTTGCGTTGGTTAGTTTATGATTCTCAATGGGACGCTTTATCACTCGAGACCTCCTTTCTCCCCGGAGCAGTCTGAGCGATCATAAGCTCTTTCCTTCTTCATGAACCCGGGAGCCATCTTCTGAGTGACCTGTATCGCAACTCTGAGCCCAATAACCATCGGCAAGTAACTTCCGGCACTGTCGTCTGCCAGATGGTGCCCCCCAGGATTCAATCGTATGTGTTATCTTGATCAAATCTCAATAAATATACTACTCCTCACCTCCAAAAGGAAGGGGGGCTGGTGAAAATCATTTCTGCCTTTTTCAAAGGCCTGCACTTACTTACATTTTATTCTCGGTAATGAGCTTGAGTTTGGGGGACGCTCGTGCAGAACGTGCACGAATCTTAAACATGCCTTTCCCCCTCTTCGGCTTCTCCCATTGAACCTATCCCATGCAGGCGGACCTTTACGGCTCTGCCGCGACGCATGACTGAGATGGTGTCGCCCTCAGACACTCCACCCACCTTTCCCGTGAAGGATCGGGCATCATTGGCTTAAGAAAATACAGGCATTGATAGCAGTAAGAGGATAAGAATAGGGAGAAAAACCTTCTGCTTAGGCCCCCACATAAATCCATGCTATCAGAGTAAAAGCCTGTTTACAAGAAAAAAGGCAGAATCGTCGCTGACCCTGCCCAAACAGTGAGCTTTAAAAAGGTGCCGGGAGGCGGAATCGAACCACCGACACGGGGATTTTCAGTCCCCTGCTCT
>JBHIBS010000117.1:0-2506 GCA_046759165.1 bacterium | reverse complement strand
AGCTTTCAGAGGAAGAGATGAATAAACTAAAAAAAGCGAGCGATATCCCTCTCCCGTATCCATACCGGTTCATTGAAAGGTATACCAGGGGAAGATAAAGCATTTAAGTCTGTGCCAATTAATGCAAAAACCTTCCACAAATAACCGGTTTCTGCCTGCCAGAGGAAATGATCCATGATACGATCATTCAATCATTGAACTCAAAATTAACTTGGTACCTGCAATTAAATGAAAAAAGAATATATTTTAGCCCATGACCTGGGGAGTACCGGCAACAAGGCGACACTCTACGATTCAACGGGGAAGCTCATAGCTAGTAGTTTTCATAGTTATGTGACTCGTTATCCTAGAGTGAATTGGGCGGAACAGGAGCCCATGGATTGGTGGAAAGCAGTTTGTATTTCTACGCAAGATCTATTAAAGAAGGCCAGAATATCTAATAAGAATGTGGCTTGCGTCAGTTTCAGTGGACAGATGATGGGATGTCTGCCACTGGACCGACAAGGAAATCCTTTACGAAACTCCATTATTTGGGCAGATCAAAGAGGAGTTGAGCAGGCAAACCGAATTAGGGAGATTATGGGAGAGGATGAGGTATATGCAATCACCGGTCATCGCATCAGTCCCACCTATTCAGCAGCCAAAATCATGTGGGTCAGGGATAATGAACCGGGAATTTTCAAAAAGGTCCATAAGTTCGTACATGCCAAGGATTATATCATTTACCGATTAACTCATCGGTTTGCTACTGATTACTCCGATGCCTCAGGGATGAATTTGTTTGATATCCAGAAAAGAGAGTGGTCTGCCCAGATGTTAAAAGCAGCCATGATCCCCGTGGAAATTTTGCCCGAATTACATACTTCTATAGATGTGGTAGGTGAGGTCATAAGAGAAATTAGTGAAGAGGTTTTCCTCAGGCCGGGCACCCCGGTAGTGATGGGTGGAGGTGATGGACCTTGTGCTGCGGTAGGAGCGGGAGTGGTAAGGGAAGGAAGTTCTTATAACTACGTGGGTTCCTCTTCCTGGATTGCTCTGGCCAGTCGAAAACCTATTTATGATCCCGAAAAACGAACATTTACCTTCTCTCACCTCGATCCGGGAATGTTTATGCCTGCCGGTACTATGCAGACCGCGGGAGGAGCTTATCAGTGGCTCAAGGATAATATCTGCTGGGTGGAGACTGAAGCTGCCAGAGAGGCAAAGATAGATCCCTATGAAATTATGGATTTGAAGGCAGAATCAGTTGAGCCTGGTGCTCACAGCTTACTTTTTCTACCCTATTTAATGGGGGAGAGAAGTCCTCACTGGAATCCGGACGCAAAAGGAGCATTTATTGGTCTTACCCTCACTCATAAAAGAGAACATCTTATTAGGTCTGTTCTGGAAGGTATTGTCTTTAACCTGAAGATTATCCTGGATACCTTTGAGCGCCAAGGTGCTCGGGTAGAGGAGGTGAGGGTAATTGGAGGAGGGGCCAAAGGAAGGCTGCTGCGCCAGATCATGGCCGATATTTATGGAAGAAAAATTCTTTGTCCTCTCCTGCTGGAGGAGGCTACCTCACTGGGGGCTGCCATTGCCGGTGGAATAGGCATCGGAATTTTTAAAGATTTTAGAGTGGCAGAGAGGTTAGTAAAGATTGTAGAAGTCCACAGTCCTCGCTCCCTGTTCCGGGAAAGATATGAAAAACTATATCCTATCTTTAAGAATGCATACCAGGCTCTGGTGCCCATTTACGAGCAAATCGCTTCCTTAAAATAGCAATTGGCAAGGTTTGAAAACTCTCCTGCGGGTTAAGATAAGGCGAAGAGTTCTGAAATTTGTGTACCGTATTCTCAATTAAGTTAGATATCTGGTGTCAGGGATGCACATAGGATGTGCCCGGCAATGAGATCCTAAGCAGTTTTATAAGAAAGACTAAAACTTCTTCCAAAGGGTTCTCCCCATTGAATAGTTCGGGGACCCGTACAGGGTTCGAACCACCTTCCCCGTACAGGGCAGTGCCAAATCTGAAGAGTTCACCAAGTGATCTTAAGCGGGAAGCCGCACACTTTCTTTGAAAGTTGCGTCACCATTAGCGGAAGGGCTTGCTGGAACATTACATTCAATGTACCTGGCTGATAGATAAGCTGCTTCATATCCTTTTGTGTTACAGCCCTAAAAGATTTCTTAAAGTAATTCCATAAATCCCTTCATCTGTAAAGATACTTCATCAATTTGGCCTCACCAATTTTTCTTTGCTCCATTTTTTTATAGTTTTTCCTAACTCTGTGTCTTTTAAAAATTGCACAATAAGTTTTTTATTGGTTGACAATAGTGTTTTATCTTTCTAAAATCTAGCTGGAGCTTTATGATACGTTTCTTTTGTCTTGTAAACATCTAGTTTTCCCATTTTTAGCACCCGCTATCGTCCTTATATGAGGGAAATAGCATAAACTATATAAATCTTTCGTTCCGCTTTGAACAAAAAGGGAGTTTCATATATACTAAGTTAGACCAGACTGCT
>JBHIBS010000116.1:0-2523 GCA_046759165.1 bacterium | reverse complement strand
TGTTACCCTTCTCCACTTTTCCAATTCTTCTAATTTCGACATAAGTTCATTTCTCGACTCCTCTAATTTTCTGGTTTTATTCCTCACTCTTTCTTCCAGATTATTTCTTGCTTTCTCCAGCTCAACAATCAAATTCTCAATTTCTCGCATATCTTTTGCCACGATAACTCTGCCGATTAAATCTCCATATTTATCTCGAACCACCGAATTACTGATGGTGACGGGAATAGTTTTTCTATCCTTAGTTAAATATTTCATCCTGAAATCTTCAGTAGTCACACCTTTAAACAAATTTTGCAATCTCTTTTCATCTTTTTCAAATAACATTTCCAGAGGTTTGCCAATCATCTCTTTTTCTCCGTATCCTAAGAGTTCCTCTGTTGCCTTATTTGTCAGGGCTATAGCTCCGTTCGGGTTAACTACAACTAATGAATCACTCATAGAAGAAATAATTTTCTCTCCCGCCAGTTGAGGAGTTATACTCATCAATTCATATTTTTGTATAGCATAAACAATGGACACTGCTAATATAGAATTAAAAGTAGCCGCTAATCCCACTACAGGAATACCCGCTATGGGAAGGATGGCATCAGTTATAGAACCACTTATAATAGCAAGTAGGCTACCTACGAAGATGCACTTTGCCTGTTTCTTTTGTTGCATTCTGGACGATTTCTTGTAACCTTGCCAGCAGAGATAAAGGGCTAAAAAGAAGTAGATTTCAAGACAGGCTATCAAAAATAAGAATCCCTTGTCTGGTATGTCATAGTATCCCAGGCGGAACCTTCCCATTTCCTGGAAAATCAAATTTGTCTTCCAGACTAAATAAAAGAATACGGCAGGAGGTGTATAAAGAAAAAAGTAGGTTAATTTATTCTCCAGTATTTTCTTCTTCTTTGAGTAAATCAACATAAAATGGAGAAATAGACCACCTATGAACAGCCAGCCAAAGCCCGAAAAATTCTGCCAGAATGTCGCCTGCTCAGCACTGGAGGCCATCCTTATGCCAACCTCTCCCAAAGCCCAAAATACAAATGCGAAAGATATTAAGGCCAGAATTCTATTCAAGCTACTCTTCCAGTTTTTATAGAGTAAATAGCTCCCCAAGCTCAAATTGATAATCATAGAAATTATTGGTAATATTACATATAAGTTCATTTTTCTACTCTGTACTTTTATTATCCAGCTCAGCCCTAATTTCCTGCAAGGTCTTACGTCTTTCAATTTCCGGTCTAATCTTTTCCATTCTTTTCAACGTCTCATTTGCCTCATATAGCCTGTAGCCACCCGGGGATAACCCAGCCGCTTTCAATAGTCCCATTTCCGTGTAGTATCTAATGGTTGAAGAAGAGACCCCTGCCAATTTAGCAATTCTCCCAACCTTTACCAATTTCTTAGGAAAGCGCTCTTTCCCTTCCTCCGATTCTAAGAAAAGACTGGAAAGAATCTTGGACCTCAGGCTCTTCATACTTTCCAGCTCCCCGATTGCTTTTTCCAATGCTTTTGTTTGGAGAGGCAAGCCTTTATTAAAAGTTACATTTTCAATGGCCAAGGATGCGAGCGTGGCAACGCACATCAAGATTTCTATATCTTCATCTCCCCATTGTAAAGGAGTATCTTTAAGCTCGGTAAGATTCATTAGCCCAAACACTTTATCCTCTACCCTCAAGGGTGCACAAATCGTTGAAATCACCTTCTTTTTGATTCCCAGATGGTCAAATTGGGAATAGTCATCGAGTTCATTCATCACTACGAATGGGCCTTCTCTTTCTTTCAGTTCTCTGGAAAGTTCTTCTTCTATTTTTGGCTTAATTGTCTCTATTAATTTCTCGGAAAGTCCAAAGGAAGCTATAATCTCTAACCTGCTACTCTTCTCATCAAGAAACATAAAGGAACCACCCCCAACCATCAACAAGTTACATGTAAGCCTAAGAAGCTCCTCCAATTTTTTATTTAATTCATCGGAGCCAGTGACAATCCTGTTTAACTGCCACAATATCTTTATCTCTTTTTGTTTTACTTCTCTCTGTTCTGACCTCTTTTTTTCTAAACAGCTTTTGACTATCGAACTCAATTCTGCGACATCGAAAGGCTTTGTAACATAATCATAGGCTCCCAACCTCATCGCTTGAATAGCCGATTCGGTGCTTCCATGTCCAGTAACGACAATTACCTCAATGTGTTTGTAATTGGTCCTTATTTGTTTTAGAAGCTCCATTCCGTCCATGCCGGGCATCTTCAAATCAACAAGTGCTAGGTTGAAATTTTCACTTTGGATTGTATCCAGGCCTTTCTCCCCACTCTCCACTACCTGGACGACGTATGCCTCTCTAGTTAGAACCTTCTTACATACGCTTCTCGTCTCCTCTTCATCATCCACAACTAATATTCGCTCTTTAACCATTTTCTTCTCCTAAATGTAATGTTAATTCTCTTCCCTATAAGGCAGAAAGACGGTGAATTTTGCCCCTTTACCTTCCCCCTCACTTTCTGCTTTAATGGTGCCATTGTGTTTTTCCACAA
>JBHIBS010000115.1:0-2536 GCA_046759165.1 bacterium | reverse complement strand
GCTATCTCCACCCCACTTTATCAGGATACTCCCCGGGAATTGAGCAAACAGGAAATAGAGGAGCTAATAGAAAAATTTACCGAGGCTGCAAAAAGAGCAAAAATAGCAGGGTTTGATGGAGTGGAAGTTCACGGAGCCCATACCTACCTTATTGGTCAGTTTATCTCCCCCCATACCAACCGGAGAGAAGATGAGTATGGAAGAAATTTCGAGGGAAGAATGAGATTTCCTGCAGAAATAGTAAGGAGGATAAAGAAAGAGTGTGGAAAAGATTTTCCAGTGGGTTTTAAATTCAGTGCCTATGAACATTTAAAAGGTGGGGTGGAATTAAAATTGGCTAAAAAAATCGCCCAACACATGGAGAAGATGGGAGTTGATTACCTCCATGTTGCCTCTACCACCTATGAGCTGGATAGCTACAGATATCCGGGTGTTTCTCCTCTTTACGCACTCCCGGGGGAGGTTATCGAGCTGGCCGCGAGGATAAAATCAGAAGTTTCTGTCCCTGTCATAGCCGGGGGAGGAGTTGTCGACCCCTTTTATGCGCAGCAGATCCTTGAAGAGAGGAAGGTAGATTTAATTGCCCTGGGCCGAGCCCTTATTGCCGACCCCTACTGGCCTCTTAAGGTGGAAGAGGGGAGGGTAGAGGAAATTATTCCCTGTGTAAGGTGTAACCAATGTCATAAAAGGCTATTTTCTGGTCAGGAAGTTCGCTGTACGGTTAATCCCTCTCTGGGTAAAGAGAGAAAATACCGCATCAGCAAAGCTGATAGAACAAGGAAAATTGTGGTGATTGGTGGGGGACCGGCCGGGCTTGAAGCGGCTCTTACTCTAGAGGAAAGAGGCCATAAGGTTACTCTTCATGAGAAAAACGAAAGGTTAGGGGGTAATATGATCCCCTCCTCAGTTCCTTTGTTCAAAAAAGATGTAAAAAGACTCCTTGACTATTATCTCAGAAAAATAGAAAAAAGTGGGGCTGAGCTGAAACTTAAACAGAGAGCTGATGTTTCCCTAATAATTGAGGAGGATCCTGAAGCAGTTGTTCTGGCTACCGGTGCTGAGCAGGTAATTCCCCGGATCCCTGGATTAAAAAGAGAAGCTCTTTACACTGCGGTTGAGGTCTTAGATAATCAGGCTAAACTGGAGCTGGGAGAAAGAGTAATTGTTCTCGGAGCCGGACTGGTGGGATGTGAGATAGCCTGGTATCTTGCTTTACAGGGGAAAAAAGTGAAGTTATTTGATGTGCTCAACCTGAATGAAATTTTGCAAGATCAGCATTCTACCAATCGTTTCTATCTTTTGTATAGCTTAAAAGAGCAGAGCGTTTCAATTCTGACATCAAGGAAAATCTTGAAGGTCGAGGACAAGGAGGCTATTTTTGAGAAAAATGACGGGAGTGAGGAAAGTCACCTCTTTGATTCTCTAATCATCTGCGTGGGTTTTGAGTCCCAGGATACGCTTTTGCAGGAACTTAGAGAATCAGAGTTTAAAGGGAAGGTATACAAAATTGGGGATTGCGCAGAACCGAGGGATTTTTACCACGCAATTCAGGAAGGGGCAAAGGTAGGAAGGGAGATACGTTGAGAGAGAGCTGGTGGATAATCACTAGCGGTTATCTAAATTTTCGTAGTCTAGATGTATCTTAACCCAGTGCATTTTAGAAGCTGGCCGAAAAAAAGTGAGAGAATTTTTCTGCTCAGGGGATCTAGGATGGAAGGTGATATCATAAAGTGCTTAGGACAAATAGAAGAAAAGGAATTGGTTGAGTTTTGCCAGAACCTGATAAAAATACCCAGTCACAAGGATGCACTTTCCAGAGAGAAAGAAATGGCCTTATTTTTAAAAGATTTTATGGAGAGAGAGGGTATAGAGGTGGTTCTCCAGGAAGTGGCAGAGGGAAGGTCTAATGTGATTAGACAATTAGAGAACACCTATGCTGAATTTAGAGCCGAGGTAAATCCAATCGCTGTTGGTCCTGATACTAGGGAGCAATTAAAGGAGATAGAAAAACAGGGCCTAGAAATTCCTCCCCATGAACCTATGGAAATTTCCAGGGATAGCAAGATTGTAAGGGCTCTGAGTAAGGCGTTCAAATATGTTCGAGGTAGGAATCCGGAGATTGCCGGAATGTCAGGCTGGACCGATGCCTCTCTTCTCGTAAATAGGGCAAAGATACCTACCGCGGTGTTTGGACCAGGTCCGGTTATCAAAGCCCATACTACCGAGGAGTACGTTAACATTGCTGATCTAGTTGATGCTGCTAAAGTATATGCAGTTACTGCTGTGGAGGTATGCAGCTTATCTCCCTAATGCTCGGTCATTGGAGCTAAGAGAAGCTATTAGCGAGAAATACTAGAAAGAGGAGGGAATGTTTTATGATCCCAATCAAGAAATATCAGTAACTATAGGAAAAATGGAAGCCCTAGCTTTGATGACAGTTCTTGAGCTTGGTAATGAGGTAATTCTTGCTGACTCAACATGACCCAACTATGAAGCCTATATCCTTCTTTCCGGTGATAAACCGGTCTTTGTTCCT
>JBHIBS010000114.1:0-2544 GCA_046759165.1 bacterium | reverse complement strand
TTTTTCTTAAGACCTCATTTCTGGAATCTGCCTCAATAGTAATCTGAGCTAGGGGTTGACCTCTTCGATCGACTCTCACCTCGGGAAGGCAAATCATAGCCCCTTTTATCTTAACCTTCTCTTTAGAAAATCGGAGGATCTCAGCTATCTCATCAACTGCACTCGACCAGGCTTTTCGTTGAGAAGGAGTCAGAAGCTCTTTAGAATAACTCCAGATCTGTCTTCTCTGTTGAGCTGAATAAATAGGTTTCGAAGTCCTGACCGAAGTGTAGATATAACCCTCAGCCCCACTAACTGGACAGGCAATGATTTTATACCTTAATTTAGCCTCAATCAGGTCTACCAGTCTTTTTTCTAGCTGCTCAATGGAAGCCCCCGAGAGAACCACCAGAACTCCCTCTTCAAGAAACTCCCTGAGAAAACCTCTCTGCTTGTCCGTCAAGCAGTATTTCTCCGGCATAGCCTTGAGGCCTGCCTCAATCTTTCTTAGTTCTTGGGTGCCGAGATCACCGGTAGGCCAACTGAGGGTGAAATCATTGTCTGCAAAGATTATCTTTCTTCTGAACATTATCCAAATTGTCCCGTCTTAAATATTTAGCTCCTCTCTTCAGGCTCAGGATCAGGCTTTGAATTCGCCCCTTTGCTTGAGTATGAATGAGTGCTTTGGCTCCGACATGAATATAGTACATTTTCCTGGTAAAGCAACTCTACGAAATTAGCAGCTCTTTTCATTTCTTCCGGATTCTGATAATATATTTGAATATGGGAATTTTTCAAGATGAAGAAAGACCTCATTGTAGGTGTAGACTGTAGTACCACTGCGGCCAAGGCTATTGTCTGGGACAAAAAAGGTAATGTGATTTCGGAAGGTAGAGAGGCTATTGCTCTTATCAATTCCTCCACCGATTGGGCGGAGCAGAAGGCTGAGTTCTGGTGGGATTCAACCTCCGCGGCTCTAAGAAAATGCCTCCAGAATATTAATTTAAGCAGAATCTCAGCTCTGGGAATAACCCACCAGAGGGAAACCTTCACCTCCGTAGATCGGGCAGGCGTTACTTTAAGAAATGCCATAGGGTGGTGGGATTCTCGGGCTGTACCCCAGGTGGAGAAATTAAGGAAACGGGGGGCAGAGAAAATCCACCGTATTACGGGAAAGCCTTCCAATATTTATGCCTCATCTCCAAAGATCCTCTGGATTAGAGAAAACGAGCCCGGAGTCTTCCGGAAGGTTTATAAGTATCTTGACGTATATGGCTACCTTGCCTGGAGACTGACAGGACGATTTGCTACTGCCTGGCCCAGCGCTGATCCTCTGGGAATTCTTGATATTCGTAAATTAGAATGGAGCTCGGAGATAATGGGTCTTCTGGGCTTGAAAATTGACCAACTACCCGAATTATGTGCCCCCGGTGACATCGTCGGACATGTTACCAAGAAAGCAGCCAGTGAGACTCACCTACCAGAAGGTCTACCCGTAGCCGGGGGTGGGGGGGATGGACAATGTGCTGCTCTAGGAGTGAACATAATTCAGCAAGGTGCTGCATCTTTAAATTTGGGAACCGCTGTGGTCTCGGAACTCTTCTCGCAGGAATACCGAATAGGCAAAGCCTTCCGCACGATGTGCGGGTGCATCCCCAAAACTTATATCCTGGAGAGCCTGTTGGCAGGGGGAACTTACACCATTGATTGGTTCATAAAGGAATTTGGGCATCCTGAGAAAATGGTGGCCAAATTGAGTGATCTTTCACCTGAGGAGATACTGGAGCTTGAAGCCTCGAAAATCAAACCAGGGTCTCTAGGCCTGGTGACCATCCCTTACTGGAAAGGCGCCGGAACACCTTACTGGGATCCCCGGGCTAGAGGAGTAATCGTGGGATGGAGAGGATTTCATGGCAAAGGCCATTTTTACCGCTCTATCCTGGAGGGAATAATTTTAGAGCAGAGATTTCTCTATGAGGAAATAGAGAAGGCATTGGGCAGTAAAATAGAAGAGATAAGGCTTCTCGGAGGTGGTGCTCGAAGCCCCCTCTGGGGCCAAATTGTGGCAGATATTACCGGAGTTCCTGTTCTCATCCCTCTAAGTCTGGAAGCAACCTGTCTGGGAGCCGCCATGCTGGCTGCTTATGGAGGAGGCTTATATAGTTCGATCCCTGAAGCTTCAAAAAATATGTTTAGAATAAAGCGTAGGTATTATCCTCAAAAGGAAAATTTTGATTTCTACTCGAAACTTTTTTACCGAGTTTATAAACCGCTCTATCCCAGAATTCAAAAGATTGTTGCCAACCTCACCAGTTTGGTGGATTTGAAGGAACAGAGCCAACAAAATATAGAAGATCCTTAGTAAGCCTTCTTTAACTATTTTTTCTTTATATCGGAAAATTCTCTTATTGAAAAGGCAAGATCCAGCCCGAAAGATTTTCAGTACTAAAGTAACAATCTCTCAGGCTCATTTAATGGTGCTTTTGGTAAGGTAGTAAAAAAGTGCTCCTGCCAGAATAAGAGGAATAGTACTCAGTTGTAAGGCCAAAATTAGTCCTAGGTGAT
>JBHIBS010000113.1:0-2555 GCA_046759165.1 bacterium | reverse complement strand
CACAACGCCCTTTCCGGCAATAGAAAACCCTCGACAGCCACAAAATTCCAACGATTTCGAGGCTGTCAAAGGTTTTCTAAGAGAATTCACAGATGAAATATACTAGTGCTCCAACAACTAACAAAATATAATTTTACAAAGGAATAGAAATGTTGTATACTATCCCTCCGAGAGGAGGGATGATAGTGATCAAAGTCAGAGATTTTCGAAGAGGTGAGAAAGCTTTTCTGAAAGCCAAAATTAAGGAAAGAACTTTGCCTGCAAGAACTTATCAACGTTATCAGATTATCTGGCAACGAGCCGAAGATATAAAGCCGGGGGAGATTGCTCAAAGGAATCAATTGCACCCCCATACTATAAGGTTGTGGATTAAGCGTTTTAATCAGGAAGGATTTATTCATTTTGAAGAGCGTGAAAAACCAGGAGGACGGCCTAATCGAATTAAAGACGGCACTAAGACTAAGATTATTCAAATAGCTTTGAGTCGACCCAAAGATCTGGGGGAACCTTATACCCAATGGTCTTTGATGAAGCTGAAAGAATATATAGAGAGGATACACCTTGTGGATTCTATTAGTCCAGAAGGAATCAGGAAGATTTTGCGAGCTTCTGGCTTGTCTTATCAAAGGACCAAGACCTGGAAAGAATCGCCTGATCCACAATTTGAAATAAAAAAAATGCTGTGATCGAATTATATCGGAACGCCCCAAAAGATGGAAGGGTAATTTGCTTTGACGAGTGTGGTCCCTTGGAGATAAGACCGAAGGGGGGAGAATGTTGGGCTGAGACGAAGAAACCCCAGCGACAACCAGCAACTTATCGGCGATTACAAGGAACCCAGCAGTTGATAGCCTTCTATGATGTGCATGCGGACTGTCTTTCAGGAAGGGTAAGAGATAGAAAGACTCATCAAGATATTTTAAAATGTTTCCAAAAATTAAGGCGATGTTATCCCAAAGAAGAGAAACTCTATTTGATCGAAGATAATCTATCTGCCCATAAACACGGAAAGGTGATAGAGTATATGGAGAACAATCAGATGAAGCCAGTATGGTTGCCAACTTACGCATCTTGGTTAAACCTCATTGAAAGCCATTTTGGAATTCTCAAAAAATTTACCATTCGTAACTCCTGCTATAAAACCAAAGAAGAACAGGCAAAAGCTATTGATGCTTATCTTTGTCGTAGAAATAAATTGCATAATGCTCAAAATTGCCGCCTAAATAAACTTATAAAAACTTAGTTGATGAGGCACTAGTGGATTGTAACGAAAATGGGCTATATTTTTCTTGGCATCCGTAAAAACGTATATTATAATCTTGTCATAATCCAAAGAGGGAGGGATTATGGCAAGAAAGGCAGTACCAATAAAGTTGGGAGATGAGGAGAGGGTTGAGTTAGAAGCGATATTGCGGAAGAAGAAGACGGAGCAGAGAATAGCGGTGAGGGTGAGGATTGTTCTTTTTGCAGATGAAGGATTTGACAATAAAGAGATTTCTGCAAGAACAGGGATAAATGAGATGACGGTTGGATTGTGGCGAAGGAGGTATGCTAAATCGGGGATAAATGGTCTCAGAGATTTACCCAGGCCGGGACGCTCTCGGGTGTACAGTCATGAAGACAGGCTAAAGGTAATTAAGGAGGCCTGCAATCCTCCTGAGACTACAACACACTGGAGTGTCCGAGACCTACAGAAGCATATAAAGAAGAAATATTCTATTAACATGAGTCATATGGCCATCCAGAGGATTTTGTCATCGGTGGATTTGAAGCCGCATCGTTATGAGATGTGGCTTAACAGTGCTGATCCTGACTTTGAAGCCAAACAAGCAGAGATAATTGGTCTATACATGAATCCTCCAGAGAATGCTTTAGTGTTATGTGTGGATGAAAGGACTGGTATTCAGGCGTTGGGCCGTCCTTACTCCAACAAACCAATGATTCCAGGAAAGGTTGAAAAAATAGAATCAAACTACATTAGATATGGCACAAAATCTTTAATAGCAGCTTTATCAGTCCATGAAGGGAAGGTATTAGGAAGATGTTATGATAGACATACGAATAAGGAATTCTTAGATTTCCTGAAGAAGACATATCGCCGATACTTAGATCGTGAGATTCATATAATAGTGGACAATTTAAGCGTCCACAAACATAAGAATGTAAGAGATTGGCTGGAGAAAAGGAAAGACAAAATAAAGTTTCATTTCACTCCGACACATGCTTCTTGGTTAAACCAAATCGAGTTATGGTTCAGTATACTCTCAAGGAAGGTATTGAAAAGAGGGATGTTCAAATCCCGGGATGATCTTGTCCAGAAAATTATGGAATTCATCAAGAAGTACAACCAAGAGGCCAAACCTTTTAGATGGATTTATACAGGAGAACCACTCAGGATATAATATGAGTGATTTATGTTACGAACTACTAGTGGGTAGCTTTATGTGGACAGACCGGAGGAATGAGTGCCCAGAAGGGCTTATTTTTGGAGAGATAGAACAGATAACTAAAAAAACAACCATTATCTTTGGAGGTGGCTTATGAATTTTAGAAGG
>JBHIBS010000112.1:0-2594 GCA_046759165.1 bacterium | reverse complement strand
CTTCTCCTTGTTGACAATGAGTGGAGAAGAGTAAAAGTCAATAGTCGAATTACTTACCTAGATTAGCCATTCTTTAAAAATACAATTTTTGCAATTTTAAAGTTTCGACAGTTGCTGAAAGTTTGTCTAAACTTATAAGTAAGTCAGAGAATTTGTTTAAATATCAGAGCAAGGAGAAAAACGATGGAAATTCATACTGTAAAAGAAGCTGCAGAATTCTTAGGGATTACTAGAAAAGCCATGTACAGCCTAATCTTTCGTCGGAAGATTCCATTTAGAAAGCCATTACCAAGGAAGGTGATGATTATAAAAGAGGACCTTATAAAATGGCTAGAAAGGGCACCAGGCTTGAAACTAGAGGATTTGAACAAATACTAAATCTCATCAAACCCTCTTCGCTAAATACGTAAAAAGGGTATGGTAAAAAGAGACAACTCAGCAAAAATTGAAAGTCAAGTCAGATCGCCAGTCAATACAGAGATGAGGGATTCGCGAAATAGCGATTTTTGCCTGCAAATGAAACCCATTATCTAATCAAAAAGGCATCTACAGCCTTCTGTCAAGTTCAAAGAAGAGTTATCTCTTAACTTTTGAGTTAATTCCTTCTCTTTTGAGAAAAACAGGCCCTTCTTGAGACAAACCTCCCCCTCATTTATATTTTGTTAATATTTTGACTACTTTTGTTCTATATTTATGCTGCCCTTGGTAGTTGAACCAAGGAGCGCATCTTCTCTGCTTGCTTCTGGCGAATGCGACCCACCGCCATCGAAAGCATTACTACCAAGGCTAAGCTTATCCTCAGAGTCATCTTGGCCTTGCCCCGAATGAAGTGATTTTCAAACCCAAATACATTGTCCATTCGGCTGTTTACCCTTTCTACGGCAGTCCTGCCCTTGTATAGTCTCTCCCATGCATAGCTACTCCGGGCTATGGGGGTAAATATACGACGATCTCTCTCCAGGGGAATCCTTACTATCCTTCCATAACCATTGCCACTACACTCCTGCTTACCCTGGCACTCTATCCCATATGCCGACACAGGACAGCGATATTTGAGGCTATTCCTGTCCTTCTCAAACCCCTGGTAGGCCATCTCCCTCCTCTGGTCACTTACAGGACAGTAGCAGTAGATACTACCTTTGTAATCATAGACAATGTTGTCTACCCTATCGGGATACAAGGAACGAGTTATGATATCTTTACTACTCCCTTCTTCCCCTTTAAGCTTCTCATCTAGCTTTTCTTCCTTCCACATATCTCTGATGTCTATGACCGGCTTGATAGCAAACTCATCCCATAAAGACTGGTTATTATCCCAGGAGTCATACCCCTTATCCCCACTTAAATCCTTGGCCCTCTCTATTAGCTCGGGATGGCGGTCTTTGCTCTCCTCTATCATCGGTAAAAGCTCAGCTCCATCACTGGCCGATGCCCGGGTTACGCGGTAGCCTATAGGTAACTCATAGGTCGTATCTACTATGAGGTGCAACTTATACCCAAACCACTTCTTCACCTTCTCCCATAGACTCCCATCTTTCCGTACCCCCCGATATCTTTTGACTCCCCAATCCGCATCAGGATCACTACTGTTGTCTCTGGCATAGGTAGCTATACTCTTGCTGTCTACCGCCAGGTGCTCCCCAAAATCTGCAAGAAGCTTCCTCAACTCCTCTATTAACCCGTGAAATATCTTATCTATCTCATCCTGCATGGATAAAAGCCCTTTCAAAAAACGGTGGTAGGCATCTTTGCTAGGAACAGCCTTGATACCCAAGAGAGGATCGAATCCACACATCTGCCGCAGTTGTCCATTCCTCTGCAATTCCCTCCTTAATGACTCGATGCTCGGATGCTGATATATTACTCCAGCTAACACCGAGTTCCACATCGGTATGATAGGATAGTCATCCCTCTTGCCCTTACGCCTCTTCTCTAATGCCTGGATCAGATCCCCATCTGGCATCGTTTCTATCACTAGCTTTAGCCTCTCTAAATCCCCAAGCTCTTCTACATCTTGCCAACTAAATAGATTTTGTTGCATAATAATTGCCAAGGCATATCCTCCTCTTTTCCTGGTGATTAAAAGCTTTCAATACATTGATTATAAAGGAAAAAAAGGAATATGTCACCCTTTTTTCTTTACTGGGGTGAATTTTTTGTTTTTGCTTCTCTCTTCTTCTATTTCCTCTTTAGTTTCAACACCCTCCTGGGGTAAAATTTTTTATCCGTAACTCTTATTTCCTTTATGAAAGCGAGGTTCCGCTTTTCGCGAATGCCTCAGAAACTTTTCTCCATCTTAGATTTCCACCTCTAACATGCTTCAAGTGCAAACAAAAGGATCACATAATAAAACATGGCTACTACTGGCGGTATGTAATTGACCTGAATAGCGAGAGATTTACAATCCCTATTCAAAGGTTTCGATGCAAAAATTGTAACAAAACCTTCTCCTATCTACCTCCTTTTTTAGTCCGCTACAGACCATACCTCTTGGAACTATTCTCACCTTTGATCACAGAATATCTTACTACCTCTTACTCCCTTTCCCAGTTGCTCTACAAGAAATATTGTGAATCTCCTCTGAGCTACAGAAC
>JBHIBS010000111.1:0-2616 GCA_046759165.1 bacterium | reverse complement strand
TGGAAATGGTAAACTGAATTCCCAGTACTACGGTAAACAGAATTCCTATGGTAATGGTAAACAGAAATCCCATAGGGATGGTAAATAGAATTCCCATTTCGGGAAAACTCCTGTATAGTTTGAAAAAACTTTACAGGAGAAGAAATGATAAAAGAAAAAATGTACGAAAAAGTTCAACTTTTCAAAAGATGGGGTTATTCAAGATCAGAGATAAGCTCTGTTCTGGAAATAGACCCCAAGACCGTAGCCAAGTATTACGCTATGGATGGAAGGGAGTTCAAGGCCTACCAGAGAGAACACATGTTTCGGGATAGGGTGTTTGAAGAATATGAGAAAGATGTCCTGGAAGTCTATAGGATGAATGAATTCGCAAAGCTTAATATGAGTGCGGTGTATGACTATCTGGAAGAAAAATATGGTACTCTTTCTGGCACAGAACAAACCTTACGTAACTACATAGATTATCTTATCCAAACCGATAAGCTACGGTTAAGTGAGAAGATAAGGCTCTATACAAAAGTTCCCGAGCTTCCCTTTGGAAGACAGATGCAGCTTGATTTTGGCCAGTACCGGTGCAAGAGGGGACTCAAACTCTACATCTTTGTTTCCCTACTCTCAGCCAGCCGCTATAAGTACGTCGTTTTCCAGGACCATCCCTTCCGGACCAAGGAGGTTATTTCTCATCTCCTTGACTCTTTTGACTATTTCAAAGGAGTACCGAAGGAAATCGTCATTGACCAGGATAGTTTAATGGTAGTAAGTGAGAACGCCGGGGACATCATCTATACCGATGATTTTCAGTATTTTATTGAGGAACAAAAGCTAAAAATGTATGTGTGTCGGGCCTCAGACCCCGAGACCAAGGGAAAGATTGAGAACCTCATTAAATATGTAAAGTGTAATTTCCTCTCTATAAGGGATTTTACGAGTATAGATGAGGCCAATGAACGAGGATTTACCTGGCTGAAAAGAAGGGCGAACGGGAAAATATCCCAGGCAACCAAGAAGATCCCGGCCCTCCTTATTGATGAGGAAAGAAAGTACCTTCGGCCTTTAGAAAACTCCATCTTCAGGAAAAGCTCTCATTTAGGCAGAGAAAAAAGGATTGCCAGCGAGAAAGCCTACATCTCAGTCGGAGCATCAAATTATCAATTGCCTTTAAAATACCAGAACAAAACCGTAGAGATCTATCTCACCAAACATAAGCTTTTCGTCTTTGATATCTGGACAGGAGGAGAGATTATTGCCTATGAGCTTTCTCCTATTCCCGGAAGAATGTTTTCTAAAAGAAATTGTGGGAGAGAAAGGGAAAAAAGGGCAAAGGAGCTAAAAGCGCTTGTTTTTGAAATGTTTGAATCCGAAAGCTGGAAGAGCTTTACGATGAGGAATTTTAAAACCTTTTCCCGCTATGTGAGAGACCAATGTCTGGAGGCGAAAAGATACTTTCTAAACACGGATATCGACCATGATATTCTAGAACAAGCCCTAAAATATTGCCTTAAGAATGATACGGTAAGTTTTTCCAACTTAAATGATACCTATGCCTATTTTGAGCGCATCTCTCAAGGATCGCATGAGGGCCTGGCGGAAATACCAATACTGGACTCAGAGTACCAGGGTACTCATGAGCCGTTAGAGGTCGCAAGAAGAAGTCTATCGGTGTATAAAGAGCTCCTGGTGAACAGCAAAGGAGCGCTAACATGAAAGCCTATGAAGAGACCCTGAGCTTTTTAAACACTCTGAATCTCAAAGGAATAGCTACTAGTCTTGATGAAATGGTACATGATGCAGAAATAAGAAAGGTATCCTATATCACATTTCTCAACACTTTATTTAACGCTGAGGTATCTTATCGAGTCAGGCGCCGGGTGGAAAGAAACATGACAGGAGCTCATTTTCCCATCATTAAGAGAATGTCAGATTTTGAATTTGGTCGAGTCAAGGGAATAGGAAAATCAGAAGCGGTAAATCTTCTTGACTGCGCCTGGATAGATAACAAAGAGAACCTCTTATTCTTTGGTCCTCCTGGTATAGGCAAAACTCACCTGGCTATCGCTTTTGGGGTAGCTGCCGTAGAGAAAGGATATAGTGTCTCTTTTGAAAGAATTGCCAATCTCATAAAGCTTTTGAAGACAGCAGAGATCCAGAAAAAGTCTGAATACAGAATCAGGAGAATAATGAAGTCAAGCCTGGTCGTGATCGACGAGATCGGCTATACTCCGATTGAGAAGCGAGAGGCTAATCTATTTTTCAACCTGATTAGTGAAATGTATGAAAAACTGTCCATTATCGTTACATCTAATAAGAGCTTTGAGAGCTGGGCGGAGATGATGGGTGATAGTATCATGACCACAGCTTTATTGGATAGATTATTGCATCACGCCAGGATTTTTAACCTGGATGGAGAATCCTACAGAATAAAAAATCAAAAAAAGGAGGGATGATCATTTCTATTCTTCTAAGGAATGGGAAATCTGTTTACCACAGAGGTGGGAAATTTACTTACCAGGATAATGGGAAATTTCCTTACCGCGATACTGGGAAAATTCCTTGACATTTACAGCGGGAGAAGAATCTCACGCCAATCATCTGTCGAACCGTTCACACCATTGATTT
>JBHIBS010000110.1:0-2658 GCA_046759165.1 bacterium | reverse complement strand
GTACCAAAATGGAAAACTCTTCTCCGAAGAGATTATCGTTCTTTGTCTTCATATTAGCTTATACCGATATACCTGTATGAAGTATATCGTTTTTTAAAAAATGTCAAGTCCCCTTCGTTTCCATCTTCATATACTTCATGGGCTCTTTATCAAATTCCTTCTTACAGACCTCATCACAAAAGTAGAAGGTCTTTCCCATATGTTGGCTGCTGGTCGAAGTTTGGGGATCAACGAACATCCCACAGACGGGGTCCTTTATCATCAGGGAACTTCCCCGTCCAGAACCTTCCCCATGCCCGGAGTGTCCTTTCTGTCCACCACCTGAGCCATGGCCACCGTGACCCCCATGTCCCATCATACCACAGCCACCTCTTCTCATCATCCAGAAAAATAAACCCCCGATGATGATAATCCATAGGATCGTGCTCACACTCATCTTCATCCACCTCCTCTATTTGAGTTTATTGAGTTACTTGAGTTCATTGAATTAACTCCAAAAATTGGGCTATTATTGTATTTTCAGTAGCTGCAACCTTCGGGCTGCGCGATTTGGGCAGGAAAAGTAAACTGTTCTGGCTTACTAGCTGCAGCAACAGAAAAAAAATAGGCTGCTCCAACCAGAGCCAGGACAGTTATGGCTAAAGATTTTTTCCTGAACATGGATTTGTCCCCTCTCTAATATCCTTAGGGTAATTTTAATCTCTCATCATCGGCCTCAATCTTTTTTATGATTTCCAGAAATGCGGCCACCCCTTTTTTCTCCTCGTTTTCCCTGACGAACGGTTTTCCATCATCACCTGACTTGACTATGGCTGGTTCGAAAGGGATACGTCCAAGAAAAGGGACTCCCAATTCGCTGGCCGCCCTTTCCCCCCCTCCCTTTCCAAAAAGCTCTATCTCCTGGCAGCAGTGGGGACAGACAAGCCCGCTCATGTTCTCCACTATTCCAGTTACCGGCATATTCAACTTTCGGGCAAAGTCTACCGCCTTCCTGGAATCCAGGAGCGCCACCTCCTGAGCCGTAGTCACGATAACGGCCCTCGCTCCCGGGACTAACTGAGCTACACTCAGTGGTTCATCCGAAGTGCCCGGGGGCATATCCACAATTAAATAATCAAGCTCCCCCCACTGGACATCGGCCAGGAATTGGTTGATGACGGACATCTTCAACATACCTCTCCAGATAACGGCGCTGTCTTTCTCAGCCAAAAAGGCTAAGGAAACAACCTTGAGGAGACCGCTATCCAGGGACAAAGATATAGGAACCATCTCCCCATTATTTAAGACCATCCTCCTCCCGCTCAGGCCGAGCATCTTGGGAACATTGGGGCCATGAAAATCTGCGTCCATAAGCCCTACCTTAAATCCCTGCAAGGCAAACCCCATGGCTAAATTTACCGCCACCGTAGTCTTACCGACTCCCCCCTTATTGCTGAGAACCATAATCTTATGTTTGATTTTAGCCATCCTCTCATCTATTCTTTTTCTTTCTTCAACCTGTTTCTGATTCATTGGTTCTCAGACATTTCTCAAGAGAGATAAATCCTAATGTTTCATCTCATGACAACTTTTGGGCGGCCGACCATTGCTTCCCTCAGCCAACTGCCCAAGAAGGCCCCTTCCAAACAATTTATTTTTCTCTTTTAACCCCGCTCTTACGGAGGGAGCCTTTTCTAACGAGGTAAATGTTGATCAGGTAACATTTTTCTAATCACACGTGCCTATTTTCTCTCGCCCATTTTTCCCATGCCTGGCATATCTCCACAATATCGGTCTCTTTCCGCCGGAGCAAATTCGCCTATGAGAACAGGTGCAGATAATCTCTTCTTTTCCTGCTCCATTCTGCACTGAAAGACAAGTTGTTCACCTTTTTTGAAAGTGTATCTTCGGCCGCCTATCGTCATTTCTCCAGAACGAAGAGCTCTATAGACTGGAGGAAATGGACTAACCGCCCATCTTGAGGCTTCTTCTTCAATTATTCCTTCATCCACTAACCTTTGGACCTCTTTCAAATATTCTATATCTTCAGACCTCCAGGGTTTGCCACTCATCACAGAATTGCGGATGTCCCGCTCGAGTTCATCCAGTTTCCCTTCTCGTCTATACTTGTCCTTAGCTGATATAGAGGTAAAAAGCCACGCATCCTCAAAGTCATACGCAACCTCTTTCTTTTCCTCCAGGATCCTCTCTTCTTTTTTCTCTACATCTTTTTCATTCATTTTACCATCCACCTCCAAAATTTTTTTATACTTTGGGGATAAACCCTACCACCATACACGGGCAGTTTAACACCCGCCTGCTAGCCCCGCTGAAAGCGGGGCAGCCGATGGCAGGCAAGTCCTGCCCAGGACTTAAATAGGCGCTCTTTGTCGTCGCAATGTGCTACCTTGCTAACTGCAGCGCCAAATCTTACCTCTACCGATGCGGACAAATTGCAAAGCAAGCATATCTATTAATGCAGGTGCCACAGGAACGTTCACTTTCAGTCGTAGCATCATAGACATAGCAGGGCATCTTGCCGCAATCGACTTTCATCCCGCAGTCAGCACATGATTTTATTTCAGCCATCTTTATCACCTCCTTTGCCAGCTCGGTTCGATCTTAGCCTTCTCGCCTTTTGGACTTTTATTATGTCTTCATCAACCTTCTCCTCCTCTT
>JBHIBS010000109.1:0-2661 GCA_046759165.1 bacterium | reverse complement strand
TACTCCCCCCAGGCAGTTATAAATGCATACGCCCCTGCAGTCAGGATACCAGGAGCTGCCAGAGGAAAGACGATCCGAAAAAAGATAGTGAATCCTTTGGCTCCATCAACCATAGCTGCTTCCTCAAGTTCGGCAGGTATTCCCCGGAAGAAAGAATTAAGGAGCCAGGTGCAGAATGGAGCCGCCAGTGCAGTATATACAATTATGAGAGCAAAATGAGTATCCAACAGATTAAAATGGGAAAACATTTTGTAGACAGGAATAAGGAGCAAAATGGTAGGGAAAACATAGATAAATAGCATCATCCTTGCCAGAAGTTCTTTACCGGGATACCGGTATCTAGCCAGACCATACCCTCCCAAACAGGCCAGAGCTAAAGTGAACAGGGCTGTGCCCAGGGAAACTTTAAAACTGTTGTACAAAAATAGAGGAAAATTCCTGATGGGGGTTCTGGCTAAAAGAAGAGTCTGGTAATTTTTTAAAATGGGCTGATGGGGAAAGAAGGCCGGTTTTACTGTCATTATCTCCCTCAAAGGTTTAAAGGATGAAAATGCTATATAAACAAAGGGAGATAAAACACCTATCAGCACGATAGCAACCACAAGATAATCCATAGAAAGCTCAACTGGTCTTCTTATGTTCAAATTCTACCTCTTTTTAAACGATGACTCTCTCCTCTTTTTTTGGAGCGAGGAGTTTAAAGTAAACTAGACCCACAACAGCTAAAAATATCACTATAATTACAGCAATAGATGATGCCTCCCCCGGACGAAAGGTTTTAAAAGCCCTCCTGTAAATGAGAACAGGCAGGGTCTGGGTAGTATTTCCCGGTCCCCCCTTGGTGGTGAGCCAGATTAAGTCGAAAATGTTATAGTTCCATACAAAGACAAGAAAGCCAATGAACCACACCATTCTACCAACCAGGGGGAAGGTTATCCGGGTGAAGCATTGCCAGGGATTTGCTCCATCAACCCTGGCTGCCTCATAAAGCTCAACAGGTATTGTCTGCAGGGCAGCGAGAATCAAAAGAGTTCCGAAGGGGAAAAATTTCCAGGAATTTAAAGCAATTAAAGTTGGCATAGCCAGCTCAAGTGAACCCAGAAAATTGAGCCTGCGGGTGATGATACCAGCTTTGATAAGATAATAGTTGATAGGACCCAGGGTTGGCAAAAGTAGCCATCTGGCACATATAGCTACTACTACTGCGGGAACTATCCAGGGTATTAAAACTGTGGCCCGGACAAAGTTTATACCCTTAAGCCGATGGTTTAAAACAATAGCTATCCCAAAGGGAATGGTTAGCTGGAGAGTTAAGTTTCCCAGAGCCCAGATAATACTATTTTTAAACCCCTGCCAGAATACAGGTTCGCCAAAAATGATCCTGTAGTTTCGAAGACCTACAAAGGGCCCCTCCTTTACACCAAAGGGGATATCATAGAGAGAGTATCTCACCGTAGATAGGAGAGGATAAAGAAAAATCACCAGGATTAGTATAAGAAGGGGCAGGGGGAAAAGGTATCCGATGATTTTTCTTCTCACTATTTTGCTCTTTAAAGGAGGGTAGCTTAAGGTAAGCGACCCTCCTTTAGATTTTCTTTATCCTGTCGGTTCAGAGTACTTCTCCATCTCCTTGGCACCCCATTTTACCGCCTCCTCAACACTCATCTGTCCGGTAACAATTCTATGAACAACATCAGCCAGCACATCTGCTCCGGTGATATCACCTATTCCCACATTAACCCAGCGTCCATATTCAAAACCGTAAAGAGTTGCGTATTCCAGAGCTTTCATGGCAACCTCGTTCGTCTTTTTGAAGCGGGAGATTATGGGGTCATTCCAGAACTCAGGTGCCTTGGAAGCTGCCTCAGTAGCAGGATAAAAACCTCCCGGTTCCTGAACTGCGGTCAAAATGTAATTGACCTCCGGTCTAAGGACAAATTTAATGTATTTTTCAACCGCAGGTAGACGACCTCTGGCTACTGTCTGCTTATACACATGGATCTCATTGGGATAGGTTATAGTACCTGGCTTTCCATCCGGAGGATAGGGCATATGGGCACCGGCATAGTCACTAGTATCCAGCTCCTCGTGAAATCTTTTCTGAACAGAGGGAAAATAAGGTGCCATGGCCACCGTTCCTGCTGCGATATTAAGCTCCATTTCTCCCCAGGACCAGGCATCAGCACCAGGAGGAGCATATTGGAAAATCTCTTTATAGAACTTTAAGGCTTTTATCGTTTTGGGACTATCAAATATTATGTTCCCCTTCTCATCAAAGAATTTGGCTCCCGCAGTTGTCATAATACAATAGGCCTGTTCATCTATCATGAGGTTCTTAGCTCCACCTAATCCAATACCGTATAGATCTGGCGCATGGGTTAATTTCTCAGCGTAGTCTAAAAATTCTTCCCATGTTTTGGGAGGTTCGGTAGTCCCTACGTACTCCTCAAAGTAACTCGGTCGATAGGTAAGCAGAAAAACCATTGTCCAGATAGGAATGCCCCAGTACTCATCTTTGTGATGATAGGGGGCTATTTGACCCGGAAAGAAGTGGTACTTTTCATCCATCTCCTTCACCATGTCGGTAATGGGAACAATGGCGTTAGCGCGGTAAACGGTTAGCAAAAGATCAGGAATGGAGTACTGAAAATCAGGTGGATT
>JBHIBS010000108.1:0-2670 GCA_046759165.1 bacterium | reverse complement strand
ATTTTCCGGCGTAAGTAGCTGCTCCAGATTTTTGATATCAGCTCTCACGGTTGCTATAGCATCACAGGGCATGGTTATTCTCCTTCTATATCCGGTTTTATTAATCGGCTTAAACCACTACCTCTGGTAGTGGTAACATTAATAGGTTCTACCGGTACATTCATTTTTGTCGGTTAACAGGAATTCCACCTTTCACCAATTAAAATAAATATTGAAAATGCTTGACAAGCGGGAACATATTGTATTAATAAATACATATGTTCACTCATGCCACATCTCAGGAGAAAGAAAACAAAGCTCGGCTCAAGGAGAAAGCCATTCTTTTGATAGAACAGAAAGGTTGGGATATTCAGGAGGCTTTCCTGCGCTGTGGCTTCAAGATAAGTCCCTTTTCTTATCCCCGCATTTTGGCTCGTTACCAAAAAGGGGGATGGAAAAATTTACTCGATACCAGGGGTGGCAATCGTCATCCCAAAGCAACCCTTGCTGTTCTTGATTTTATTCGTTGGGTGAAAAGAAAAAATCCCAATCAATCGGCTCAGGAAATAACCTTGCTTTTGCAGGAGAGATTTCAAATTGTCTTTCATCCTATTTACATCGGGAATCTGTTAAAAAAGTTAGAACTCAACAATCCGCGTGGTCGCAAATCAATCCCAAAGACGGTACCCATCTATCATATCGATCACGCTGGCAGCTTTTTCCTCAAAGGAATCTGTCTGAAGATGGGTATCATCAATATCCTTTCTTCTACAGTTATGAATAGAATTCAAGCTCTACAAAAGGCTCAGCCATCGGAGAATCTAAGTATTTTTCAAAGACCTTCCTCGGCAATTCAAGCTAAACTTGAAAGTCTTTTATATATGCCTCTTTTTAGAATGGAGCGTATCTTACATTTTAAGACGATTTATCCCCGAGAAGGTTTAGGATTCCTCGTTGGACGAAAAATGCCTTACAAATATCATACCATGGATAATTTCTTAAGAGAAATCTCCATATTGAATATCGCCGGACTGCTTAGCAAAAACCTGGCTAAATGCTACATTGAGGTATTTGGGATTGAATTTAAAACTCTGGATGAGCAGACTTTTTATATTGACTGTCATGACAAAGTTACCTGGACACATTTTAATATTCCTAAGGGAAAGCATGCTACCCGCAACCAAATACTTAAGCTGCTCAAGGTTTACTTTCTCCATGATTTCCATGGGCGTCCTATTTTATCTTTAACCCAGCCTGGGGATAGCCATCTGACCCAGGTTCTGTTTCCCCTAATATCCCAGTTAGAACAGGCTCTTGGTAAAAAGGTAATTAAGTTTGCTGTCTTTGACCGAGAGGGATTGGCCGTATGGGTATTCCAAAAGATGAGTAAACAGGGTAGACGTTTTATCACCTTTCTAAGGGACAACCAGTATGAATCTGAAGAGGATTTTGATATTCCAACTGGTGAACGATATCGTCCATTCCGCTACAAGGGTGGCAAAGTTACCCAACTGATTTTAGATGCCAATAAAACCCTCAAAGACTATAAAACCAACCAAACTTATCGCGCCCGGGCTATTTTGATCAAGGATATAGAGATGGATAAGCTCTTGGTGGTAGTTACCAACATCACCCGTCAGGAAGAACCCAATCCTGCGAAGATTGTCAAACGTTATGCCCATCGCTGGGAAGCTCAGGAAAATCCTTTCAAGCGGATGAAACCAAGTGTTTACCTGGATACTAACCATGGACTTAAAGGTAAAGAATTATCCACCAACCGTACCTTGTTGAGGAAGCGTCAGAAACTGGAAGATACTATTGTCGCCAAACAAGTAAAAATCCATAAGGCTGAAGATGGCCTCAAGCAAGTTCAACATAAATTGGAGCGAGGAGAAAAATCTTACCATGATATTAGCCAAAAGATAGAGAAAGAGTTAAAAGATGTTACTTCTTTGCTACGCCAGGCTCCTGCTCGTACTATTCGATTGCTTCGAAGACAAAGTAAACTCTTACGTCAAAAGGAGAAAACTACCAAACTCTGGTTGAAGAAAGTAATAGATCTAAATTCTACTATTCAGGAGAAAATCGCCCTTATCTGTTCTCATGAGAAATCTCTTGAACGGGCAAAAACGAAACTCTCTAAACTTCCTGTTGAGGAAAGGCTTTACGAGATAGACACCTCGAAAGATCAGTTTATGACCAACCTGGAAGTTGCTCTAACCAATGCTGATCTTTACTTCAAAGAACATTTTCTTCCTGTGCCTTATCAACGTTATGATTTCAAGACTATTCGGGATATTCTTTATGGGCAAAGTGGTACTATTTACCAAACATCTCAAGAGATTATTGTTTCCCTTAAACCATATGCTCAGGAACCAGAACATCAAATATTAGCGGATTATGCGGCTCGACAATTTAATAAGGCACAGATATATACACCGACAAATCAAAAGATAACAATGGTGATAGAAAAACCAACATGATAGCATTTTCAACCTTTAATTTATTTTTAAAAGGTGGAATCCCTGGTAATAGTCTTCCCTTCCCTGGGCAAGGCGCTCGTGATCAGAAACGTCCGGTAGCCATTGGTCATCCTACTCCTGAGGATATGGGTACGTAGATTCTTATATTGCTCTGTAGCCAGAGAATCAGGCTCCAGGATAGTAACGATTCCGGGATCTAGTCCATTGG
>JBHIBS010000107.1:0-2676 GCA_046759165.1 bacterium | reverse complement strand
GAGTCTGTCCCAATTATTGTCCAAAAATCATACGTAAGTTATTAATAATAAATTAGTTTGACAGCTGTCCCATATTTTGTCCAACTTTTCCATTCAAATAGTACTTTAACTGGTATAGCTTCAGATGATTCTGTCTTCCTTTTTCAGAACTGAATCCGTACCTTACTTTCTCCATCTGTCTCCAACTTCTAATAAGAGTTTCTATATTTCCACAGCGGGGGACTCTATGATTATCTAAATAGAGGACCATATTCTCAAAATCAGGTCTCATTAAGAACTGTACTACTTTTGTGAAGTGCCAGGAATCTCTCCACCAAGTCTCATTAAAAAGCTTATCTCTTTTCTCATATGCTTCTTTCTTAGATATGCTCAAGTTGAATATCTCATATATGTGTTCCTTCAAAATTAGAATTTGCTCAACAGGAGTGTCTGCATAAACTTCCATAAACAGGGTGAGTATCTCGTGATCCTTTTTGCTCCATTTCTCCATATTCTTTAGTATTCTCCACCTGTGTTCCCATAATTCTTCTGCAGCCAATGATGATGTCTTCCTGAGGCGTCTAATAAATCCAAAGAGAAGTTGTCTCAAGTACTTATGAATGATTTGCTGTACATGGTAATAATCAAATTGAATCAGCACATCTGGCCAGACCTTCCGTATCTGTTTTGGAAAAGCCTTACACAAGTCTACTATTACAACATAGGGATTTATACCGAATTCCTTTAATCTACGGCAGAACCCCTCAATATCACCTCTGGCAAGCGAACCCGCATGTCTCGCAGAAAAAGGAGCACTTTCCATATATAGGATACGCACTTTTTTCGCATCTCCTGCTATGAGGTCATAGTGTTTGGCTCTTTTAGGTTTGTATTCATCCAGTGAGAGTGCACCCGAAAATCCCATCGCTTTGATGATATCACCGAAAGAATATTTATCTGCTTCTTTCTGTTTCCACCGGTCAATGGTAGACTTACTCCCAGTAATATTAAAGGAACGGGATAGGGCTCTATTAATACGACGATAGGTCACATTCTCAAGTATATTCTTGTTTATTGTTTCCTCCTTTACCCTTAAAATGCATCTCTGATATTTTTCTATACCTGGTATCGGAAGAACAAATCTCTTTCTTTTACATGAGGGATTAAGACATTTTGCTCTTACTCTTTGAATTATTACCGTTGTAGGATGATCAAGATCCAAATCTTTTCTTTTAGTTATGTACTCTCCTCCCCTCTTGAAGGGCTGTCTCTTTCCACAAGTAGGGCAAACACAAGTTTTAGGAATTTTTGTCTTAATTACATTAAGCTTTCCTTCTAATGTATTATCCATAGTAGAATCCCTCCTTTTTGAGAAATCCTACCACAGAACATTTAAAGAGCAAAAATTAAACTACATTTGGACAAAATATGGGACAGACTCAATTTGATGTGTCACAAAGATTGCTCGACCCCATTCAAAAAAGCAGCCTGCCTCCTTTTCTACCGAAGCAATCTCCTATAAGAAACTTTTTATTCCTAAATCTTCCCCTCCCTTGAAGCCTGCCTTTACGTGCGTGCCCCTTTCTGCGTCGTGGATGCGACTGGTAGACGCACGTAGACGGGGGTGAGGAAAGAGGTGAGGGTAAAACCTAAGATTGCCACGCCATGAACCATACGGTTCATGGCTCACAATGACATCGTTGAAACAGTGTTTTCTGAACTCTCTAAAGTTTTGCGCTGGATGAGCTAAACAGATAACCATTTAAGTTTTTTTCTTGACAAAATTGTTGTTGAGATGGTATAATAAATTTGTAACCACAAAGGAAAGCAAATTAGATGAAAAGCATAAAATTTTTCTGGTTGATATATTCTGGGATTTTTTTCTTATTTTTTACACTCTCCCGGGGAGATAATTTACCCTATGGAAAATTTTCAAAAGAAGACACTATTATCTGGTATAGTGGTTACGACCCTTCACAGGAGATACAGAGTGCAAGAACATTGAATACAAAAGTATTCAGAACGGAAAATGGAAATATTGTATATCGCATCTTTGCTCATCCTGTGCATTATGTCGATGAAGTTGGGAAACTTGAGGATATAATAGATACTTGCTGCTGCTCTTTTGACTGGCAGATAAACGAATCCTTCAGTGGATATGCAGATGGTCTCTTTGAAGAGAAGAATGTTTGTGGTATAAATACAACTTATATCCTGGTTAACGAAGGATACTATTATAGAGGGTTTGTAGAGTTTAACACAGATGCCATTCCTGACACAGCCACGATTGACAGTGTTTTACTAAACCTTTACTGTATTCAATGGCTTAACCCTATTGAAGGCCACGATATTTGGTCAATGGAAAATAAACCTTCCGATTCAGGTGCAATGACTGTCTACAATGATGCAGCAGATGGAAATTGCTATGTAAGCAACTATATGGGTAACGCTGGTTGGAATTCGTGGAACTTAGGTGCACAGGCTTGCCAGGATATGTTCAATCTACTTCCCGAGGATTGGTTCGCAATTGGAATTTCGGGATTCTTTTCCTCCTCTGCAGGTGACCTTATGTATCAGTGTGGAACAGGATGGATAGATGTTATAGAACCAACAGTAGTTAAAGAAGACAAAGACACAAGACACAAGACCCGAGACATAAGACTTCTTTGCCACCCCAACCCCTTCACCCAAAAGACC
>JBHIBS010000106.1:0-2701 GCA_046759165.1 bacterium | reverse complement strand
TGACACCAAAAAATAATAAACTAGAATATTAATAGAATAACAAGGCAAGGGGAAGGAGGTGAGTGAGGTATTCATAAAGAACTTAGTTTCAGGCTCGATTTAGGGGCTAAAATGGAAAAAGTCCTGTATTGGACAAGGAGGAAAATAAATGGAATTTAAAGCGTACGGTAAGATTTTGACAGTTTTGATATTAGCCTTCAGTTTGCTAATCTCCGGTCTAGCTTTTGCAGCACCCCAAAAAATCCGATTGATCTACATGACGGCGGGTGATGTGAATATGCTTGCCCTGGGCCAGCACGTTTTGGGACCAAAATTTGAGCAGAAATATCCTAACATCACTCTATCAACCATACATACCGGACCGGGAAATGCCGGCTCTCGACGAATCTTTGAAAAGGTCCTGGCCGATAAGAAGGCAGGCAGAGAAGTGTGGGATGTGGACGTGGCCATGGTGCATCAAATTTTCCCCAAATGGGCCCTAGAAGAAGATCTCCTTTTAAGTTATGCCAAAGATATTGAGACCTGGAAATATATCACTTCCCCGTTCGCTAAAACTTCACTGGGAGTAAATGTAGAAGGCTATGTCATGCCCATGTTTCACAGTCAAACAGCCCTTGGTTACAATCCCCAATATGTCACTGATCCACCTAAAAGTTATGAGGAACTGGTCAGATGGGTAAAAAAATATCCCAAGAAATTTGGCTACAATGGGATAAAAGGCGGTATGTCGGGAGTCTCCTTTACCGTCGGCTGGGCTTATTGGAAGACCGGTAAATATCAGAAATACGCGGTCACCGGGCCATACGATGAGGCTGAGGTGGCAACCTGGGAGCCGGGTTTTAAGGACCTCAAGGAATTCAACAAGTACGTTACCATCACTGCGGGAAACGTAGGTACCCTTGATGCCCTTAATCGGGGTGAAATCTGGATGGGACCTGTTTGGGTCGATATGTTCTATACCTTTATGGCAGAGGGTAAAATGGATCCTAATACCCGTCTGGCCCTCCCTGCACCAGGTATGCCTGGCCAGCCTATGTATTTCGTCGTTCCTAAGAAGACTGGAAATCCTGAAGCAGCAAAGAAGTTCGTTGAATTCGTCACCAGTCCAGAAATACAGGGAAAGGACATCGTCGAGCGTTTCAACTGGTATCCCGGCATAGATGGAAAGTACGTAAAGGAGTATGTTTCTGAAGAGACGTACAAGGAGAGACTATATAAAGACGTCACCCCTGAAATGCTGGGTAAATTTGGCCTGGCATTCCCGCTGGCAGACTATTTTGATCAGATTCTCGAATCTTACGAACGATGGGCTACGGGAGGCTAAGATCACCCAGAGACTAAAAGAGGAAGGAGTAGAAGGCATCAGGAGAATACCTTCTTTCCTTCCTCCTCTTTTTCTATTGTTTCCAGCCGTGGCCATGATGCTGGCTCTTTACGGATACCCCTTTGTATCTTCAATTTACCGGAGTTTCTTCACCAAAGAAGGCGTTCTAACTCTAGCCAATTATAATAAAAGCATAGACTTTTATCTTCATGATATTCTATTCACCCTGGAAGTTAGCGTCCTTAGTACAGCAATATCAGCTATTCTGAGCATTCTCCTGGCCGTCTACTTAAGATTTGGCACCGGGAGAGTAGTAAAGTTCATAGGAGCTTTATATCGTCTGCCCATCTTTATCCCCTTTGTAGTAGTTGCCCAGATGATGCGCACCTTTTTAGCTCCCCATGGTTTTCTTAATCTTACCCTGGCAAAATCTGGCTTGATTGATATTGATTATCCTTTGCAGCTTTTTAATCTCACTGGTTTGACCTTTGGTTTTGTATGGAAACAAATGCCCTTCATGATCCTGATCATATTTGGTGGTTTCCAAATGATAGATGATACCTACATAGAGGCTGCCAGAAGTATGGGAGCGAGGCTGCCCCAGATTATCTCTAAGATCCTTATCCCTATGGGTCGAGGGACTATATCTGTGGCAGTAATCCTGGTTTTTTCTTCCATTGTAGGGACATTCACTCTTCCTTACATGCTGATTGGAGGAAAAGTGCCCACCACTATTACGGTTGATATTGCCCACCGAGTAAACTATTTTGGAGACTGGGGTGTGGCCAATGCCTTAGGTGTTTTTTCGTACCTGTTGGTTATTTTTATGGCCATCTATTATCTGCGACACATGGTGAAAAAGGGCATCTATGAATAGAGAAAAGTAATCATGCTTACCAGACAAATTCTTAAGAAAACCGGAGAAGCTATTTTACTGGTAATATTATTTGTTCTTATATTTGGCCCCATGATGAGCCTGGTATTTTGGTCCATTGCCCTGAAATGGTATTGGCCACATACGCTTCCTCAGGTGGTAGGCTTTGACTACTGGCTGCAGGCCCTGGGGTTCACCAAGAGCCTGGCTATAGGAGCGGTTAACATTGTACCCGCCTTTTTATTGAGTATATTCATTGCCTTAATTGTTGTCTCCATCACCATGATCATATCCATCCCCGCCGGTTATGCTCTGGCAAAATATAGCATCCCTCTAAAAGGAGCAATTTTGCTTCTTTTTTTGATGCCGCAAGCTTTTCCTCAACTTCCGGTGTTTGTAAACCTATTGTTGGTTTTCAACAAAATGGGACTGGCCGGCACTATCCCTGGGGTTATCCTGGTACACCTCACCGTCTCTCTGGTATTTGCTATCTGGATTACTAG
>JBHIBS010000105.1:0-2739 GCA_046759165.1 bacterium | reverse complement strand
AGGCAAATTCTGCCAATCTCACCCCATTGGTAGTCATACTTAGATCTTTTATTCCCTTTATCTGGCTGAGCATTTCAACTAAGGTAACCACGCTGTTTCTCATCAAGGGCTCACCACCGGTAATCCTTACCTTCTCTATTCCCCAATGGCCCATTAGGCTGACAAGATCCCGCATCTCCTCAAAGCACAGGAGCTGGCTCCTATCAAGATGTCTTATGGAGCGATTGGGCCGGCAGTAAACACAGTTTAAGTTACAGGAATCGGTGATAGAAAGACGGAGATAGTTGACTTTCATTCCAGAACCTCAGCTTCACTAACAATTTTTTCTTTTCTCTTGGCTAATCTTGAGACCCAAATACTAATCTCATACAGCCCTAACAGTGGCCCGGCCATAAGCAATTGAGTAAAGACATCAGGCGGAGTGAGGATGGCCGCCACTATAAAAACTCCTATTAAAGCGTGTTTTCGCTTTTGAGTCAGAAACTCCGGGGAAATAAGTCCTAATTTGGTTAAGAAAAAAGCTACCAGAGGTAGTTCAAAGACCAGGCCAAAGGCGATCAGCAGCATTAATACGAAGGAAATGTATTTGCTTACCGAAAGCATAGGTTGCAATCCCCCGCTGGTAAAGCTCAATAAAAACTTAAGTCCTACGGGAAGAACAACTAGATGAGCAAAGGTAACTCCGATAACAAAAGAGCAAAACGACAAGGAACCATAAAGAAGCAGATATCTCTTCTCTTCCTCTCTCAGGGCTACGGAGACAAATACCCAAACTTCAAAAAATATTACCGGTGAGGCCAGGAAGACCCCTCCCCAGAAGGAGAGTTTTAAATTAACCAAGAACGCCTCTTGAGGAGCGATGAAAACCAGGGTTTCTACCGGCCCCTTCAGTATTTCAAGGATTCTATCCACATAGAAGTAAGTTATTACTGAGCCAACGAGCACTGCAACGGCAGAGATAAAAATCCTTCTTCTAAGCTCACCTAAGTGCTCAAATAGACTCATCCTTTGGTCATTTCCATTTCTCACCACCTGGTTACTCCTAGATTATTCACCTTTCTTTTTTTCTACTTTCTTGGTCTCATCTTCTGGCTCTTCGCTTACTGCCTTCATTGCTTTTTTGAATTCGCGGATTCCTTGTCCTAAGCCTTTTCCTATCTGAGGCAGCCTGGTAGCTCCAAATATGAGTAGAGCAATTATCAAAATCACTATTAATTCCGGCATTCCGATCCCGAACATAGTTCTCACCTCCTTGGTTAAGTTATCACGTGTATCGCATCTCTGGGAAGAGATACGGTTATTTCTTTATTAACGCCCAAATTCAGTTTGAAATAGACATGACGCAGGACATCCATCAAAAAATCATAATCATGGTCTCTGGCGATTCGTAAATATAATCTATAAGAAGGGCCTTGTGGCACCACCTCGACAATTCTACCTTTAAACAGATTCTCCTTTCTTTTTCCACCCATCATTATTTCTTCAGGTCTGATGCAGAATGTTGCCCTATCTCCCAGTTCTAGAGGATAGTAATTAGTCTCAACTTCGAGCTTCTCATTCTTAATCTTCATTATGTTAGCTTCAGGATTAAGGAAATTAACTTCTCCATCAAAGATATTTTTCGTTCCTACGAATCTAGCTACATTTCTGGTTTTTGGTCTGTAAAAGACCTTTTTTCTGTCTCCCATCTGTTCTAACCTACCTTTGTTAAGAACAGCTATTTTGTCTCCCAGTATAAATGCTTCTTTCATATCGTGAGTAACATAAAGGATAGTTATTCTGAACCGATGGTGAATTCTCGAAAGGTCCTGTCTTAATTTCTCTCTTACTGCACTATCTAAAGCAGAAAAAGGCTCATCCATTAATAATATTTGGGGCTTGTTTATCAAAGTCCTGGCGATAGCTACTCTTTGTTTCTGTCCTCCAGAGAGTTGAGCCGGGTAATGATTCTCCAGTCCTTTTAATCTTAAAAGATGCAGCATTTTTTTTATTTCTTCAGCTTCCTGCTGATCGTCCCCTCTCGGCTGTCTTAGTCCATAAGCAACATTTTCATAAACATTTAAATGAGGGAAAAGAGTATCTTCTTGAAAGACATAGCCTATGTTTCGCTTGTTTATGGGTACATTTATTCGATTCACAGAATCGAACATTATCTTGCCATTAATCTCTATCTTCCCTTCATCGGGTTTAATGATACCGGCAATACAATTCAAAGTAGTAGTCTTTCCTTCACCCGAGGGCCCAAAAAGAACTACCATCTCCTCCTTTGCTTCAAAACTAATATTGAGGAAGAATTTACCCAGTCTTTTTCTAATATTTACCTTAAGCATTTAATTTTACTTCTCTTCCCAATAGTTTAATAGTCAGGAAGGCAAGGAAACCAATAATGAGCAATAAAACGATAATGGGGAAACTTGGTTCCAGACCTTTCCCGATGAAATCCACCCATATCTTTACCGGAAGAGAATAAGGATGATAGGCAATTACCATGGTTGCCCCAAATTCTCCCAGGGCTCGGGCCCAGGTTAAAATCATCCCGGCGATGATTCCATTTTTTGCCAGGGGAAGGGTTACTCTGCTAAAAGTTTGCCAATGGCTTTTGCCGAGGCCCAAGGAAACCCTTTCCAATTTCTCATCTACTGCCTCAAAGGCGCTCTTGGCTGAAATTATTAAGTAAGGTGAAGCAATGAAAGTTTGAGCTAAGATAATCCCCCAGAGGCTTCCGGTTAATTCAAGACC
>JBHIBS010000104.1:0-2741 GCA_046759165.1 bacterium | reverse complement strand
CTCTCTTCTTAAGAGCTAACTCGGCCAGAATAGAAGGGAGATTGAGCTCGGAAAGAGAGGGAATATGGTCAGGGAGACGTCTAATGGCCACTGCTATCGATCCTCGTTGGAAAAGGTGCAGGTCTGATGCACCTCTTGCCATCTTTTCCTTTAGCAGAGAATGAAGATCCATAATTCACTCCTTTTCCTTACAAAAAGTTTCTGGAAAAAAGTTGCCTCAACTGCCAAAGCCTTCATTATCTGCTAATAGCAAGTTCTTTGCCAAATCTTGGCGAGATAAGAAAAGCCACCTAGTTTCACTCTGGATGGCTTATCTAAAAGACTTACCAATTTTTCTTACCAACCACAGATACATCCTCCTTATTCTCTTTCGGTCAAATTTGTACATCTCTTTCCATTAACGCTTGGCGACTTTTGCTACTTCATTTTGACATAAAAGAACTCCCTCGTAGGAACATTTTCGGCCTACTCTGGTCAAAATTGTACTCCTCTCCCCAATGAAGTTGCTGTCTTTATCTTACTCGAGTTGAAATCTCCTTTCAGTAAAAATCTTCAGGCATGCGTCTACTACCTGAGGATCATAGAAAATCCCTTTGTTTTTTGATATTTCCTCCAATGCCCTATCTATACCTAAAGCTGGCCGGTAAGGTCGGTGAGAGGCCATAGCTTCGACAACATCAGCTACAGCTAAGATACGTGCTTCCAGCATAATGTCTCTACCTGATAAACCTTGAGGGTATCCAGAACCGTCCATCCTTTCATGATGTTGAAGTACGATTTGGGCAATCGGCCAGGGGAATTCTATTGTCTTCAATATGTCATAACCAACTTGGGTGTGAGATTTAATTATGTCAAATTCGCGTTCGGTTATGCGACCCGGCTTACTGAGAATCTCAGCAGGTACAGATATCTTGCCGAGATCATGAATCATCCCGGCCATGCGGATTCCATCAATCTGATCCTTTGGAAGATCCATCTCTGCAGCTATAGCACTGGCGAGATTGGTCACCCTCCGTTGATGATCGGCTGTATAGGGATCCCTGACTTCAAATGTCGATGCCACGACTTGAATGGTCTCCCTGATGGCTTTTTGCAAATTCTCAAAACTTTGTTGAAGTTGTTCCTCTGCCCGCCTCAACTTGGTAATATCATGCAGAACTATGGTTTTTCCAATGACTGTACCCCGGGCATCCTTGATAAATGAAATACTGGTATCTAGGACTGCCTCCCGGGGGTTAGTTATCCTTATTTCTCTTCGTGTCTTACCGTTACCTGATCGTAATAATCCATCCTCGCTTAACTCAGCTAAATCGCTATTCTTGAAGAGCTCTGTTAGGTTATTATTCTCTGGATGATCTTCGTCATTGACCCCCAACAGCTTTTTGGCAGCTGGATTTGCCACTACTACTCTACCGTCTCCATTGACCATGATTACTCCTTCACTCATGCTTTCTACCATAGAGCGGAGTTTATTCGCTTCCGCCTGCTGGAGAGATTCTAGCTTATCAATACAAGTGGAGGCATGATTGGCTACGGTGTAAAAGAAGCGGATGTTCTCCCGGGTGAAGGTATTTCCCTCAGGAGAAGAAATATTGAGCATCCCCCTAACCTTATCCTTAATGATGAGGGGGGCGTTGAGAAAGGATTTTATCTCACCCTTCAGGCGTGGACTATGGGCATTAAAACTCTCATTTTTGGTAACTCTGGTCTTCACCTGAGCTTCTTCAATTTGCTGCCCTGATGTCTTCTCAAAGGCAGTGAAGAGCAACTTCTTGAAGTTCTGGATGATTGAATCCTCGATTGGTCTGGTGAGGTTAATGATTAGTTCGGCTCTGTTTTCCCTAAGTAAAAGGAACCCTGAGATCGGGCAGTCCGTCACTTTGGTTAAGGAGGAGCAGATAAGGCGAAAGAGTTCCTCGTAGTTTAGCACATAACTGATTTTTCGGGAGAGTTCGTAGAGAACCGCAAGCTCAAAAGTCCTCTTTTTAACTCGCTCCTCTAAGGTTTTGGAATACTCCTCTACCTTCCTTCTTGCCTCCTCGGCATCCTCCAGCAGGGAGAGGATAACCGCTTGATTATCGCTTGGTTTCTCCTCTACCTTCCCTAATTCTAACTGCTTTAATTTGGTCATTATTCTTTATCTTGGCTTAATTCTTTCTCTAGTTGCCTAATTTTCTTTTTCAATTCGACGATTCTTTTCTCCCGACCCAGGCTCAATTGATATAATTTCTTTAATTCTTCCGTCTTATTCTTCAGTTCCTTCTCAACCCGAGCCAGAGCCTCCTCATTTTTCTCCGTAGCTATTTTTCGATTTCCCATGTGTTTATCTCTCTTTTTTTAAGACTGCTGATTTTTAAGACGATGGGCCCGATTTTCTAGAGCCATCTTCACTACCATGGTCAATTGTTCTATATTAAAAGGTTTGGTGATGTAATCCGCCGCGCCCAGCTTCATCGCCTCAACCGCTGTCTCGATAGTGCCGTAGCCGGTAATCATAATCACTTCGGTGTGAGACTTGTGTTTCTTGATGAAGCGAAGTACCTCCATTCCATCCATTCCGGGCATCTTAATATCTACAATGGCAACTGCAAAATCTTCTCTTAAAACTTTGTTTACCGCTTCCTTACCGTCCTCTGCCAGGCTTACCTCGTACCCCTCCTCATCAAGTATCTGGGAGCAAAGATTCCGCATTGCTTTCTCGTCATCAACTACCAATATTTTTTCTCCAGCCATCATTCTCC
>JBHIBS010000103.1:0-2820 GCA_046759165.1 bacterium | reverse complement strand
TTGACGGCCTCGTAAAAAGTCATTTTTAGTTAAGTAGTTAAAATTATTCATTTTTATTGTTATTTTTTCTTGTCTTTAAAACAGTTTTGTGGTAAAAAGCTATACAATATCAATTAGTTATAGGAGATGCCATGATTTTCACAAAAGACCACAAAACAGGTTGCCTTTTCGACCACTGGGACTACCTTGGCCCCAAACGGAGAAAACTCATGGATAAATCATGGGCAGGGCTATTCAGAAAGGAAATCCTGCCTGAACTCCCAGTTGATAAAATAGCTTCCTCCTTCCGTTTTGGTTTTGGACGTCCCACAAAGGAGCTTTATGCCGCTTTAGGGGTCTTAATTCTCCAACAGATGAATGACTACTCGGATAATGAGACCGTTCATCAAATGGCATTTAACCTCCAGTGGCACTATGCCCTTGATATTGCCGATGAATCAGATTCCTCTAAGTATATATCTCCCAAAACCCTCTGGAATTTCCGCTATATTGTTACCGAAAAAGAACTGGACACAGTCTTATTCAACCAGATTACCGACAAACTTGCCAAAGTATTTTCAGTAGACACCGATAAGCAACGCCTTGATTCTGTTCATATAAAGTCCAATATGCGTCGTCTTGGCCGTATAAGTATATTTGCAAGGTCTATTCACTCTTTCCTTGTAAACCTGAAACGCAAGCACAAGGAGTTGTTTAAGACCCTTCCAACAGAGTTTGTTGAAAGATATTTTAAGAAAGAGGCTGTAAACTGTTTTTCTATGGTAAAGCCTTCCAATTCTGAAAAGACTCTTGTCTCTGTAAGTAAAGACCTCTTCACCCTTGTTCAAAGTTTTAAGGATAACGAGGAAGTAACCTCAATGAAGTCTTTCAAATTACTCCAACGTGTTTTAAAAGAACAATGCAATGTAGAAGAAACTTCAAAAGAGAAAGCTGTTGAGGTATCTGTAAAACCATCCAAAGAAGTTCCTTCTAATTCTCTACAGAACCCCTCGGACCCAGATGCTGGATATAGTGGTCATAAGGGGCAGGGGTATCAGGTGCAGGTCATGGAGACTTATAACAGGGAGGAAGAAGAAGGTGAAGATAGATCGAAAAAGCTCAACCTGATTACCCATGTAAAAGTCGAACCTGCCCATGAAAGTGATGCAAATGCTCTACTTCCAGCTATTGAATCCACAAAAGAGAGAGACCTTACCCCAAAAGAAGTCCTTGCTGATTCCCTTTACGGCAGTGATGAAAACTGTGAAGCTGCAAAGGCTATGGGTGTAGAAATAATCTCCCCAACTATGGGTGCTCTTTCTAACAAAGAAGATACCATAACCCTTTCGGACTTTGAGCTTTCTGAAACAGGGAAAATATCCAAATGTCCTGAAGGGCAAACACCTTTAAAAACAAAAAATAAGAAGGAAAGACACGTTGTAGTATTTAACTCCGATGTCTGTTCAAACTGTCATAAGACCACTCAATGTCCTGTAAAGCAGGGGAAAAAGAATCACTATCTTCGCTATACAGATAAACAGTTACGGATAGCTAAACGAAGACAAAAAGAACAAGAACCTGAGTTTAAAGAACGATACCGTTACAGGGCTGGTATAGAAGCCACCATGTCATTATATGATACTCTAACCAGTGTTAAACAGCTTCGAGTTCGAGGGGTAAGAGCTGTGAGGTTCTGTACGACATTAAAAGCCATCGGAGTGAATATCTTTAGGGCAACTGCAGTTAGAAACGCAGAAAACTGTAGTAATCCAGCCATAGAAGGTAAGACTTCAGTCATAGGTCACATTATTTTTGTTTTCAAAGAGCAATATGAAAAAGTTTCAACCAAATTGCAACAGATTTTAGGTTATCTTAACCCTGACTACAATCTTGAACTTAAATTGACTGCCTGAGTTTTTACGAGACCGTCATCTTTGGAGTACTTAAAAAACATTTGAACGATTTTTATGGGTTTTTAAAAGAGATAGAAGAGGGGTATTTGAAATAGTAAATCTTAGCTACGAATTAGCACAAATGATCACGAATCAAAAAGTAATGTGTCACCAGGGGTTTTATTAGTGCAGGTTCGTGTATATTCGTGGCTTATTACATTTGTATTTATTCAAGAAGAACAAAATAGCCTATAAAAAAATCTGTGAAAATTTGTGGCTGATTTATTGTTGAGGTAAACATGGCAGAGTTAGCTGTTGCTAAAAAGAGATATACATACGAAGACTACCTGAAGACCCCTGATGAGGAGAGGTATGAGCTCATAGAAGGAGAACTGATTATGACACCGTCACCAAAGACTGACCACCAGAGGATTTCTGGAAGACTTGATTTTGTATTAAGAAAGTTTGTAATGGAGAAAGACCTTGGTGAGGTCTTTTATGCTCCTTATGATGTCTATCTTGACGAGGAAGATTGCGTCCAGCCTGATATTCTCTTTGTCTCGAAGGAGAGACTAAATATCATAGGTGAGAATAACGTACAGGGTGCCCCCGATCTTGTTGTGGAGATAACATCAAAAGGAACAGCATACAAGGATGTCATACAAAAAAAGATGCTCTACGCAAGGCTTGGAGTTAAGGAGTACTGGATAGTGGCGCCACTTGAAAAGATGGTTGAGGTGTATTCACTGAAGGATAGGGAGTATCAGCTCATCGAGACCTGTTTTTATAATGATATCCTCAAGTCCCCATTGTTGAAAGGGTTTAATGTTGAGTTGAAAGAGATTTTTTAGATGATTGATGTACAAAAAGAGATAAAAGACATTACTGACCGGATAATTGAGAAGTATAGACCGGAAAAGATTATCCTTTTTGGGAGTGCTGCAAATGT
>JBHIBS010000102.1:0-2851 GCA_046759165.1 bacterium | reverse complement strand
ATGAGCTTAGTCTTGCATTTCTTTGTTTGCCTAGAGATTTTCTTCACTAGCTCCCAGTTTTTCTCAGGCACACAGACAAGGACAATTCAGCCTAGCTGACGTGACCACCACAAGAAGAATTGGAAAAAGAGGGGATTAAATCTCTAACTGCCATATTTGCTTATCGCTTCAGTTACTAAATCCATGACAGGACGATTAGTTTGAGATGATAAATATGTAGATCGCCACCCAAAATGGACCCGTCTTCGCCATTGAATTTTGACCCACCCCCTATTTTTTCAGATGATGTTACTTTGTCAAACACTCTATAGCCTATTCTGAAAGAGCAAACCTTGTCGAATGCTTTACTGGTCAATGTTACAGAGACTCAAATAGAGCCCCATTTTGCTCCGTAGATTCTTGAGTTGATAAAAACATCGATAAGATAAAAACCTGGCCCTGAAAAGGCTCTTAAGAAGGTTTTTTATCATGGTTCCTTTCCAGCTTATCCTTCACCCTGTAGCTTTTGCCATTTATGTGAAAGATGTGACTGTGGTGAACTAACCGATCGATTATCGCTGCTGCTATCACCTCATCCCCAAAGATTTTTCCCCACTCATCAAAGGCCTGGTTGGAGGTTAGGATAATGGAACCTACCTCATATCGTTTGCTGACAAGCTGAAAGAAAAGATTGGCCTTCTTAGGATCCATGGGAAGATATCCCAGCTCATCAATGACCAAAAGGTCAAGTCTTGAGAGAGCATCAAGCTTTTTCCCTGTTGTTTGATCAACTAAGGAAGCATAAAGATACCCTACTACCTCATCTGCACTTTGGAATAAAACTCTATAGCGTGCCATACAAGCCTTTACTGCCAGCCCAATACCGAGGTGTGTTTTCCCGACACCGGGAGGTCCTAAAAGGAGAATGTTCTCTTTTTTATCAATGAAGGATAAGTCAGCAAGCTTCAGTATCTTCTCCTCATCAACTGATGGTTGAAAGGGAAAATCAAACTCCTCCAGGCTCTTTACCCAAGGAAATTTAGCAGTTTGTATTCTTCGGTTGATGGATCTATCAGTTTTAGCGAGAGTCTCCTCTTCAACTAATTTAGAGAGATACCCTATGTATCCGAGCTTTGTCTTTATAGCTTTATCTGCCTCCTCCTCAAATATCTCCCGTATTTTCCGTAAACTCAAAACCTTCAGCTGCTCTTTTAGTCTTTCCAGCTTAGCCTCTGCCATTAGATCCCCTCCTTAGCTTTGGTTAAAAGAAGGTTGTACTCGGATAAGGAGCGCCTGGCAGTAAAGATGTGAGCATAGCTTGCATCCTTTATGCTTAAGGGATCCTCCCTCACGGGGTATCCCTTTAGAATGTTACCCACTGCTTGATAAGAGAAAGCCCCAAACTCCATAGCTTTTTCAAGAACCTCCTCGATATGCTCATCCTCATAGATTCTCCTTTGCTCTAAGATCTTTTTGGCATGATAGGGAGCATTGTAGGAGGTCATCTTTACCAACCCTTTGTAGAATAGATCAGCCTGAGCAAAGGTTTCTATAAAGATCTCCCTTATCCTGGGAGCAGTTTTGGGTGTGGAGGATTTGATACCCTCATAGTGCTCCTTTTGTATTACGGTAGCTCCTTTCTTATCCGATAAACTGTGCCTGGCAATAACATTCCCGGATAGATCCATAGCCTCAAGATATGCCCCGTGTGATTCCTTTATCCATACTCTTTTCCCGGCAAATACATGGGGGCAGGAATATCTTGAACCGCGAAAGGATACTAGGCAGTCCCAGCTCACCTTCCTTAGCTCCCTTATGGTGGGAGAGAATCTTGCCTCGGGAAGAGGGATTAAAAGATCCTTCTCTTCCTCAAACCTTACCTTGGGTTTTTCTAGGGTTGTACCATTAGGTCGATCATCCCAGGAGTCTATAAAGCTATGACCTCTCTTTATGAGGTCCTCAAGGGAGGCAAATTGTCTTCCCTTAATGAAATGCTCGTTAATGTAGTAAAAAGGTCTTTCTACTTTGCCCTTAGTTCTTGGCCAATATAGTTTGCAGGGCTTTGGTGTAAATCTATAAAGGCCTGCCAGTTTCAGGAACGTTTCATTGAACCGAATGGTACCATCAGGCAGGTGTTCCATCACTATCTGTTTGGCATTGTCGAGGAGAACTTTTTTAGGTGACCCACTAAAGAACCTTAGTGCTTCCTCCAGCGCCTCAATAACACTCACAAGGACTTGATTTAAGCTAAAGGTCATGTACTTTCTTCTCGAGTATCCGAGTATAAATATAAAACAGGTAACCTTATACTTTTTCCCTCCCAACATCACCTCGTAGGCAGTCCAGTCGAATTGACCCTGCTCTGCCGGCTCTGTTTCGTAGCGACAGGTGGTCTTTAGTGGAGGATCCTTTTTTATCTGGCGCAGGAAACGGTACAGGGTTGTTAAAGAGCCGGTGTAACCCTCTTTTTTAATCTCAGTTAAAATCCGGGTCCCAATAAATTCTTTTTCCCAGAGCATCTCCTTTATAAGACCCTGGAAGGGATCTGCCTTTTTAACCGGAAATATCTTACGCTCATACCTTGGTATATCCTCCTGCTTTAAGACTCTCCTCACAGCATTTCTTGATATACCGAGCATCCTTGCGATCGTTCTTTTGCCATATCCTTGCTCATTTAACTGCCTTATTGCTGCCCACTGTTGCATTGTAATCATCCCCCTTTCACCTCCTGGAATTTTTCTTTTCCAGGAGAATATCATTTCACCCAGGGGGGTCAATTTTCAGTGGCGATAGCGGGTTAATTTTCAATGCCTATCTATAACTTCATCCATTAACAATTTTATATGAGGGCTAACTCTATGGTCTAGGTGTA
>JBHIBS010000101.1:0-2898 GCA_046759165.1 bacterium | reverse complement strand
TAACGCTTTTCTTAAGCTTTTCCATAGCTTATAGTATCGCTAAATACAATTTCAAATTAAAAAACTATTTGCACTATGGGATCATATGGTTACTTGCTCTTCCCTGGGTAGTTTATGTACTTCCCATTTTCAAGATCGTCAGTGGTATTGGTTTGTTAGATACCCATATTTTCATGATAATGCTCTATGGATTTAGCGGAATCCCACTTTTTTCCTGGTTCGCCTTACCTTTCATGCATGCTTTTCCCAACGAGTTGATCGATGCCGGAAGATTGGACGGATGTAGCGAATGGGGTATAGTATGGAGAATCGTGGCACCTTCATTAAAAAACGCGGTCATAGCACTTTTTGTCTTAAGATTCGTTTGGGCTTACAATGATCTCCTTTATTCGCTGTCTTTTACTTTTCACAGAGCAAAAATGATAATGCCAGCTCTATTGGAATTCCCAGGGCAATGGGAGATGCCTTACGCAAAAATGGCAGCCGGAGGCCTTTTAGCAGTCCTTCCCATTCTTTTGGTTGTGATCATATTTCAAAAATATGTCGTCAGTGGCCTAACAGGGACAACTCTGAAGTAAGAGAGCTCTTTCTTAATAAGAGGCTCAAGGCTGGAAAACTAGGGCCGAAAGGGGGTGAGGAAGCGGGTAGGTCAACCCAGCTTGGGGTAAGAGAAAGTTCTTCAGGGAAGCGTTAAATAATTGCCTTCTCTTACTGAGAACTTTCGCGGAGATTTGAACCATTTTTTAGGAAAACTAAAAGGAGCGAACCATGTTAAAAAAAATATTAGTGGGAATGGCAGTTACAGGGATCATAGGGGCAGCGGCAGCAGGAGCGACCGCGGCATCTAAAATTGTGTTTTATACGCCAGCCTGGGGAATAGAACAGGCGGAGGAAATAATTGCCCGATATGAAAAAGAAAAGCCCGATGTAAAAGTTGAGCTGATCCGAGGTCCATCAACCTGGGACGATCACGTTGCTAGAACTTCCCTTTGGATAAGAACGAAATACCCTGGGGTGGATATGTTGTACCAGGATGATGTATTTACGCTGGACGGAGCCTATTTTGGAGTGTGGGAGGAGCTGACACCCTACCTTACCGAAGAAGAAAAAGCAGATCTCGTGGCTTTACAAAGAGAGTTTATAAAGGCACACGAAGGAATATACCGAATCCCGTGGTGGAATGGTATGAGCTATATGTATTACCGCAAAGATTTGTTAGTAAAAGAGGGTCTTACTCCACCAAAGACTTGGGATGAACTTCTGGAAGTAGGTAAACGACTAACTAAAGATTTAGACGGAGATGGACAAATCGATCAGTGGGGATACGTGACCCAGGGGACGCCGGGCGAGATGTACAACAATTTTGTGGAGTTCCTCTATCAAGCAGGAGGAGAGGAATGGGAGTTAGTCCGTGAGGGTGAGCCTGTACCGGAAGCTAAAAGAGCCTTGGAGTTCATGGGTGAGGTATACCAAACCATCGCCCCCCCCGCCCTCTCAACCATTGGTTATTCGCAGAGCAGGGCACTGTTCAAAGAAGGTAAAGTAGCCATGCTTCGAGACTGGGGAGAGGTGGGAAAGATTGCAGTTGAGCAAGGATTTGCAGACGTAGTCGGGGTTATGAATTTTCCAGCTGGACCAGCGGGACCATACGGAATTGGTCATTGCTGGGGCCCTGTGGTTAATAAACATGGAGCTAACTTCAAAAAGAATAAAGATGTGGTAATAGATTTTGCTAAATTCATGCTTCGGCCCGAAATACAAAAGATAACGGCGGTATTGGAGGGGCCGGCACTTAAATCCGTACTTGGGGACAAAGAATATATGGAGAAATTAGCAGAGCGTAACCTTGTTATACCTTACTTTGAAGAATTCTTAAAATTCAGAAAAGTAAGGAGTTTCCCACCTGGGAAAGCGACCGAGTATCATGAGGGTATCGGAAGAATAGCTACCAAAGCTGCAATTACCAGAGAATTAACGGTTGATGAGGCACTCGTTGAATTGCAAAAGTGGATTGACCCGTTGGTAGCAGAGTTCAAAAAATAGTTGCCTCCATATTGCGTTGAGTTAAATCTATCTCTACCTGTACTTTAGGAAAATCACCCCAAAATGAGCTCAAATCCTTGGGCCTAGAGGGCTGGGATGTTACAGCTTTCTCTTAAGAGGTGACACTTAAGTCTTCAGAAGAAGTGAGAGGTAGGTAGAGGTGACTGAAGTCCCTGTCTGTTTTCTAAAAAGCAGGCAGGGACCTTTTTAAACGTCTTCTTCTTAGGGAGCTCCAATATCGTTAATCTTTAACCATTCTACCAGAAGCGAGGTATTATGCTGCTTCTTTAGCATGTTGATAAAGATCTATCTTACTCACAACACTATACGAACGTAAGAGGTATTTATAGAGGAATGAACCCCAGGGAGAGAGTATTGAGTGCAATAAGCAGAAAGAGGCTGGATCGAATCCCTTGTGATTATTGGGGCACCCAGGAAGTTACCGATATGCTGAAAAAATATTTTGGTGTAGAGGAAGACCTGGGTTTATGGAAAAAACTGGGGGTTGACAAAATTATACATCTGACTCCGCCTCCTCTATGGGTACCCGTCTCTCGTTATTACATTGGCCCTTCTCTCTCGGATAACGAGGATGTGTGGGGGGTGAAATTTAAACCTAGGTCTTATGCTGATGGAGCGGGAGTCTATCAGGAGATATGCTATAATCCATTGACGGATAGGGAAACTATTGAAGAGATAGAAACCAATTATGCTTTCCCGAAGGTAGATTGGTTTGATTTTTCCCCTATCGAGGAGGAATGTCGTAAGTATCCTGACTACGCCATTGAGTGTGGATACGCGGCTCCTTTCTTTATCTACAACAATATCCGAGGACTGGAAAAGTCTCTTATGGAC
>JBHIBS010000100.1:0-2928 GCA_046759165.1 bacterium | reverse complement strand
AGATGAGAGCAAAGGTTGTGGAAGCCGAAGTTGAGGTCCCCAAAGCAATGGCTTATGCTTTCAGAGAAGGTCGTCTGGGAATTATGGACTACTATAATCTTAAGAACATTCAAGCAGATACAAAAATGAGGGAGTCTCTGGCAGGAAGATCAGAAAAATCAGAGAACAAGTGAAATATGCTTGGGAAATGCTGGTGTCACAAATCCCTTGCATAACCTACAAGTAGGAAGATGAAGCTCGATGGAAGGTATAGAAGTAATTTTCTGGGTAACTATAGCACTGAGATGGTTAATATCATGCAGTTTAATATAGAGGAGATCTCGAAGAGAAAAGGAGCGTCTCCAACCAGAAGGCTACTCTTATAAAAAACCGATGTTGAGTGGAAGGTTTACTGAGTAAAAAGGCAGGTATAATACCATTACCAGTAATCTCACAGGAAAGGGGGGAGTGATTATGAGAAGGTATCTTTTACTAGGACTGGTTCTTGTTTTTCTCCTGGGTTTATCTACTGGTTGCCAGGTATTAAAGCGGAAGAAGGGTCACCTCACCGCAGAAGTCGACAGCTATGTATACTCTTCTTCTACAGGGTATACCGAGGTGTATTTTCAACTAGTAAACGACGGAGAGAGAGACATCGACCGCTACCAGATACACTATGAAGTTACCTATAACTCCTCGAGTTTCGAGGATAAGGTCTGCGGGTTGAATCTGGGGGTAGGGGAAACAAGAACAGAATACGGTGTTAGATTTATTGGGACAGGGCAAAAAGTAACCGCTGTATCGGTGACTGGCGTTGACTGGAAAGTTGACTGAGTGAAAAGGCTGGCGGTGTGTAAGGTTTGTTCTGTCGCATTGGGTTACCTGTCACCGCCAGCGGGAAGAAAAAGGAGGAGAGATGTATACTGAGGGAATCAAGGTAGGTTTAACTGAAGAGGATATCAAAGAAGCTGTCGATTTGGGAGCGAAAATCAAGGATACCGCTAAAGGGTTCCTTCCGTCTTACGGTTTTGGTAGTATGAAAGCATATAAGGAGTATGGAAACATAATTACTAAATTTTGTTCCCTTGTCTTACTCAGTCTTAAATTAGGGAAGGGGTATAAAAACCTGGAGGAAGCCAAAATTGAGGAAATCAACCGTTTGGAACACTTTACGATTACTATTCTTACCTACGGAGATGAAGTGGACTTTGCCAAAAATTATCGTATAGTTCTAAGGCAAGAAGAGAAGGTTATCAAGCCTGTGTATATTAAAACTCACTATCAGGCTCTTGCGAGCTCTAGCTTCCCACAGAGCCCCTCCTTTGGAGCAGTAGTCATAGCCCACTTTCTTTATTCGGAGGTCGACCCAAAAGCCAGAACTACAATAATCCTGGTTAAAGACAAAGAGGAGAGTAGTTTTGAGGTTGACTTCTCGCGCTATAAATAGGAAAGAGCTAATAAGATGAGCTACTATTTGATATATTCTACTTTCGTGAAATACGATGAGGCAGTAGAGAGCCTAAACCCCGCTATTTCCCTGGAGTCTGATCCTGAGAGGCTTGCTTATTCCGTAAGGTTAGCCCTGGACAAATTTATCAGGGGAAAGGGAAAGAAGCCAGAGCATGTTAAGAGAGTTATCAGGGAAAGCGGATTCGGGTTCGTCAGTGCAGAAAATGAAACAGAAGTCTTCTTCCACCGCTCCGCTTTGGAGGGGATAGATTTTGACGCTTTGGGAGAGGACGACAGCGTAGAGTTGAATTTGGAGAAAAAGCCTAAAGGCCCCCGGGCAATGAATATAAGGGTGATAAAAGCCTAGCGTAAGGAGTTTCCTAAATAAATGTCAAGAAAAGAAATTTTAGTAAAAAAAGACAAAAGTTCCGCTGCATCCCAATTTGACGGAATGATAAGAAGTAAAATATTTTATTCTGAAATAACCACACCTTGCCTTGAAGGTGAAAACAATTGGACAGTCTTCAGTCAGAATTTTTTCATTTGTTTTTTGATTTTACGTTCCAATTTTCGTCTTGCAAGTTGCTTAATGAGCGGATGATCTTTGGGTATAAAGAAGCGACAAATTTTTTGTACTCTTCCTGTTGAAGGAAGTATGGTCTTTGAAATTTTACTACTGCCCAGATGAGCATGGCAAGTTCTCTTGCTACTGCACAGGCACCAACAAGACGGGCAATTTTCTTTCCTTGAGATTTGTGTCTATTTTTGACTCTCTGGTAGAGGTCTTTAAGTTTTGGGTCATACTTACGGATACAATCAGCAACCAGGAAGAGTGCCCATCTTAAAATGGTCGGGTAAGCTTTAGACATATGCGCCTGTCCTGTACTTTTTCCTGACTTTTTCTCAAAGGGAGTAAGCCCGCAGAATCCAGCGAATTGTTCACCAGAAAGAGCATCACGGATGATATTGGAGAAGGCGACAAAAAATGGTGCTGTATTTTTCCCGATACCTTTGATTAAGTTCAGGTATGCGAATTATGGTGAATCTTGGAGGAAGGAAGAAATCTTTGGGGAGCCAGTTGAATGGCAGAGAGTGTAAATCGGAAAGCTCTCTATTAGCATAATTCTTAAATAGTGCTACTATTGACAATTCGCTAAATAAATATACAGTATAACTGCATTGAAAAGGTGGTTGGCTTAGAAGAAGAAAATGTCAACAAATTCAATAAGCGTCGCCTATTCTGTCCTAAAATTTCAAGGTTCTCGGGTTTACCCCTGTTAGAAATATCAATGGATTGTAGGTCCAAGATGGCTTGATATTGTGCAATATTTCAGAGTAATTAAAATTTCTAACCGGGTAAAGAGACCCTTAGAATAATACAACTCTTCGGTAATTTTACCCGAGAGTATTCGGAGTGAGAAAGGGATGAAATAGGTAAGCCTTACAAAATAATAAAATAGAAAAAGGAGAGAAAAATTATGGCTTGGCCTAATGAAGAAA
>JBHIBS010000099.1:0-2931 GCA_046759165.1 bacterium | reverse complement strand
TCAAGGCTATTGGTTTTGACCGTTCCCCATTTATCAATCTTAGGAAACATTTGGACTGAGGCTTTCCGCCTCAAGGGGGAGCTTCCGGGTTAAGGTATCTATAGTGGATAGAGATTACTTATGGTTTACAATCGAAGGTGCAACAAACATGAAAACCCGCGTTGCGGAAAAAAACGGTACGGAGAAGCAGTTTTTCACTTGAGAGGAGCAATAGAATTTTAGTATAAAAGACTATGTGAAAATATTAACAAAATGACACATAGAGGGGCTCAAAAATGAGATACGCAGAGACGGGGTTTAATTTAGAAATTGATCTATCCCGAGGAAGCATTGAGAGGGTAGAAACTGACCCAAGAGACACCGAACTTTATCTGGGGGGCCTTGGTACCAACGCCAAGATATTATGGGATAGGGTGCCTCCTGAAGTTGAACCCTTTTCTTCCGATAATCTACTGATATTTAGCACCGGTCTTTTAGGTGGCACACCTGCTCCTGGTGCTAATCGTACCATTGTTTCTACCTTTTCTCCTCAGACTTTGTTAATGGCGTATTCAATGATGGGGGGATTTTGGGCACCAGAATTGAAGTATGCCGGTTATGACAAAGTGATCATTCGCGGCAAGTCCCCCCATCTGGTTTATTTGTGGATAAACGATGACAAAGTAGAAATACGTGATGCCGGCCATCTTCAGGGTAAAGGCGCTCTTGAAACTGCAGAACTGATTAAAGAGGAGTTGGAGGAACCCAAAGCCCAGGTGGCTGCTATTGGCCTGGCCGGTGAAAGCAGGGTCTATTATGCTTCCATCGAGCACGGCAGGTCCAGTGCCAGTCGAGGAGGAATAGGCGCCGTTATGGGGGACAAAGGGTTAAAGGCGATAGCTGTTCGTGGAACAAAGGACATCAATATTGCCCGACCGGATGAATTTATCGAGCTTTGCAACGAAGTGCTGCAATATATTCAATACCGGGCAGAAAATCCAGTTAAAGGGGTACCTCCCATTTTAGCCGGGATTGGGTCACCGCAAGAGATGGCAATCGATGATGAGCAGTGGCACACTACCAGTTTCGCCTGGGGAAATGCCCGCCATAGGAGAAAAGATTTTTGGACCAAGGAAATCGAAGAGCAGTGGAAGAAGACTCAGGAAAAAGCGGTGGAGCGGTTAATAAGTTGCCATAACTGTCCGATGAAATGCGGGGCAATAGTTACCTACCCAGCACTAGGGGTTTCAAAATACATGATGAAGTGCTACTCGAAACTTACGTATACAATGGCGGCCATGTCAGACCTGGATTTTGGTTTTAGAATCGCTGGTCACGCTCAGGAGTATGGAGTGGACGGGTACACAACGCCTCAAGTAATGGCCTTCGCCGTTGAACTCTATGAAGCCGGCATTTTGACTGACGAGGATCTGCCAGGATTTCCCTCCGACAATGAGGATCGATTTTTCTGGTTACTTGACAGAATTGTTCGGCGAGAAGGGATAGGAGATGTTTTGGCCAATGGTGTTTACTGGGCAGCCCGTCAGATTGGCAAGGGGGCAGAGGCGTACGATCGTAATACTATTAAGAAACATGAGCAGATCCCTATCAAGCTAGGAATGCTGAATCCCATTTATTACATTATGTGGTCTACTGGCGAGAAGGCAAATATTACGCAAATTGAAGGGCAGCTCCCCCAGGCACCTTTTCCTACCAGAGAGTTGAGAGAAGAGTTTGTAAAGGATTGGATCCAAATTCCTACTGGAAAGGAGGAAAAGTTTAAGCGATTTATTTTGGACTGGGGGGAACCAGGCAAGTCATTTCCAGATTACCCATCTATTGACCTAATCTGTGACCTCGTTGACTGGCAGGAGACGATGCACTACATTGATGACGCCACCGGGCTGTGCGCCGGTTTGTCATCATTCCCACTGAAGCCTCCCTATCATATACACAATTTGCCGAATTTTATCTCATCAGCCGCGGGGATTGATATAGACGAAGATGGACTATGGGAAATATCCAGGAGGAATAGAAATTTACTGAGAGCCATTAATATAAGAAGAGGCATGAGGAGAAAAGATGAGAAGCCTCCAGAGGACCATTGGAAGAAAAGATTTCCCGAGTATGAAGCCAAGCTCTTAGATGAGTATTACAAATTCAAGGGGTGGAATAAAGAGGGTATTCCCACCAAAGAGACCTTGGACAACCTGGGCCTGGATTACGTGAGCGAAGACTTCGTAGAGAGGGGAATCTTGACAGATAATGAAGGCACTCTTTCCAAAGAGGCTTCGGCGTAAACAGAGAAGAAACAGAGTAAAGAGGTGGTAACCGCGATGGGTGAGAAGAAAAAGAAAATCGTTAAAACAATAAAAGTTGATGTTGATAAATGCAATGGTTGCCGGGCCTGTGAGGTAGTCTGCTCCGCGTTTCACGCTGCGCCAAAATATAGCAGCAATAATCCGGCGAGGTCTCGTATTCGGGTGATTCATGAACCACTAAAAGACATATATGTTCCGGTATACGCGGGTGAGTATTCTGCAGCCGAATGTGCTGGCAGAGACAAATATACGATTGACGGAAAGGAATACGACGAGTGTGACTTCTGCAGGGCTTCCTGCCCATCCAGGGACCTTTTCAAAGAACCCGATTCCGGTCTCCCTCTAAAATGCGATATGTGTGAAGACGATCCGCCACAAAAAGAGCCCTTGTGTGTTCAGTGGTGCTTAAATGATGCCCTGACTTACGAAGAAAGGGAAGAGGAAGTCGAAGAAGAAGAAATGGAGCGGGAAAAGCTGGAGATAGGATTGGAATCATTGGCAAACGAATATGGATTGGACAAGATAATAGATACCGTCACCCGAATGTCACAGAAGGGCTAAAACATTAACGCGAAAGAAGAGGATTAAGAAAGATAGTGGAGACTGTAGCCCTAGCCCCCTTCAAAGTCGT
>JBHIBS010000098.1:0-2947 GCA_046759165.1 bacterium | reverse complement strand
AATAATCACCTACAGGAGGTAGCCTTTTCATAATATCACGGTTTTAACCGTGCAAAAATAAAGGAGGTGGGCATGGAACAGACGAAGATTGTTCTATCGGAGAAGGAGATTCCACAGGCCTGGTACAACATCCAGCCGGACCTGCCGGAGCCTCTGGCTCCACCATTGCATCCGAAGACTTTTAAGCCACTGGGACCTGAGGACCTCGCTCCTATCTTTCCCATGGAGTTAATTAAACAGGAGGTAAGCCAGGAGCGCTGGATCGACATACCGGATGAGGTTCTCGATGTCTATAAGCTCTGGAGGCCGACACCTTTACATCGAGCTTATAGATTAGAGAAAGCATTGAATACTCCTGCGAGAATCTATTTTAAGAATGAGAGCGTAAGCCCTCCTGGGAGCCATAAGCCGAACACAGCAGTTGCTCAAGCCTACTACAACAAAAAGGAGGGAGTAAAGCGAATTACCACTGAGACAGGAGCGGGGCAGTGGGGAAGTGCCCTTGCTTTTGGCTGTAACATCTTTGGACTGAAGTGCACAGTTTATATGGTAAAAGTGAGTTACGGACAGAAACCTTACAGAAGGGTGTTAATGGAGACATGGGGAGCAGAAGTCCATCCCTCGCCAAGTAATTTGACCAATGCTGGAAGAAGTATCCTGGAGAAAGACCCCGAGTGTCCAGGCAGCCTGGGTATTGCCATATCAGAGGCAGTAGAAGATGCAGCAACACACGATGATACTAAATATTCTCTGGGTAGTGTATTAAATCATGTAATTTTGCATCAAACTGTTGTGGGACTGGAGCTTAAGAAACAGTTAAAATTGGCTGGAGAGAAGCCCGATATTTTAACAGGTTGTGTAGGTGGAGGGTCTAATTTTGCCGGGTTCTCTTTTCCATTTGTTAAAGACAAGTTGGATGGTAAAGAGATACAGATAATTGCCTGCGAACCTGAAGCCTGTCCGACTTTAACCAGAGGTCCTTACCGATACGACTTCGGAGATACTGCTCGGACAGCCCCAGTGGTAAAAATGTTTACTCTAGGCCATTCATTTATTCCTCCACCCATCCACTCCGGCGGACTAAGGTACCATGGTGACGCTCCCTTGGTTTGCCTTCTGGTGAACAAAGGAGTTATTGAAGCCAGAGCATACCATCAGAATTCTGTATTCGAAGCAGCTGTTCTCTTTGCCCGCACTGAAGGAATCCTTCCTGCTCCAGAAACAGCCCATTGTGTAAAGGCGGCAGTGGATGAAGCAAAGAAGTGTAAGGAGACCGGGGAAGAAAAGTGCATTGTGATAGCCTTTAGTGGACACGGACACTTCGACCTCGCTGCCTATGATGCTTACCTGCACAAGAAATTAGAGGATTACGCCTATCCAGAGGAGAAAATAAAAGAGGCTCTGGCAGCAGTTCCGGCAATCGAGTGAAAAAGTCTGGAATCCTTCCTTTCGGAAGGACTCCGGAAGGAAGGGTTTTGAAACTGAGCCCGACTATCAAATTGAGGGAATCCATAAAAGGCGTTTGAAAGTTCGCGTTGATGGTCAGGATAAAAATTTGTGGCATTACTAATGAAAAGGATGCTTTGTGGGCTGTCAATCTGGGGGCTGACTACATAGGCTTCAATTTTTATAAGAATAGCCCTCGCAAGATTTCTCCAAAATTGGCAGCTCAGATTATTGGGAAGCTTCCCTCCTTCACACAAGCTGTGGGCGTTTTTGTAAACGAAGAGACGAGAATAGTCAAGAGGATTGCGGAGAAATGCAAGCTCAATCTCGTGCAACTCCATGGTGAGGAAGCTCCTGAACACTGCCGAGAGTTGCAGGCTCAAAGTCCTAGATTAAAGATAATTAAAGTGATCAGGATAAGAAATAAAGGAAATTTGAAAGGGGCGGAGAAGTATGGTGTAGATTATTATCTTCTCGACTCTTATGTTCCCGGCATAGAGGGAGGGACTGGAGAAATTTTTAACTGGGATCTGGCAGTGGAAGCGAAGCAGTTTGGTAAGCCAATATTTCTGGCCGGAGGGCTCACTCCCGACAACGTGACTCAAGCTTTAGAAAAGGTCAATCCCTATGGGGTAGATGTAGCAAGTGGTGTGGAAAAGACTCCCCGGCGGAAAGATTACGCCCTCATGCGTGATTTCATAAATCGGGTTAGAATGGAAAGGCTATAACTGCCCATGGGAAAGGGGATGAAGGGATAGTTTTCGGAGTCGCTCGGTTAGAACCTCGCTCTAATTCCGCCAGCGCTGGGGCGAAACCTGGCGGAATTGAAGCTCCTTTAACTATCCCTTCATCCTCAGGATGTTAAGAGGTGGGATAGTTTTATGAATATGGAAAGGATTTTACCAGACAGATCAGGCTATTTCGGTATCTTTGGAGGGAAGTTTGTTCCAGAGACCTTGATGGCTGCTCTTCGGGAGCTGGAGCGAGTTTACAATAGGGCAAAGAGGGACAAAAGTTTTCAGGGTAAGCTCAAATACTATCTCTTGCAGTATGGAGGAAGACCAACGCCATTGTATTTTGCCAGAAACTTGACAGAGAGGCTGGGTGGTGCGAGAATATACCTTAAGAGGGAAGACCTCTGCCATACAGGAGCTCACAAGATAAATAATACTCTCGGTCAGGCCCTTTTAGCCAAGGGGATGGGTAAGAGAAGGATCATTGCTGAGACAGGAGCTGGTCAACATGGAGTGGCCACAGCTACTGCTTCCGCCCTTTTTGGACTCGAATGCCAGATTTATATGGGAACTGAGGATATACAGAGGCAAGCGCTTAATGTTTTTAAGATGGCACTTTTAGGAGCGAAAGTTATTCCAGTGTCTTCCGGAACTAGAACCCTGAAGGATGCAATCAACGAGACGATTAGGGACTGGGTTACGAATGTAAAGACAACGCACTATCTTTTAGGTTCCTGTGTTGGTCCGCATCCTTATCCCATGATGGT
>JBHIBS010000097.1:0-3086 GCA_046759165.1 bacterium | reverse complement strand
GGGAATGTTACAGAGACCTACTCCATAAAATGTTCTTCCAGCAGCTACTGGGCAGTTAATAGCATACCTGGTAACGACGAGTTCACATTACAGGCGGCCTTCCATTCGAGTCAGCCAAGTAATGACGATATTTCTTGGAAAGCCGATGATATATTAACTGAATCATTACAACAATGTACAACAGCAGCATTTTCAATCGATGGCAGTCAGCACGGCAAAGATGTACCGCCTTCTGAAATACGGAATATCTGGTTTAGATTAAAGACACCATTGAGCACCTCGACGACAACTCAGCAAAGTATTACAGTAACAATTTCAGCTGAATGGCCGTGATAATGAGAATCCAGGAAAGAGGTAAACATGAATAGCAGACTTATCAAGATTTGTAACAGAGTGATTTTTATAGGGCTACTTGTTTTAGTCTTTTTCCTCCCTTTGGTTCTTAATTTTCGTCTTGCTGACACATTTGATTTAGCTAAGGTTACCTTTTTCCGAATAGCAGTAATAGCTCTGGGTCTTTTCTGGCTGGTCAAGATTTTAAACTCGGGTGAGATAACGTTAACTCGTAGCCCACTTAATTTGCCAGCTATTTGCTTTGTTATAGTGGGTGTTTTGGCTACTATCTTTTCGATAAATCCTCGGTTGAGTTTTTGGGGGCTTTATAAGTTTTACTGCTGGGGTTTTTCCTCAGTTGTCGGCTATGCTCTGCTCTATTTTCTAGTAGCTAACAATTTGCCTAAAGATAGTGTGAAAAAGCTTTTCTTTTTTGCTGTTGTTGCTGGAGGAATTGTTGCGTTTTATGGTATCTTTCAATACAAAGGAGTTGAAATATTCTCTCGCATGCCCAAGAACCCTGGCGGGAGAATTTGGTCAACCTTAGGAAATCCAAACTATTTGGGAGCTTTTTTGATAATGGTTTTTCCCTTAGGTTTAGGCACATTACTACTTACTAAATCTCGTTTGTGCCGACTTGTTTTAACAGGAGTTTTAGGGTCTTTCTTCATTTCCCTTTTGGTAACCCTTTCGCGAGCTGCTTGGTTGGGATTTGCTGGATCACTGCTCTTATTTGCGGTTGTGCTTAGGAAATCCATTTCTAAAAGATTGCTAAGACTCTCAGGATTAATATTAATTTTTCTTCTTTTGATGGTCGCTTTAATCTTCACTTTTATGGAAAAAGGCAGAACACAGGAGGGCTTGAAAGTATTCAGCAGAATAAGGTCTATCGTTAACCTTGCTGATCCTGCCGTTTTAGCAAGAGTGAGCAGTTGGGAAAGCAGTCTAAAGATGATTCAAAAGCGTCCTCTTTTAGGCACGGGCTTAGATACCTATTATTTGGCATTTCCCTCCCACAGGAAGCTCTCCTATCTCCATAGCTCGGGAAAGGGAATAACCGCAGGTTATGCGCACAACGAATTCTTGCAGGTTGCGACTACTACTGGACTTCTGGGACTGGCGGCTTATCTCTGGTTTTGGTTTGCATTCTTCTATGTAGGATGGAAAAAATGTCGCTCCTCCACTCAATGGGAAGAGAAGATTATTATTGCCAGTATTTTGGCAAGCGGACTGGCTCTCCTGATTCAAAACCAGTTCAGTTTCAGTGTTCTTACTACTTCCACTTATTTCTGGCTTTTTGCTGGAATTTTGGTAGGAGGAACTGGGGAACCGAAAGTGAAGACATTTAAGATTAACCCGAGCCCATGGTTGCTAAGTATTCTCTTGATGGTTGGGGTAACTGGGAGTCTATTCTTGATGATTAAGGCTATTATCCCCTATCGCGCAGACCTCATCTACGAAAACGGGTTGGGCTATTTAAGTTCAAAGAACCAAAAGATGGCCATAAAAAGAATTGAAAGGGCGATTTCTTTAACTCCGTATATAGAAAGGTACAACATTGAAGCAGGGGGGATTTACAAAGAGTTAGCGCTTAGCAGTAAGAGTAAAGAAGAACAGACACGCTGGTTGGAGAAGGCTGAAGAATCTTTCCAGAGAAATGCAAAGATTTATCCCGAGCAACCCTACAGTTATCTTAATTTGGGTACTTGTTATATGTGGCAGGCGCAAATGTTAGGTTCGGATACAGTCGACAAAGCAATAAAGAACTTTCAAAAGGCGCTTGACATCGACCCTTACTTTATAGATGCCTGGCACGATTTAGGAAGAGTTTATGGATGGCAGGGGAAATTCAATTTAGCAACAATCTATTATAACAGGGCATTGATAATAACTCCAAAAGACCCTGCACTCCATTACGGCCTTGGTTTTGTCTATGCTGACTCTGGAAATATAAAGCAGGCCCTTGCTGAATGGGAGAGGACTTTAGAGTTAGATCCTGAACACAACGGGGCAAAGAGAAATCTTGAACTCGTGAAAAGGGCTCTTTCCGAAGAAACAGAATCGTCTTCAAAATGACGTAAAAAATTTAGGAGGATGAGTATTGTGAAAATCAGGAAATCTATTTGGTTCTATGGATTTGTTGTTGTGGTTCTCACGTTCATCAATTTGGATCCGGCAAACGGCTTGGGAATCAGAACTAAATTTGGTCTGGTCGTAGTAGAGAATCTTCCGCCGGGTCGAACATACAATATCAGAGAGCTTGTAGGTTTGCCTTTGAGGGTAGTTAACGCTTCAGATAAACAAGTCAACATAAAAATGGACTTAAAAAAACCAAGAGTTGAAAAAACCATGTTAGAGAAACATTTTGAGCCTATTCCGGACCTTTCCTGGATTAAATTGAGCAGAGATTTCTTCGTAGTTGACCCTGGGCAGAGCGCTATTGCTGATGTTCTTATCACTATTCCGGATGATGATAAGTATTTAGGAAAGAGATATCAGGTGAACATTTGGTCCCATACGATTGGTAAGAGATTCATTAATGTAGGACTTATGAGCAGGCTTCGTATAACTGTAGCCAAGAGGCGAATGACCGAAGAAGAAAAGATGGCTGAAGCACGTAGAGAAGAGATAATTAAAAATATCGACTTCCAACTTTTGCCCCATATGACTTTTATAGATGGAGTGGGGTTGGGTAAAAAGATTGATATTGGAAAGAAATACAAACAGTCACTGAAAATAGTTAATCCCAATAA
>JBHIBS010000096.1:0-3095 GCA_046759165.1 bacterium | reverse complement strand
TGGATATTCCGGTGAAACTTGCCACCTGTTCCGGTTGAAAGTTTACCACTAACCAACCCTCCACGTTTCCCATTTTTATTATACAAAAAGTGGCAACTTTATGTCAATTTTTCGGCATATTTTTTTCTCACTGACTCTCCTTTAACCTCAATTCGAAAGGCTGTGTGTATTATCCGATCACAGATGGCATCAGCAATAGTTGGCTCCCCCATGATCTCATGCCAGCTTTTAACCGGAAACTGAGAGGAGATAACCGTTGATGATCTTCCGTGCCTATCCTCCATTATCTCCAGAAGAGATAATCTGCTTTGAGAATCAAAAGGATGAAGGCCAAAATCATCCAGGATGAGTATATCCTGTTTTTGTATCCGGTCAAGCTCTTTCACGTAGCTACCATCAGCTTGTGCCAGTTTAAGATGAGAGAAAAGCTTGGAGCAGTTAAAATAAAGAACTTTAAACCCATAAAGGCATCCCTGATACCCCAGAGCAGAGGCAAGAAAACTTTTTCCTACCCCGGTTGCTCCTGTAATGATGATGTCCCTTTTTTTCTCAATCCACGTGCAGTTTGAAAGGCGAAGAACCATGTTTTTATCAAGACCTCTTCTTAGCTCAAAGTCTACCTCAGCTAATGATGCCTGGTAGCGAAATTTTGCCTTCTTAATGAGCCTTTTAAGCCTTCTGTTGTGCCTGTCATCCCATTCAGCATCAATTAAGCGCCCTAAAAGCTCATCCGAGGTGACTTTGTTCACCAAGCCTTGCTCCAGGCTATCATTAAATGCCCTTAGCATACCGTAAAGCTTCATCTTTTGCATCTTGGTCAAAGTTTCCTCGTTATTCATGATTAGCCTCTCCTCGTATAATATGTTTAGTTAGGGAATTCCGGCCGAAAATTGTGCATTTTCCCAAGTCACATTTTTCTGGTGTAGTGTAAAGATCCGCTATCTTCTCAAATACCCGTTTATGCTCCAAATTTGGCCTATTTTGCATTTTCCCACCTTAGACGATAGAAAACCCTTACCGGGGTAAAAAGATGAGCTGGCAGGCCCCTTTATGGCTCTTTTTGAGTACAGGAATTTTAAAGGGTCATCCATCTTTAATTTTTTCCTCTTTTTCTCATTTTAAGGAAGCCAAAGTTTCTCTTTTCTCTTAACTTGTAGCCTCATCGAAAAGATAGCAGACATCTTCTCACTATGTAAAATATCTTCTTCCCCGTATATTCTTGTGCAAAGGGAGAACTTTCGAGGAGGGCACATCTTCTTTAACACGATCCAGACCCTTCTCCAGGATATTTTTTACCCCCTTGTAGGAGAATAAGTTAAACTCATAAGCTCTCTTGCAGGCCCCATTTAGCCTCTCAATATCATAGCGGCGGGAAAGATCAATTATTCCAAGACAGATTCTTAATGCCTGGTAGGTGTTGTTTTTCTCCTGCAGTATCCTCTCAACAAGAGCCTTTACCTCATCTCCAATCACCTCAGCCCGGGCGATCATCTTCTCAGGGGTGAGCTCTACAAAGAAACGGTGTTTTCCTGGCATATGCTCCCTTAGTGTAGTATACCCTCTTCTCCTAACTCTTGGATGTATAGCAATGCGCAAACTATTATGGTAGACCTCCACCATCCGCTGGGTATATACCACGGTAACGTATTTTCCCCTATGCTGCCAGGGAACAGAGTAGTAGTGGTTATCTTCTCTTAGCCCGATGTGGTAGTTGGAAGGTACCTTGTATCGCCGGAACTGTTTTAGCTCATACCTTCCTGAGGGAACTGGTGTTAAGACACCTTTTTCCACCTCATTGAAAAGATCCCTTCTGCTCATTCTCATTCTCTGAAAAGGTTTGCTGTTATGCTCATCTATTTTTTCTCTTATTGCCCCGTTGAGCTCCTCAAGAGAATAAAAACTTTTGTTTCTGAGGGGTGCAAATACTCTTTGATACACGATTTTTACTGCATTTTCCACCATGGCCTTATCCTTAGGATTGTAAGGCCTGGCAGGAACTATTGCTGTTCCATAGTGCCTTGCAAAATCAGCGTATACAGGATTGATATCAGGCTCATATTTATTTGCCCTGGCAACAGCTGATTTTAAACAATCAGGCACAATTACCTGAGGAGCTCCTCCAAAGTACCAAAGAGCATTCTCATTTACCTTTATCCAGTCCTCTTTTCTCTGACTTTCTGTGGCCTCAGCATAGGTGAGCTGAGATGCCCCTAATATCCCCACAAATACCTCCATCTCCTCATCTTGAACTTTGAGTTTTTCTCCGGTAAAGTCCGCAAACATCTTCTCCCCGGCTTTATGCTCAATATGCATGCTGAGGGAAGATAAGCTTCGCCATACTTGGAAATGGTAACAGAACTGGGAGTAGCTGTATCCATCAGGATGCCCCCTTTTGTACTCCTGCCAGAGAAGATAAAGGGTAACCCCCCTCTTTTTTAGCTCCCTGGCAAAATAGGGGAATTTATCAGAAAGGGTGTTGTATCTTTCAGATTCTTTTTTTCTCTTTACCTCCAGAGCCTCCAAAAGCTCGTTATCATCCATTGCCTTGATATCCTTCCATTTGAGCCCGCATCTTTTGAAATTGGTAAGGTACTGTCCCACAACAGGTCTTGAGATATTCAAGGCTTTTGCTATCCGACGGTTAGTTAACCGGCACTCCTCATGCAATCGAAGAAGCTCTCTTATTTTCCTCATGCCAACTCTCCTGTTTGCCATTGCCGATACCCCCTTTGTAATTTATTTTAGATAGAGGTATCGTAGCTTTTTTAGAGGAAAGATGAAGGGTTCCGGTTGAAAGTTGCCAGTTATTCCGGAATTTATCCTAAAAATTGGCAGCTTTTCACCGGAATAGGTGGCAACTTTTGTCCGGAATTAGTGGCAACTTTGTTCCGGAATGGATGGCAGGTTTGCCCCGGAATCTGCACATAGGGCCTGAAAAAGGAATCGTTCATTCAACACCGTAAAATACCGAAACTCACCTAAAATAGAAAAGTTGACACATCTTTATTTTTAGATTATAATTATTATGTAGATTACAATTATTATTAAAAGGTGAATGCTATGGACAAAGGGAAAAATAATAACCTAAAAAAAAG
>JBHIBS010000095.1:0-3110 GCA_046759165.1 bacterium | reverse complement strand
AAAAAATTGTCAAAATCCTAATTACATCACTATTTATTGTAGCTCTTGTAGCTACAGCTTTTCCAGCAGGAGCGGCGAAGTATGAAGGTGTAAAGGTGAAGGTTTTAGCTCAGCCTCACACATTCTGGGGGGCAATGGAACCTTTTATACCAGAGTTTGAAAAAGAGACAGGAATTGATGTTTCAATCACCTATTACCCAGAAATGGAAAGAAGATCAAAGTCTAGATTAGATGCTTCCACTGGTACCGGTGCATTCCAAGTATACCATGTAGATGAACAGAATGTTCCTGAGTTTGCAAACGCAGGTTGGCTTGTCCCTATAAAGGACTATTATCCTTCGGAATACGACATGGACGACTTCGCCCCAGGGTATCTGGACTTTCTCATATGGGATGGAGTAGTATATGGATCTCCATTTAGAGGCGGAACGGATATGCTGATGTACCGAAAAGACCTCTTCGAAGCTGAGAATTATCCAGTACCAAAAACGATGGAAGAGTTAAGGCAAGCAGCTAAGCACTTTACTCGTCCCCCTGACCTTTACGGAATAACCTTGCGAGGAGAGCGGGGAGCTGGAATGAATGTCTGGTTATGGCAAGAGTACTTGGCTTCCTTCGGGGGAAAGCCTTTCGAGGATACCACGCCAGTATTCAATTCTCCGGAAGGCGTTGAAGCTACAAAGTTCTACAGAGAATTGATACAGAAGTATGGCCCTCCGGGTGGTGTTAATTACTCCTGGTCAGCCATGCTCGACTCTTTCATGGCAGGGAAAGTAGCAATGTTGACAGCTGATAGTGATTTTATGACTTGGGTTGAAAATCCAGAAAAATCCAGAGTTGTAGGAAAAGTTGGCTACGCTCCGTTCCCAGCTGGTCCAGCCGGAAGAGTTACAAATGCTTGGGCCCACGGTATTGCTGTATCTAAAGCCGGAGCCAGGTCAGAGAAAGAAAAAGGAGCTGCAGCTCTCTTCATTGCATGGATAACAGGCAAAGAAAGTGAAATTCGAAGAGTGAAGGCAGGAGAATATTTGCAGGTTGCACGAATGTCAACCTTAGAATCTCCCGAATTTGCGGAACAGTTGAAGGATTATCCCGATTGGATAGTAGCTTTTAGAGAAGGTCTGAAAGCTGGAAGGCCTCTCTTTCCTAGAATGCCAGAGTGGTCGGAAATAGGTGACTATCTGGGGATAATACTTGAGGAGCTCTTTGTGGGTACCAGAACGGATATTGGAGCCTCATTAGATGAGGCTGCAGGCTACGCTGTGAAAGTTTTGAAGAAACGCAGATAAGGCGGTGTAAAAGCCTAAAAATGGTGCATAGTCTCCAAAAATAGTAAAATATTAAGAGGAGATTATGCACCATTTACTATGATTCGAGTATATCACTTTGGAGAACTATAATAGCTAAACAATCTAGAGAATTCTTCCTTTTCTCTTTTCCAGCTATCGCGGTATTATTAATGATAGCGATCTACCCTATTGTAGTGGCAATAACTCTTAGTTTGCAAAATGTAGATTTGCGAATGCCATGGATAAGAGAATTTGTAGGGTTTACAAATTACATCCGTTTAGTATCTGATCGTCGATTTCTTAATTCTTTAAAAGTATCTTTGATTTATTCAACAGCAACTCTCTCTTTTTCCATATTGATTGGATTAGCGTTGGCTTTCTTTGTGCAGGAATACTTTAAAGGTAGACTAAAGAATATAATCTTATTTCTTTTTCTTCTTCCTTTTGTGATACCTCGCGTATCAGTGGCACTAATGTGGAAATTCATGTATTCTCCCCTACTAGGTGTTTACAATTACTTTTTAGGTAGGGTGGGAATTAATCCTATACCATTTTTATCCTCTCCAAAACTTGCTCTTGCATCAATCGTAGCTGTAGATACATGGCAATGGTCTTTTTTTATCGCCATTCTCATAGCATCTTCAATGGAACTTATCCCTAAGGCACCAGTAGAAGCTGCAAGATTAGATGGTGCAGGTAGATTGCAAGTTATTATGTACATAACTTTTCCCTTCTTAAAACCAAGCCTTATATTTATAATCTTCATTAAATGGGTAGAATCACTGAGAACCTTTGATTTAATTTTCAATATGACTAGAGGAGGCCCAGGCATAGTTACGGAGACCTTAGATTTATATGTCTACACACAAGGGATTGCTAGCGCTGGAGAAATCTCATATGCATCCAGCATGGCAATTGTGATGCTAATTATAACGATTTTGATAATAACAGTGGCGAGTAAATGGATCCAAAAATAGGTTCATCGATCAAGAAAATACTTCCATATATAGTTTTACTTATTATCATAGTCATTATACTCTTCCCAATCTATTGGATAATTTCTTCGTCCTTTAAATTCAAAAGCGATCTACTTACTTCAGAACCAAAATTTGTATTCAAACCCACGCTGTCTAATTACGTAACAGTGCTTAGACGGGGAAGATTCATCGATGCCTTAATAAATAGCCTGATCGTTGTGCCTCTCAGCTTATCAATAGGCATTTTATTGGGTGTCCCGGCGGCATATGCATTTGCAAGAATAAAATTCAGGTATACCAATGATTTAAAGTTCTGGGTTTTATCCTTACGATTTCTCCCTCCAGTTGCAGTCGTAATCCCTTTGTATCTGATATGGATTACATTCAGATTACTTGATACTTATTTTGCACTTATTCTTACATATTCACTTATTTCTTTACCGATTTTTATTCTATTAATGAGTGAATATATCAGTGGCCTACCAGTGGCAATGGAGGAGGCCGCGTTAGTAGAAGGAGCCTCTAGGTTTAAAGTTTTTTATAAAATTACTCTGCCTAATGTGATGCCAGCTCTAATGTCTACCATGACATTTACTTTTATGATGTTATGGAATGAATTCTTTTTGGCATTTATTCTCATGCAAGAAAAGTTCACCCTTCCTGTGGCAGTTGCAGCGTTTGCAGCCATCGGTGTAGAAATACCATGGGCAGAAGTCTGTGCTTCTGCATCCATTCTTATGCTTCCACCACTTATTCTAGTAGCAATTTTTCGAAGAGCCATGGTCTCTTTCTTCCTAAAAGTATAAAAGAATATATGAGAGCTAGCCCATATTTACCACTTAAA
>JBHIBS010000094.1:0-3157 GCA_046759165.1 bacterium | reverse complement strand
ATAACTCTCATTTTACCCTCTCACATTTTGAGCACAGCTCTTATATAGCCACAGAAAATATGAACCAACCACCGAAGCCAATAAGTATCCCACCACATAAACCGAATAGAATCCCATGTAACCTTTTGCTCCACAAGTGTTTACTCCTGTAAACTATCAAAGATATCAAGGAACACCAGGTTAAATCGGACAGCCAGTGGACCGAAACGAAAAGAAGAATTCCTATCAATCCGAATGTTATCGCCTTAGTCATCAGGGCAGCGCCAATTGTTCCCCACCAAAGAAAGAAGTAGGGGTTGGACAGGGTTGTGAGGAAGCCTGCGGCAATCGAGCCTTGAGAAAAACTGTGGACTTCTTCGTTTATCTCACGGCGCCTTCTGAACATGCCAGAACCCATATAGATAAGAATCGACCCTCCAGCAAGGCCCACGATAGTTTTAACCAATTCTAATTCGAAAAATCTGGCAAAACCAAAGTAAATAATAGCTACTAAAGGAAGTTCAACTATTCCATGCCCCAAAGCCACCCCGATTCCTGCAACTGGAGATTTGTAACCCTTGGACAAGGTCGCTGCAAACACGGGGCCAGGCATCATAATTCCAGAGAGACTAACCAGTATTACACTGAACAAGAATAATGGCAGGGACATTTTAATTATGAATTATGAACTCCGAACTATGAACTCCGAACCCTCAACCATGTGTTGGGGACCACAGGTCTTTCCCCTCAGCCTTCTCCTCCTCTTCTGCCTCCTGTCCCACCAGCGTTCTATCCAGCTTTTTCCTTCTGCTTCTTCAATTGTCTTCACCAGTTCCTTGACTTTTTCCTTCTCGACCTCGTAATACCATTTACCCTCACGACATACAGTGCTACGAGCTCCCATTATGTCCGCCCCGGTCTTAAGCATTGCTTGAGCATCGTCTTTTCCAGGGAGCCAAGAAACAGCGTCCATAGCCCGTGACTATGTGCCCCCTCCACAAAACTCCGGAGTTCTTCAATTGACATGTAATCGAAAATGGTCTTACCATTTTTGCCAGCAACATCCATAACTGCTATATCCGCTTGAGAATCGACGAGAATATCCAGAGTCTCTTTTGGAGAGATGGAGCCAATCTCTTTATAATCGGCGAAACTGCATATTCCCACACCAATTCTCTTATCAAATCTTTTTATCGTTTCACTGACTGCCTTGACCATCTTCGCTGCTTCCCTGTAGGAAGGCACCTTGTAGAGTCCCACAGTAACATGATCTTTTGCTCCCGAGAAAGCTGCCCCCAGAGCTGCTTGTGCTGCTGTACAGGTCATATAGCCAGGAAAATTTCCCACAGTGGCACCCAGACGAATTCTCCTGGAAATCTTTTTCCTGATAGTCCTTATTGTATAAGGGAGATTGGCACCCATAGAACCCTCATGGAGATTTTTTACACTTATCATTTTGGCGCCACCCTCAACTGCCGCCCGGGCGTCCTGCAGAGTCATAACTGGAATTACCAGTTCCATTTATTTACCTCCTTACGCTTCGCTCGGTCGTCGCTCCTTATTCGTCGCGACCGGCGCCCCTTTCCACAAAGGCTTCTTGATCTGCATTGGCTTAAAGAGTAGATGACTCCTGCACCTACAATCACTTGAGCCGAAATTTTCAATTAATTCAAACCTTTTCCCCAGATTGGAAGCAATCTTACATTCGCTCTTTCCATGGGATGTCCACACGTATATTATACCCAAAATCTCTGAGTATTCAAGTAAATAATCGATATGCCAGAAATGTCTCTTCCCTTTCCTGAGATGCCTCTCAATTCTAGCCTCAAGGCCATTCAATGCTCTGCCCACGTAAAAATAGAGGCCCCTCATGAATTCAAGAGGCCCCAATTTACCTATTCGAATCCTGCTCTTTCTTTTAACCCAAATTAAGAGAACATAAACACCATCCATTTCACCTCAAACGCAATGAAAAAATTTTAGCAGATTCGTGGAAGCTGCTCACCTGTAAGCATATCCACGACCCTTTCTCCTCCCACGCTTGTCTTTACCACAACTCTACCTTTATGCCTGGCAACCACAATTCCAATTATCTGAGCATCTTTCCCATGTCTATTTTTTCTCATAACATTTAGAATCTTCGGGGAATCCCTTTCAGGAACAAAAGCCACCAGTTTCCCTTCGTTGGCAACATATAAAGGATCGAAACCTAACATTTCGCAGACACCCTTAACCCCCTCCTTCACGGGAATCTTCTCCTGTTCAATCTCTATTCCCACTCTGGACTGTTCGGCTATCTCGTTAAGGACGGTTGCCAATCCACCTCTCGTGGGATCGCGTAGAGTGTGAACCTTCTTGCTTACTTCCAGAATTTCCGAGACAACCCCATTCAAGGGCTGACAGTCGCTCTTCACTGTTGTTCGGAAATCGAACTTTTCCCTTGCACTCAAAATAGCAATTCCATGGTCGCCAATTGTGCCGCTCAAGATTATTCCGTCACCAACCTGTGCATTTTTTGAAGAAATGTCAACCCCTGAATCTATCAACCCTATTCCTGAAGTGTTTATAAATATCTTATCAACCCCACCCTTTTCCACAACTTTAGTATCACCAGCCACTATTTCTACTCCAGCCACTCTGGCAGCCCTATTCATTGAATCGACAATCCTTTCCAACTCAACGAGGGAAAATCCCTCTTCAATAATTGCCGATACAGTTAAATATAGAGGCCTTGCCCCTACCATAGCGAGGTCATTAACAGTACCGTTGACCGCCAATTTCCCTATATCTCCACCTGGAAAATATATGGGGTCTACCACATAGGAGTTTGTAGTAAATGCTAATTTACCCTTGAAGCTCAATACAGCACTATCGTCCAGCTTCGCCAGAGGCAGATTTCCGAATTTCTTCACGAAGCCCATAATTAGTTGATGGGTAAGTTTTCCACCACTTCCGTGCGCCAATAAGATCTTCTTTCGGTTATCTTCAAATCTTACCATTTTGGGCTTCACTACCATTAATCTATAATCTATACAAACTTTTAGGAACCAGAGCTTCACTCTGCCGCAATTCAAAACCTTGCACGATTTGAAATCGTACCTACAAAATCTCGAATTCATCCTATTGTAGGCACAAATTCAATTTGTGCAATTTGTGAAAAAGTTTTGGAATTTTAACC
>JBHIBS010000093.1:0-3206 GCA_046759165.1 bacterium | reverse complement strand
CACGTACTATCTCAATAGTTGGTTCCTGTCGATAAATTAACGACAGCAACCCATAAATATTGCTGCGTTTTTCTGCAAATTCAGACATATTAGCCAATTAAACCTTCTCCACAGTAACTACTGTATCCATCCAGCGCAGCTGCCCCGCAATCGGCTCAGGTGAATTGGGAATAACCCAGTTAGGATGCACACCTATTTCTTTCCACCATTTGAGTTTAATATCAGGTTCAGAAATATGACCAGTTGCTGCTTTTTTACCGGAAGCATATACACCATATTCCCAATGTCCCAGATGATGTGAAATTGCTATCACCTGAGGATGAATTCCTTCAGTAACTCTCGCTTTTGTAACAATCTTACCAATAGAAGATTTTACTCTGATCTTGTCACCATTCTTTACTCCTTTCTCAGCCGCTGTTTTAGAATTTATCCATGCTGGATTATCATGATAAATCTCAGTCAGCCATTTACAATTCTGGGTGCGGGAATGGGTTTGCACATTTACTTTGTAAGTGGTCAGAATCAGTTCATCTGGTTTCATCTTCTCATGCTCGGGTATAGGCATCCAGGAGGGCAAAGGATGGAAACCCTTCTTTTTCAAGAATTCAGAATAAATCTCGAACTTGCCGGATTTATTTATTTTATCGGGTTTGAATCCTTTATAAACAGTGTCACCAATTTTCTGACCCACATATCCTTTATAGGCATTTTTCGTTTTTGTATATCCTTTAGATATCGCTTCTTTTTTGCTTTTTGCCTTTGACTTCTTCCAGTTCCAGTAGACACCGGTTTTTGCATCATAAATGATGTTGCTCCCGGTGTATTCTTCTGGTTTTACTTTTTTGGCATAAGATTTATATTTAGGTTTTGCATTTGGATCATGCCACACACCGTGTTGTTTCAAATATTCAAAATCTACTCCGCTTTTTTTACAAGATTTCTTAATAAAATCTTCTGTAGAGTTAAACCCAAGTTTTAACCCCAGTCTTTTAGCCAGTTCTACTACTACATCCTGAAACTGTCTTGCCTCACCAAGAGGTTTTACCGCTGCCTGACGCATATAAAATTCAGGAATCTGTTCAAAAGAAACCATATCATCCCAAGACCATCTCTCTAAATAGGTAACATCAGGAAGAATAAGGTCAGCCAGAGCAGTTGATTCACTGTATGCTATATCCACCGAGACAATGTATGGAATCAGTTTTTCATCTCTCAAAATATCTATATTTTCCTGAACCTCACCATTGGCATAAACAGGGGCATAACAGTAAATCATATAGATTTCAGGGCGGCCGTACTTACCATCCTTTATCATCTTTAAGACCTGATGGCTTACATGATGTGTAGGATAGGCAACCGTTCCTGGAAATCCATCTAAAATTTTTAGCTTCTTTGCATGTTCCTTGACTTTGGGATAATGCCATTTTGGACCAACTCCATGGTTAGTACCACCCTTAATATCAATATAACCACAAATAGCGTCGAGCATCTTTATTGCACGTTCATTCTGTATACCGTTGTAATGAGCAATTGCTCCACGATAAGAAACACAAGTTCCAGGTTTAGCCTTAGCGAATTGAATTGCTAAAGAATGAATTTTTTCTGCTGGGACTCCACTAATTTTTTCTGCCCATTTTGGAGTATATTGTTTTAGATGGTTTTTCAATTGGCTCACAGTAACATTTATCCAGGCTTCAAAAAAATCCCTATCATAAAGTCTTTCGTTCATTATCACATTACACATTGCTAACGCAACCGCGCCATCAGTCCCTGGTTTAATCGGAATCCATTCATCAGAGCGAGCGGCAGTGTTAGAGAGCCGTACATCAAAGGTGACAAGTTTCGCCCCTTTAGCCTGAGCTTCTACTGCTCTATAAGCTAATTGTACATGTGAAGTATGAGCTTCATAAAAATTGCACCCAAAATTGAGTATCATATTAGTATTCTCGACATCATTCACGTCGTAATGTTTACCCCAGGTAAGCTCCTGCGCTGTCCATTTCCCTCCTTCACAAATGGAGGTGTGGTTGCCAATTGTTCCTGTTCCAAAAGCAGCAAGAAAATTATCCTTGACAATCTTGCTGTCGGAGGCTTTCATCCTTCCATAATGGAACATGAATCTTTCAGGATGACCTTCGTCAAGCAATGTTTTGAGACCTTTAGTTTTATGCCCGGCAAATTCACCACCATTGACCAAAAGGTCCAATGCTTCATCCCAGGAGATTCTTTTCCATTTTCCTTCGCCTCTTTTTCCAACCCTTTTCACTGGATAAAGAACCCGGTCAGGATTGTAGACCTGATTAATTCCGGCATTACCTCTTGCACATATCTTCCCTCGATTGCGGATAGATTTTGGATTACCCTCTATCTTTACAAGACGACCATCTTCCACATAACAAAGGATAGTATCTCGTGAAACACATTGCCAGCAAGCTGAGGGAATAACTTTTCTTTCTTTTTTCGTTTCCGGTGAAAAATCCTTGCCGCCTTCTTCCAACTCCAAGGTGCCAGTTAAAGCATGAAACTTATGTGCGAAAACTTTTTCTCCCAGAGTCAGGATACCAGCGCTAACCGCGGCCAATTTAATAAAGTTACGACGTGTTAATTTTAACATTTTGTTTTCCTCTTCCGACACGAATTTTTTATTCGTGCACATTCGCGATTTAACTGAGTGGAAAATATTGTCCACCTAAAACAACTACATATCTCATTGCTAAAATCCCGATCAATACTAACATTGAAGCAATAGATTCTGCTTTTAGAGTAAGTTCTTTCCTGGTTAAAACAAAAAGTGGGACTATCAGCCCAAGGATAACATACAGCCCTAAAAATAGCGGAGCATATGCACCTACTAAAAGAAGCCTGGCTAGCTCAACTGCTTCTTGATGACCGTTAAAGAGTGTAAATATCTCCACAATAACTAATAGAAGATCAAGGGCAATAAACCAGACCAGAAATTTCCCTAATCTTTCAATGACTTCTTTTTCTACCTGGGTTAGAATTGCAACCAGAATTATTAAGGCTATTCCGGAAATGATTGCTGAGACCGAGAAAAGTACAGGTATTAGTGCTGAATGCCACAGAGTATGAGCTTTCATCTGCAACAGGACGAATCCAGAATACAGGCTGACTGCTAAGGCTAAGGGTACACCAATTAAAGCAAGTTTCTTGCTTTTTTCTTTATCCCAAATCCAAGAAAAATAAGC
>JBHIBS010000092.1:0-3233 GCA_046759165.1 bacterium | reverse complement strand
CCTGATGATCCTTCCATTACCCGGAAGACAAATCTGGACGATGCTGGCAAGAGACTAAATAAGTATCTGGAGGCTGTGGGTGCCAAGGTAAGGGTCGAGGTCGAAGCCTTATTCAACACTGAAAGCTGGGGCTCTTTCAAAACAGCCAACCTGCTGGCCTTAGGAACAGGGGATCCTGAAAGGATTGCTGACATCATCGTCACTGGTCACGAGATGATTGGACCTTACGCTACCGCTGGGTACATAGTTTCCCTGGATGACTACCTCGCCAAATATCCTGATGTTTATGATGACTTCATCCCTGCCCTCTGGAATTCTGCAAAGTTCGCGGGTAAGATCTGGGGCATCCCTCAGGACACTGAGGCCCGGATCACCTGGTTCCGGAAGGATAAGCTAAGGAAAATGGGTTGGAGTGAGGAAGAGATTAACTCCTTACCTAAGAAGGTGGAAGCAGGAGAGTTTACGCTGGATGACCTGGTGGATCTGGGAAAGAAGATGCTGGATGCGGGAGTGGTTAAAAAAGGAAAAGCAATTTGGCATCGACCTACTCCTGGTACGGACTGGTTCCAGTTTATCTTTGCCTACGGCGGGGAAATTTACGATGCGGACACCGGCAAGTTGGTGGTGGATAAATCGGCCACTCTTAGTCTCCTGAAATACATCAAGAAACTGGTTGATCTGGGGCTTACCCCCAGTGGTATGTCTACTATAGCCTGGTCAGAGATACATTCAAACTGGACTAAGGGGGAGATCGGCATCTTCCTCACCGGTGGCTCCTGGAATTGGGCAGAATGGCAGAGGGCTCCCTACAACTTGTCAGAGGCCGAAGAGTGGAAGAATATTGGCTGGTTCCCCATTCCTTCGGGTTCCAAGGGTGGAAAGCCGGTTTCGGTCTCTCATCCTCTGGTTCACTTGATTACAAAGGCATCCCGAAATAAGGAGTTGGCCTTTCTCTTGGTTACCCTGGCCTCGAGCAACGACCTTAACACCAAGCACGCTCTGGGAAGTGGACACTTAGCCATTAGGCAGTCTCAACTAGCTTATGGAGCATATGCCAAGGACGAGTACGCCACGAAGATAGCGCAGGTTTTGAAGTATACCCACTTCGCCCCCAATCATGAGAAAGCACCTTTTTACTGGGAAACTCTGTTTAAGGGGGCAATTAGCGCGGTTGAGACCGGTGCTGTATCTCCTGAGGGTGCCTTGGATTTCTTCGTTAAGCGGATGCAGTCCGAATTGGGTGATCAAGTGATTGTGAGGGAGTAGACTGACTATGGAGGGGGCCTCTCACTTAAAGAGGCCCCTTTCAAAGACTAATAATTTGGTAAGAGAATAAGATGAGTAAAAGAGCTCTTCTAAATCTTGTCGTCTTTTTGCTACCAGGTTTGATCTTCACTTTTATTTTTTTCATTATTCCTGCCGTGATGACCGCTATAATGGGCTTCACGGGAATGGATTATCGCTTTCAGTGGAATTTCATTGGATTGGGAAATTATATCAGGATGGCTAAGGATTTTTTAATCGGGAAGATATTATTGAACACAACTGTCTACGTTATAGGAACTCTAGCCGTTTTTAACGTGACCTTCGGCCTGATTTTAGCTATATTAACCTCCAGCATCGAGGAGAGGGCAGGGATCTTCTTCAGGGGAGTCTGGTTGTTGCCAAGGTTCACTCCTCCGGTTGTTTATGCGGTCATCTGGCTCTGGATTTTGGCCCCCACAGAGAATGGTTTGCTAAACACCCTCCGCCTCCTTCTCGGCTTAGAGACCATGGACTGGATTACACGTCATCCCTGGGGTGTAATAATCGTAACCAACGGTTTTATTGGTGCTTCTATGGGAATGGTAATCTTCGCGGCTGCCATAAAATCGATCCCCCAAGATTATCGGTGGGCAGCCCGGGTAGACGGAGCGTCCTGGCTGCAGGAGATTGGCCACATAATTCTTCCCATGATTCGCTGGCCTCTTTTGTTTATCACTGCTTATCAGACGCTATCTCTATTGACTTCCTATGAATATATATTGCTGATAACTCAGGGCGGGCCCTTTTATGGCACTACGGTCTGGTCACTATACGCTTATGATGTGGCCTTTTCTAGTTATGCGGGAACTTTTGCATTTGGCTATGGAGCTGCTCTGGCTACTGTCCTGGTTGTCATTGGAATCATTGCTTCGATGATATATTGGCGGATCTTCAAGTTCAAGGAGATGATGGAGGAGCCAAAGATTGAAATCACTTAGAAAACGAAACAAAGTGCCCAGGAAGTCTAACCCACCCTCAACAGTAGAGAAACGAGAAGTGGATTTTTTAAAAATCGGGATTTATGCATTTTTATTTTTGGCATCTTTGCCCATCTTTCTGGGATTTCTCTGGCTGTTTATTGGTTCCGTGAGCAAAAGCTTAACTTATGGAATCATCCCCGAGGGTTTTTCCTTAAGAAATTGGAGGTTTCTCTGGAAAATACCTTATCCTGGCTACCCGGATGTCTGGCTTACCCTCTTAAATACTCTATTCCTTGCCTTTGGGGTGATGGTCCTAGTGGTGGCAGTGTCGACCATGGCTGGCTATATGATCTCCCGGATGAAATTCCCTGGAAGGTCCTTTCTTCTAGCTTCCACCTTGATTTTGCATGCTTTTCCTGCTATTACACTTTTGATTGGCCTTTACTATGTGTTGCGGGTATTAAACCTATTAGATAGTGTAATGGGGGTTATTCTGGCCAGAGCCGGTTTGTTTATACCTTTTGCTATCTGGGTAATGAAGGGGTTCTTCGACGGAGTTTCCTGGGATATGGAGATGTCAGCTTTAATTGACGGAGCCAACCGGTTCCAGGTTTTTCGCAAGATCATGCTTCCTATGGTGGGACCAGGAATAGCCGGGATTTCTATCTTTGCCTTCATAACCGGATGGTCAGAATTCATCTTCGTCATTACCTTTATCAGGAAGCCTTCAGCCTGGACCTTGACTTCCTACGTCAACTCTGTCATTGGTAACTGGCGATTTGTTGACTTCGGTCTTTTAGCAGCCACCTCGCTGTTCTATGTAAGGCCGGTGCTTCTCTTCTTTATCTTTACCCAGAAGTATCTGATGCAAATTACCGTGGGCGGTATGAAAGGAGGACGTTAAGGGGGCAGGAAAATGAAGGTGATTCTTAAGGATTTAAGTAAACACTTTGGAGAGGTTAAGGCAGTAGATGATTTGGATCTTGAAATAGATGATGGTGAATTTGT
>JBHIBS010000091.1:0-3238 GCA_046759165.1 bacterium | reverse complement strand
TCTTTGTTGGCATTTTTTACATAAGGACTCAGTTTAAATTGCCTTCAGTTAGGAGGTAAATATTCAGTGAACCCCGTCTATTTTTCTTTTATTATAATCGTTTTTTTTTTTTTTTAGTCAAGAGAGGGGTAAGCTGGAAATTAAGATGGAGAAAAGCTTTCTCCCCTTTTTAGCCTGACTTGAATTTTTAGCCATTGAACCTAAATCCTACGGTTCTAATCTTACCATAAGTAGATATTCGGTCAATCTCACGCCTCATTCAAAATTCCCTGAATTTCTTAGTCACCTTAAATCCTACAAGTTTAATCCTACCATAATCTTCGCCTTCTGAGGCGAGAAACGGAAAAAGTTTTTGCTTTTCTCTTGCGTCCATTTATCTTTTATGCTATATAATAGTTATGAGGGATGAATTGTATATCTTCCGTGGCCGAAAATTCTCTCTTTCTGAGATAAAGATAATTAAGAAAGTAATTGAAAGTAACCAAGGGAAGAGTCGCAGGGATATCTCAAAAAAGATATGTGAGCTAATCAACTGGAGGCAGCTTAATGGGAAATTAAAGGATGCAGCCTGTCGGGAGGTACTGCGCCGAATGAATGAGGTGGGCATAATTGACTTGCCCCGCTTACGATTAAATCCTCCCCAGAAAAGCAGGAGGCCTAAGGATAGATGGAAGGAGATTTTTAAAGAGAGAAAAGAGCCTATAGAGGAAAGCTTATCTAATTTAGGGAAGGTCAGACTGCAGATGGCAAGGAGTATCACTGAAAAAAGATTCTGGGATTACTTGATAGACAAGTATCATTATCTAGGGTATCGACGAGTGATTGGCAATCAGGTGAAATACCTTATTTATTCTCAAGGGGAGCTTCTTGGTTGCATAGGATTTGCTGATGCCGTACTTAAACTAAACCTACGGGATAGATGGATAGGATGGAGCATAGAACAAAGAGAAAAGAATCTTTATCTCATTATCAACAATGTTCGCTTTCTTATTCTTCCCTGGGTCAAGGTGAGGAATCTGGCCAGTAAGATTCTATCTCTGGTGAGCAAGCAGGTGCCAGAAGATTGGAATTCCTATTATGGATATAGACCAGTTCTTCTTGAAACGTTTGTAGATGTAGGCAGATTTTCTGGCACCGCATACAAGGCAGCTAGCTGGATCAATCTTGGAAGGACCAAAGGGAAAGGAAGATGTGGAATGAAGTATTTCATCCATAATAGGCGCAAGGATATTTATGTTTATCCATTATGCAGGAATTATCTAAGGCTACTAAGATGCTGTCGCTAGAAGAGGCGATAGAGAAATTCTCTGGGGAAGAATCTTTTTGTTTAAGAAAAGATTTTTGTCCGCTACTGCGGCAAGTCTTAAGAAAAGAAAGAGAACTCAAGGCTGAGAATGAGAAATTGACGGAAATCTTTGAGTTTGCCACTTTAGAATTTGAGAAGAGGAATAGAAAGATTGCTTTTCTTGAAGAAGAGCTAAAAAAGAGAGACACTACCATAAAAGAGAAAAGATGCGAGAATGAGTTATTGAAGAGAAGACTGCTAGAATTAGAAGCAAGAAATAATTTACTTAACAAGATGGTATTTGGCAAGAAGAGTGAGAAAAAGGAGGGTGAGAAATTTCCTGATGTAGAAAGCAAGAGACGAGGAGCAACCAGAGGACATACTGGATATGGGAGAAAGATACCAGAGAACTTGGAAGAAAGAGAGGAGATAATAGATCTACCTGAAGAAAAGAAATTCTGCTCCCATTGTGGGAAGCCATATATAGAGATAGGATTAGAAGAGGTTTCATCTGAAGTCTGCATCGAGAAAAGATATTATCTGAAAAGGATTAAACGTAAGGTTTACAAAAAGACTTGCAATTGTCAGGGCCCTATCGTAACTACCCCAGCTCCTCCAAAAATTATTCCCAAAGGGAAATTCTCAATAGATTTTTGGGTTGATGTGCTTATCAATAAATTTCGTAATCATCTCCCGGTAGAAAGACAGGTTCTTGAGATGAAAGAGTATGGACTGGATGTACCAACGGGGACTATATTTGGTGGACTGAAGAAGATAGATTCCCTTTACTTAGAGCCATTATATGAGGCGATGGGAAGGAACTTAAGAGAGGCTCATCACTGGTATGCAGATGAATCAGGATGGCATCTATTTGTCAAAATCAACGATAAGGAAAATTATAACTGGCTCATGTGGGTATTTATCTCAAAAGATATAGTGTTTTTTGTTCTTCACCCAACTCGCTCTGCCAAAGTACCATGTAAAACTTTATTTGATATAGAGCCTGAAGAGATCAAGATGATTGAGGGTCCCCTTATTAGTCCCAAAGAGAAAAAGATAATGAATGTAGATAAGTTTTCCTCATATAAAATGTTAAAAGGGTTAGGACTTGTAGAGCTTGCTTTTTGCTGGGCTCACCAGAGAAGAGAATTCATTGATTTGAAGACCAAATATTCTGAGCTAAGTAGCTGGGCAGAAGAATGGATCGAGAGAATTGGCAATCTCTATTACATTAACAACGAGAGAATAAAGTATACTCCGGAAGATTCCCTTTTCAGAGAATATGACCAGAAGTTAAGAGAGAAGTTAAATGAAATCTATTCTCTTATCAATAGGGAATATAACCATCCTGCACAAACTGCCGTTATGAATAGCATGAAGGAACACTGGAAGGGACTAACTCTATTTGTGAATAATCCTGAGATAGCAATGGATAATAATCTTGCTGAAAGGATGCTTCGGCCTATGGTTCTTGGTAGGAAGAACTACTGGGGGAATCATTCCCTCTGGGCTGGCAAATTAACAGCAGCAATGTTCTCCATTATCCAGACCTGTCTGATGCATGAAATCTCACCAAGAGCATATCTTACATATTACCTCACCGAATGTGCAAAAAGAGGCTCTACCCCCTCTGAAGATGAAATAGAAGCTTTCCTGCCACCTAAACTCAACGAAAGTATTAAAACGAAATTAAAAAGCTTTGGTTAGCCCCCTTTAGGGGGCTAACCTTTATATGAAAATGATTGAGCCTTGGTTAAAGATAGATTGGAGTTCCCGGTTATTTTTGCTGATAATCCGAGACTAAGCGGGAAGAGGTAGGGGACAGCTTTGTTTCTGCCGGAAGAATCACTTAATCACTACTTTTCTGCGGGAATTCCAACGGGGTTTACTGAGTATTTACCTTAGAAGAATTAAAGGATATAGATACCCTTCAGGGCAAATGGGCTAAAGTTA
>JBHIBS010000090.1:0-3307 GCA_046759165.1 bacterium | reverse complement strand
CCTGGTAAAATGCTCGCTAAAACTGGGGTATGTTGCTAGTTCTAAATATTCTACTTTCTTTGCCAGTTGATTAGCTTCTTCGCGCAATTTTTTGGAAACGAGCATTGCCTTTGCTCCTATTCCAGCCGCATTTCCTACCTGAGAGAACCTTCCAATGTCTATTTTCGGAAACATTCCAATCCTCACCGTTTTCAGCGGGTCCATATAGGTGCCAAAAGCACCGGCAACGATTACTCCATCTATATCCTGAACTTTTAAGCCCGTCTCTTCTAAGAGGATTTCAATGCCTGTCCTTATAGCCCCTTTAGCGAGTTGGATTTCAGAGACATCCTGTTGAGTTACGGTTATCTCTCGTCTCCCCTCTTTTGCTAGGAGCAACTCGAGTGATTTTCCACCTCTAATCCTTCGGACTCCTTTATAGCCGGAATTCATTTTCCCAAAAAGGTCAATAATCCCCACCCTTAACATCTCAGAAATAGCATCCAGAATTCCAGAGCCACATATCCCCACAGGAGATTTATCATCTATTGTAGCAACGTCAACGCTTAATGTCTTTGAGTTGATATTAACTCTCTCTATCGCTCCAGGGGCCGCCCTCATCCCATGTTTGATGTGTGCTCCTTCAAAAGCAGGTCCTGAGGCGCAGGAACAAGTCATAATTCTTCCTTTAGTTTTTAACGCTATTTCAGTATTTGTTCCAATATCGATGGCTATTAGATTCCCTTCTTCGTTTTCGATTCCGGAGGCTATTAGCATAGCTAAATGGTCGGAGCCAACAAATCCTGCAATGAGAGGAGGAAGATAGAGATAGCCTCCGCAGCATATTTCCAAACCGACTTCTCTCGCTTTTATTTCAAGGGGCTCGTTTGTGGCCATTGTAAAAGGAGCCAGTCCCAGTTGCTTTACAGGGAGTCCTAAAAAGATGTGGTGCATAGCAGTATTGCCAACGAGAGTCGCTTCCAGAATCTCTTCACGCTCCACTCTGCTTTCTCTACAAATTTTCTTTATCGCAAGATTGATAGCTTTGAGAACCTCACTTTTAAGCTTTTTCAAATTAGTTCTGGTATTACCTGCGTAATGAATTCTGGACAGGACATCTTCGGCATAGGCAGTCTGGGAATTTGTAATCCCGCAAATATTTATGGACTCACCTGTTAACAAATCGACTAAGTAGAAAGCTATCTTGGTTGTGCCCAGATCAATTGCTATGCCGAAGCTCTCCTTCGTTCTGTTTCCAGGTTCAACTCCGATTATTTCGTTCCCTCTCACGATGACGGTAATTGACCAATCAGAGTCTCTCAAGGTAGGTCCAATAATGTTCAACACATTAAAATCTACACTCTCAACTTTAACATTATATTTTCTCTTCAATTCTTCTTTAATCCTCTGGAAGTCAGCTCTTACATCCAGGAGAGTTGCTTCGGGAACGTGGAGGAAGAATTTCCTCACAGGAGGAAGTGGTTTGACTTCGATCCCCTTTCCAGAAATCTGCAATTTCTGCTCTTCGGTTATAGATGAGGCCGGGGCATATACCTCTGTATCTTCTCCTATGCTCGTACAGCAAGCAAGTCTGTAACCTTCCGCTATCTCATCTTGAGTGAGAAGCTTCCTCTCTATTGCGGTAGCCTCATTAGCTGGCTTGACTATCACTTTACACTTCCCACATTTAGCTTTACCTCCGCAAAGGGACTTCAAGCCCAAACCCGCCTGCCTCGCCATATCCAAAAGTACCCTGGCTCTATTCTCGATTACTCTCTTACCAATTGGACCGAACTTTACCGTGAACTCCATTCTAATTCTCTAACTTTTCCCTTTTTCTCTGTAGTATTTTAAATATCTCCTACCAAAGGAGTCTCTTCCTGCCAGAAAATCGGAAGCAAGAACAGTCTCAACGACTCCTTCAATTGTTGGGTCGACAATAACCGCATTAAGTCCCTGTAGAATAACCTGTGATAGAAAAGATAAATTAATAATTTTCCTATTTGGCATACCAAAACTTATGTTGCTAACACCTAAAACTGTTGCTACCCCCAGCTCTCTGGAAACCCTTCTTAAAGCTTCCAGAGTTACAACTCCCGAATTTCTCTCTGCAGCCTGAGCTAAGCATAGACAGTCTATCACAATGTCCTCTCTCTGAATGCCATAAGATTCAGCAACCTCTATTATGCGTTTTGCCACATCGAATCTTCTGTCCTCTGTTTTGGGAATGCCACTATCATCCATAGTGAGTCCCACCACAGAAGCCCCAAACTTCTTCACCAGAGGTAGAACGGCCTTTAATGACTTTTCCTGACCTGTCACCGAATTTACCAGAGCTTTATAGGGATAGACCCCCAGTGCCTTTTTGAGGGCTTCTGGGTCAGATGAATCGATGCATACAGGAAGCCCTGAGACCTCCAAGACCTTCAAAACTGCCTTCGGCAGCAGAATAGGTTCATCAACACCAGATGCCACCACATTGACATCCAGAATATCTGCTCCCGCCTCCTTCTGAGAAAGCGCTTCCTGGACAAGAACATCCAGTTTGCCCCTCAAAAGGTCCTCAGCAAGTCTCTTCTTTCCGGTAGGATTTATCCTCTCCCCAATTATAACCGTAGGAAGACCCTCGCCGAACTCTACTTTTCTATCCTTAGAGCTAACAATTGTTGCCATTGTCCCCCCACAATCGAATTCATAAAAAAGGGACTCCGGAGCAGAAAAAATCATAAACAGCCGGAGCCCCTCCCACAATGAGGATTAACTTGTGAAAAACTTAGCTGAATTTATGTTCTTAAGCCGATTCCTTCTTTTCAGCAGGTTGGGTAAGGGTTGGTTTACCAACTAATGCATTGGTAAGTTCTACACAGACTAAAGCCACAAGCATTCCCAGAGTCAGAGCTGTAGCTAAGCCAAAAGGACGCTGACCTCCTGTGGCAAAAGTAGTGGCAACAGTACCGAACATAATCGGGCAGACATTCAGCCACGTAGAATTTGCGACCCAAACCAGATGCATTAGCAGAAACGGAGCACACACCACTAAAACAACTAGACTACCCGTCAGAGATGGCGAAACATTCCACCCGCCGAGATTTAACAGCCATCCTGTCGGACGAATAAACATATATGCCCAGAAGAATCCTGCAAGCATACTATAGAAAAATCTGTGAAAATCTTCCTTCTTGGCTCCCACAATGAAAAATATTGGCATGCTCACAAATGCTGCCCATAGCACATTCTGGCTTTCTGGAACAATCAATGGATAAATCACAAGGTAAAGAAAAACGACAGGACAAAATATAAGGCTCAAGGCAGTCATCCAGGTCTTCAT
>JBHIBS010000089.1:0-3472 GCA_046759165.1 bacterium | reverse complement strand
AGGGAAAAGAACCCTGTTATTTCATCAATTACTTTTTCCCCTTTCATAACCTTTAATTCCCACATGTATTCGTTGTCATAATTTAACTTTAGTTCTTCTGGTTGAAGCCCAACTTTTGTCCCTTTAGTAATATGAGACCAGGAAGTATCCTCTATAGATATTGTGTATTGATTCGCATTTTCATAAGGTTCCCATTCAAATATTATTGGATAGCGTACCTTCCCAAAGGGGCTTAAGACAGTTGCTCGATGCTCACCAAATACCGGCGCAAAAGAGGGGGTGGGATAAGCAAAGGTCTTCTGAAAGAGCGCTTCAACACCAGGCCTCATTCTTTGCAGGGATTCCTTCACACTGGAAGGAGCCTTTTTGATTAACTCTCCAAATCTTGACATCAGTATCTCAAACCTTCTTTTCTCTTGCATGGCAGCAAATGTGAGACCTTTGGGGATTGGCCCGAATGCCTCTTTTTTTTCCTTCATGACAATTTCATGTAAATGATTATATACCTCCTTACAGGATGAACATACCTGTAAGTGCCTCCATACCAAAGGATACCTTCCCTTGGTTTCATCCCTTGTCAACTCTGCATATTCCGGCAGCAGATCAGAACATCCTTCACAGGTCAAAAAATCTATTGGCCCTGCTACTATAGATTGAGGAGTTCCAAGAAGCGCCATAGCCTTATCCCCAAGTAAATCTATACAGACATCACATTGAGCAATATGGCATTTGATTTCCTTTATTGCTTTCTCATCAGTTATACGTTCAAGGAGATATTCTTTAATCAACCTTATCGCTTCAGAATGTTCCAACTTCCCCTCTCTTTGTTAGATGATAGAGATCGAACAAATCTTTCATCAAAGTTTGAAAATTTCTTTTCTCAAAATCCAAGTCCTTCCATTTTCTTAACATATAGTTGTTGGAAGTCCTTTTTAAACCTACAACGGCGTGTATACAAATTATCCGCTGTATCGTCCAGTCGTTGAGCATATTTTGCGCCTAACTCCCCCAAGACAAATATTCGCAACACGAGTTGTTCTATTATTTCTGGTGACAAATTTGTCCTCTTCATATAATGTTTTATTTCCTTTTGGAGGAGTTCATCAACAATCTCGCTGAGTTCCTTGCACTCAAAAGATATTTCAGGTCCTGGTTCTTCTGTTTCAAGGGAGTCTTCTATAGTCAGAGTATCTGAACCATCATCAGTATTTATGGGATCAGAGGTAGATACTGTCACATATTTTTCTTCTTTCTTCAATCTGCGGATTACTTCAAGGACTTTACGGATAATTAATGGATAAAGATAAACCGTCAATTTTGAGGCATATTTATACTTCTCCAATTTTTTGATGATAACAATCCAACTTTCATTCACCAGATCTTCTACCTCATAGTTCCGTGGGAGGTTTTGAAAATACCTTCGAATGACCTTTATGATGTATATCTGATATCTCTCTATAGTTGATGAGTCATGCTGTTGCAACGCCTTTACATCAACACTATACTCATAGTAATAGATAATCTTCCTTTTAATAATCGTTGAATCATCAGTGGGATCAATATAGGGTAAGACAGCTTTGACCAGCTCGTTCAAGCATTGCTTGGATAAGTTCCATCCTTTATCACTATTGACCTGGTAAACTGACTGATTAAGCAAATCTTGTGATTCGTTCATTTTATCTTATTCCATTTCCCCAGGAGTAAGAAATTCTTCTACCACCGCAATACCTCCTTCTAATGTAAGTCTTTTTGTTGTCTTTATATTGGGATATTGGGGTTTGTTTTGAGAACTACTTTTATAGCATAATCCCAAATAATGCGTGAATGGCCAAAAAATTAAAGTATCGTCCTATATGTAGATAAAGTTATATTTTTTTGTCTATATCTTGAGTTATGGAAAAAAAGATGATCACATATGGAATCAGATTTATGAAAAGGACAGAACTAACCTTCAGACAAACCTTTTTTAAAGACACCTCTCCCTCTGATTGTCCTATCCTTTCTTTTTATCTCTTTGCAGATTCTTTAACTAACCCTGGCCAACGCTTCCTCGTATTCTTGTCTATAAAACCAGGTACTCTCCAACTTGAGAAACCATCTCCTGCGAGTGGTTGTAAGTTTAGCTGGAATAAGGAAAAGCCTCTCCCTTATAGTCCAAACCATGTTCTTTACCTTCTTCTGGTTCAGCGCCTCTTCCTTAAAAAAGTTTATAAGGTTATATGCAAGCATCAAAAGCTCAAACCAAGCGTAGTTCCCAGCATAGCTGCGGGATACAACCTTATCAAGACCAATACCGTATATCCCCTCTTTGATAAAATTCTCACAACATGCCCTCTTATTGTAAAATCTAAAGACCTCCTCCGGCAAACGAGCGCTATTAGTTACTATAACCTGATAATCATATATGACCTCTTCTATATGAAGCAGCTTGAGTTGTTTTTTGGGAGATTCTCCTTTTCTAACTCTCTGCCTGATAACTACCATCCTGATGCTTATATATTTAGTCAGTACAAATTCACATTCAGAAACCTCTACACCTCTCCCAATACTTCTCCAATTGCGTATGTACTTGATCTTATTTTGAACCCAGGGCTGCATAGGCACAACTACATAGAACTCAATAGACTTCTTTATAAGAAACTTCAACATCTCCAGACTAAAAAAACCACTGTCTGCCCTGAGTCTAATCTTCTCTATATGAGAAGGAAGTTTCTTTATAATACCTTTAAGAAAGGGGATGGCGTTGTAAGAGGTATGGTGTCTGCCGTTCCTCAAAAGCCCTCCAATGTAATCCCTGGTCTCACCAATAAAACACAAGAGCGGATGGTAGCTCCTTCTACCCTTCTTCTTGGGATTGTACCCAACTCCTGTCCTTTGCTGATTACCGTAAACAGAGGTTACATGAGAATCCATATCAAGGGTAATGACCTTAAACCTCTTAAAACCATCTCTAAACTTCATGAGAAAATCAAAGTTAAAAAGAGCAATCTGACGGGCTACTGCTATCTTGAGAGACTTAAGGAATCTACTGATAGTAGACTGAACCGGAAAGTCAAGGAGACCTGCCACCTTCTGGAATACCTTGTCGGTAGAGAAAACCTCCATATGGCTGGGTCTGGAATAGCCAAAGAAGATTCCATAAAGAAGGCTTACAAACATCCTACTTACACTGTATTTGCTCTCACGACGCCCTTCTATCTCAACCCTCTCTTGCAATCTCTTTTCTATCTTATGACGAAAAAGGAATCTCCTGATAAGTCCTGTACCTCCAAATCGAGTAAGGTTCTTACCTGTAAACTCTTCCACGACAGTCTCTACTTTTTGATTGTGTTTTTGACCTTTTTGAGATATATTCTTTTTCACTTTTTGAGTGCCTCCTCTATAGTTTTTAAGGTTTCTAAATTTCCCTTATTCTACTATAGTTGGAGGCATTTTTGTCTAAAAATTTATCCTGTTCATGCATAATCTGGGA
>JBHIBS010000088.1:0-3492 GCA_046759165.1 bacterium | reverse complement strand
GGAGGCTTACAGGAATGGTGTCTGGTATTCAGTAAAGATAGATGCTGGTGCAACTCTGGAATGGAACGAACTAACAGCGAATCGTCCCCCGGGCTTCATATCAGGTGGCATGATAAGCGTTGTCTCATGGAAAGAGCTGGCAGGAGCATAAGGCTGGAAGGCTGAAGGCAGAAGGTGAAGAAGATAGGGAAATTATTTCTTTGTCTTGATCTTCGGTCTTCAGCCTTTTATTTTAAACCTTTCCTTTGATGGTGGGGCGGGCACCAGCGGTGCCATAATTCTCAAACAAACAGTCGGTGCAAGACCTCTGGGAATGGGTGAAGCTTTTGTTGCGGGTGCTCTCTACTGGAATCCTGCCGGATTATCCCAAATCAGAAAGCACGAAATTTCTGCTATCTATTTGGAACGGTTAACTGATACCTGGTTTGGGTCTATTGGGTACGCTCATCCTCTTAAATCGAGTGGAAAGTTGACGGTGAAAGTTAGAAAGAGAACCCGAACTCCTCCCAAGGTCTTGGGGACAGGGAAGCATTGATTAGATACGTGGAATTTTTTGACCATAGTAGGTCTTCGTACTCATTTGCCTTACTCCTGGCAGAGTTCATCCTATAACTCTTCGGATAGGCATTGCCTTCCAGTAATTTCCCCTTTTTACACTTTACAAGTTAAAATAATATTTAGTATAATAATATAAATTTCTTCTACAAAAGACAAGTTCTTAAAGAGAATGAGAAAAGTTTTAAGTCTACTTCCCATATACTTCTTATTCATTGTTCCTCTTTTCCTTTTAGGCTTTGTTTGGGTATCTCCGCCAAGAGAAAGAGAAGTAGAGATATTCCTACGCAAGCCCCCAGAAGCTCAAGGGCAGTCCCTCTACCTCGCTCTTATCTGGGATGGTGAGGCACCACGCGCAGGGGAGGCCGATTCCGAAACGATAATGAATCTTTTAGCTTTGTTAGAACGGTATCCCCAGATACATATGACTTTAAATTTATCTCCTGAAATGATTGAATATATGAATTCTGGAGCTCTAGATATTTGCAGGCGACTTCAAGATAAAGGTCGGATTGTAGTGGCAATGGTGCCTCCCGGCCGCCCCATTCTTCCGCTTCTTTACGATACAGATTTAGCCAGCCAATCGATGCCTGCAACTTCATTGCCTAAGAAGAAATATAGACATCCCGAAGATGTTAGAGCCAGAATAGTGAAGGGGGTAAACCTTTATCGGAGCTATTTTGGTAAGTTTCCTAGAGCAATCTGGCCTCCTGAAGGTGCAGTAGCTCAGGAAGTATTAGAGGTCATTAGCGATTGTCGATTGGAGTGGATGGCTTCTGGGGAAGAAGTGCTGGAAAATTCATTGAACATTAAATTGACCAGGGATGAGCAGGGCCAGCTCCTGAATCCTGAGCTCTTATATCGACCTTACCTTGTGTCTGGGGAAAAAAGAAGGCTAACAATGATTTTCTGCGACAGGATGCTCAGCGATAGAATCAATCTTGTCTATCCATTAATGAGTGGAGATGAAGCGGTCGGGGATTTTATGGAGCGTCTCCATTTCATTCAAAAGGAATGGAAACAGAAAAGTCCTCCTCTTGTGACCATAATTATAGATAATGAAGAAAGCATTTACTTCTTAAGTCAGCTTTTCAATTCACTTGAGGGAACCACTTCAATTAAAGCTGTTACCCCACAAGAGTATCTGGAAGACCATCCTCCGGTAGCGAGCATAGAAAAGCTATGGCCGGGTTCCTTGGTCAATGCAAATTTTGATAGCTGGATTGGCGAAGAAGAAGAAAATATCGCCTGGGAACTTCTAGCTCAAACAAGATTAGATTTAGAAAATTATAAAAATAGTGGGAGAGCAAAAATTGAGAAACTGGACCAAGCCTTTGCAACAATTTCAAAAGCCTCCGATAGTAAGTGGTTCTGGTGGTACGGTGAGGACCAGAATTCCGGTAAGGATGATATTTTTGACCAGGAATACAGGAGCCTATTGATTGAGGTATATCAGACTATCGGTATTGAACCGCCCGCCAGATTATTCCAGCCAATTGTTGCTCAGAAAGAGTTCCTCCCTGAGAGGGAAGTTGTAGACTTAGTTACTCCCCAGATTGATGGTATAGTTGATGAAGGAGAATGGGACAATACCGGCTACTATCTGGCTGAGGGATTCGAGATATTCGATAAAATTTATTATGGATACGATAGATTTAATCTGTATCTCAGGGTGGATTCGAAAGATTTGCTCGCCGAAAGGAAGGGGACGGAATTCTTCATTGGATTCTATATAGGGACACCCGGAGCGGGAAAGTATAATCTGTTTACTCGCTATGAAGAGCCTCCTGCTGGGAGGACATCGGGATTTGGACTATCTAATGAAGTAGGAATATGGTTTGATCAATTTGGCTTGGGTTCTGAGGCTCTGAGAGGAAAGGCAGTCCTTTCAAGTGCGACAGGAAAAAACACCTGGCAACCTATCACTGATCTCTATTCTATGGCAGTGGGAGCCTATTCATTAGAAATTGCGATACCCTTTCGATACCTTAACATTTCAGGCGGAGAAACATTGAGAGTGATTGCTGTCGCAGCAGAGGATGGTATAGAATTAGAGATTATGCCTCCTTTTGGACCTATTAGTATAATTCTTCCTGATTTGTTTGAGCGGGGTGCCAGTATTTCAAGAATTCTCGACCCTGTGGGTGATGATTACGGACCGGGCACCTATACCTATCCTGCCGATCCAGTCTTTAAGCCCGGTTCATTCGATATTCGTGAGTTTTCGGTAAGTGAAGGACCCGAATATGTGATTTTTAAAGTTAGATTGGGTGTAATTGAAAATCCTTGGAATTCTCCTTCTGGACTCAGTTTACAGATTATTGATGTTTATATTGACCTGAATAACATGATAGGAGCTGGCTCTATGCAACTTCTCCCTGGAAGGAACGCCTACACCAGGGGTGAAGATGCCTGGGAATATGCAATCTCTGTGGATGGCTGGCAACAGACGATGTACAAGATAGATTCAGCTGGCAGGCCGGTTAAGCTGGCAGAGCTGGAAGTGAACGTCAATTCTACCAGGGGAGAAGTTACCATTTATGTTCCCCGAAGTATAATCCGTGGGGATCCTCGAAATTGGGGATATTTGGCGATGGTGTTAGCTTATGATGGACAGGCGCCACTCCGGGATTGGAAGGTGAGAGAGGTTAAGCAAGCAAACGACGAATTCTACTTTGGTGGTGCCTATAAGTCTTTAGAGAATAGTCCAAGGGGTAACCCAAATATTATCGACCTGGTTCTGCCGCGAGGAGAAAATCAGAAAAATATACTTGGTGTTTACACGAAAGGCAAGGTAGTGGAAATCCCTGCAATAAGAGTAAGGTAGTGTAGGGCTTGTCCCCGTAAGAATTACGCCCATAAAGGGCTACATTACTGGTAAAAAATATTAGGCGGTCACAAAACTAAAGGTTAGGAAGGAATTTCTTCACAAAGCGA
>JBHIBS010000087.1:0-3523 GCA_046759165.1 bacterium | reverse complement strand
AACCAGCATATTATACATTCAAACACATGGTAGATAAAATTGGTTATTATAAGACTGTCGAGACATTAAGAAGGGATGATGTAAGACTGTATAAATTCACAACACATACAAATAAACCAATATTTGTTGCATGGAGCACCTCATCTCAAATAATTGATCTAAGTAAGTATCTTGAGGCTGAAAAAGTGCTGGTGACCCATATAATAGAAGATAATAGCGTTCAGCCCAAAACTGAAATAACTAAAACCACCAATATCCAGATTCCTGCCAGTCCAATCTTTATAGAATAAAAGAAATGAATTGGTTATTATGTTCAGATATGTTGAATAGTGAGTTTTATTAAAGTAGATACCCGCAACGGCAGATTCAATCAAATTGGCGGCGAACTAAAGTTCGCCCAAATGCCCTTCGGGCACTTCGCCAATCTGAGGAACGTTAGGCGACATTTTGCTTGGCGAGAAACACAAAAAAAGGAGGTAAGTTAATCATGAAGGTTTTAAGAGGTGTTTTAGGTGGCATAGCTTTCGGAGCTATTGGACAAGTTTTTGGCTGGCTCATTTACGGGGTATTATTTATGAGGTGGACTGAACAGGTGAGTCAACTGTGGAGGCCAATGGAAAGTCTACACTGGCGAATTGGAATGCCGTTAGTAGATATTTTCAGTGGTCTGATGATTGCCTTAGGGTATGCCCTTTTATATAAAGGTATACCTGGCAATGGGCTTAAAAAGGGTTTAATGTTCGGGTTGATACTTTGGCTTATAGTAAGATTGGCAGGAGAACTTTTCTGGTATGCCATGAGTCCCATACCCTTTATGTTAGTGGTTGCTGGGTGGCTACATGGTATCATCGTCATGCTATTAGGTGGTCTTGTTATTGCTGCTATCTATGGGAAAAGTTTGAAATAGAGCTAAGGAGAATCCATTAAATAATAAAGGAATTGCCAGGCAAAACAATCGCCTAGCATATAATAAAGGCACTTTGTCGAGAAAAAAACTCCTATGTTGCTGCGAATGAAATGAGAAGTAATACCAAGTTCGGATGTTCTTCCAAATTGGAACAAAAGGAAATTTTGTATATAATTGACTTGTCCGAAATTTTCGGATCACTATTTATCGGGGATCGAAGCTATTTATGATATCCAAAGCAAAATAATTATATAGTACAATGTCTAGTTTAAAGATTATGAGTAGTAAATTTTATGAGGAACTTGATAGAGTACATTTACAAATAAAGGAATTTCTTAATAACTATGTAAAATCATCGATCTTACAAAATCACTTTTCCAATGAATTTGAGTTTTTCTTTTATGCTACTTTGATTAATCATTTTTTAACTAATCTTACCAGAAAAAATATCAAAGAGTACAACTTACCAAGAGGCAAGATTGCAGAAATCAAAAGAAAATATGGACATTTACAAAAAGATATAGAATCCGCTTCGTCCTTGTCCTCAAAAAATAAGAAAATTAATGGTGAATTCTATAATAATTTTAAATTAAGACTAGACAAAGATTTCCCCGAATTTCAAAAAATAATTTCTGCAATCGAAAAAGAAATTGATATTGAAAAGGCAAAAGGCTATCTGAAGAAAAAAGAAAAACAGATTAAGAAGTTAGGAAAACCGGATAAAGACATTAATGCTTTTTTTATAACTAAAGCTCTAGAAGTATACGTTCAGAGAGAAAAAAGCTTCCCAATTGGTAAGAAATTGGACAAATTCATGAAAGTTCTCGCCAAAGAATGTTTACCTAAATTCTCTCAAGAAGTTATGAAAACACTCAAAAGGAATAGTAAAGAAATGCTTGATCATCAAAGAAGATATCAAGATGGATTTGAAAATCGCTTATATAAAAGATGGGAAGAGCCCCTAGATTTACTAGAGTGTTTAATCACGGTTTCCTTAGAATCAGGAGAGAAACATAAAAACAAACTGAGTAAAACAACTAATAATACAAACAACTTCAAGCGGGAAGCACTCATAAAAATTCATGCAAGAGCTTTACAAATTTCTAATGAAATTCTTGTCTTATTAAAGTCTGGTTATGCAGACGGTGCTAATGCAAGATGGAGAAGCTTGCATGAGCTCGCAGTGATTGCTTTTTTCTTATTGGACAATAATAATGACGTTTCTAAAAGATATTTAGAACATGAAGTTGTAAGAAAATTCAAGGAAGCGAAAGATTACAGGGCATATTATAAGAAATTAGGTTATCTACCAATAGAAAGAAAAGAATTTAACAAAATAAAAAAAGAAAAAGAGAGGCTTTGTAGGAAATACAATGATCGATTTCAAGATGATTATGGATGGATTCCAAGTTCTATGTTATCAAATAGAAACTATAGAGCTCTAGCGGAACATGTTAAACTTGATAAATTACATCCATTTTACAATCTTTCATGCGATTCTGTACATGGAGGTTCCAAAGGTTTCTATCGTTTGGGGTTAATGGACAACTATCAAGATAAGGTACTGCTCGTAGGTCCAAGTAATTATGGTCTTGCAGATCCGATGCAAAATACAGCAATTTCTTTATTACACATTATAATTTGTTTATTAAGCTTGGAACCTGATTTTGAAAGCATAATACAAATGCAGGTAATGAATAATTATGTTAATGAAATTGGACCGAAGGCTGTTAAAATTCAAAAAGAGATTGAAAAAGAAGAATCTAGATTATCTTAGTTTTCAAGGTTTTCACGCCTCGGTCCCCAGTGCTACGGACATATTCACTCGGCACGCTCGAAATTTTATTTAGAAATTCAAATACTCTGCGATCGCTTCAATCCTTGCCGCGTTGTGCTCTTGCCCTCGGGTCTGTCCAACATTTCCTAAGCCGCGTCAACACTTTTTTGGAGAATTAGGTCTCCGCTAGGTACATTTCCCCGTTTCGCCTCAATTATCGCTCTGCTGATTGAGTTGCTTGAAGAAATCTGTACCAGAGCCCTCCAGATTTAACAAAAAGTGAATTTCGTATATAATTGAATTAGGCGAAATCACATTTAAGAGGTGAGGTCGTCCGATGGAAGTAGTCTTACAAAATATTCAGGATTGGTTTCTCGTTAAGAAAGAACACTTTGCAGTATTTTATTTATTTTAGCATTTGTTCTCACTTTTAGAGCGAACCGCTGATTAAGAGATTAAACAATAGCATCGGATATAATTAGACTCGTGAGATTGACATGAAAAGATGAGGGAACAAGAATTTGGGAGACTAAAAATCGTGAAAAGTAAGTTAGTTGGGTTTGTGATGGCTATGCCGGTTTTGGGTATACTTATGACCATTTATGGAGAAGGGGCCATTAGGGCAAGCCCTCAGCCAAGACCAAAAACTAAAGAAGAAACTGCCAGAGCAGCCTCGGAAGAGTTTGTAATGAAAGAGCTTAATCTCAAAGCAAAGCCCAATAAAGACCAAATCACGCAGCTCCAGTTAGAAAGGATTTTTGTTAGCAATGAAGGTGCAAACAAGATTGGCCCTAAGCCGCATAACCTGGCCTACAGTGAGGGGTTTGTTTTTGTAGCCA
>JBHIBS010000086.1:0-3998 GCA_046759165.1 bacterium | reverse complement strand
TAGCAAGAAAACATAACTTAAAGGTCATTGAGGATGCCTGCCAGGCACATGGGGCGGAATATAAAGGTAAAAAGGCAGGGTCCATTGGAAATGCCGGTTGCTTTAGTTTTTATCCCAGCAAGAACTTAGCAGCCTTTGGAGATGGGGGGATGGTGATTACCAATGATGAGGAAATTGCTCGAAGGGTAAAAATGTTCAGGGACCACGGGCAGATGAAAAAATATGAGCATTTAGTAGAAGGTTATAATAGTAGGTTAGACGAGATACAGGCGACTATCTTAAGGGTAAAGCTAAAGAAGTTAAATGAATGGAATAATTTAAGGCGCAGGAATGTCTCAATTTATAATGAATCATTGAAAGATGTAGATGAGGTAATTACCCCTTTTGAGGCTGAATACGCCAGGCATGTCTATCATTTATATGTAATCAGGACAGAAAAGAGGGGTGAGTTGCGAGAATGGCTTAAATCGAAAGATATGGGTACAGGGCTTCATTACCCTGTGCCTCTTCACCTACAGAAGGCTCACGAATACTTAGGATATAAAGAAGGTGATTTTCCTATATCGGAAGAGTGCGCCAAACAAATTCTTTCTGTGCCAATGTTTCCAGAATTGACCCGGGAAGAGATTGAAAAGGTCGTTTCTGAGATAAAGACATTCTTTGCCAGACATTAAGATTAGAGCTTAACTGCTTTGTAATGTGGAAAAGTGGTCAAGGATAGAGAAAATGATTAAGGTCGCCGTCATTGGCTGTGGTTACTGGGGGCCAAATTTAATCAGGAATTTTATCCAGATTCCCGAAAGTAAGGTGAAGTATTGCTGTGATCTGGATGAGGAAAAACTGAGGCGTATTAAGAGCCTTTATCCCGAGCCTAAGGTGACTAAAAATTATAAGGAGATTCTTAATGATCCGGGGGTGGAGGCAGTAGCCATTGCTACCCCTGTATATACCCATTTTGAGCTGGCAAAGGAGGGGCTGGAGGCAGGAAAACATGTTTTTGTGGAGAAACCTTTAACCCACACCAGCCAGGAAGCCAGGGAACTGATTAAGCTAGCCAAAAAGAAAGGTAAAGTGCTGATGGTGGGACATACATTTTTATATACGGCAGCGGTGAATAAGCTAAAGGAGCTGATCGATTCCGGTGAATTAGGAGATGTTCTTTATATCTCCTCTCAGCGACGAAATCTAGGGCTCTTTCAGGACGATATAAATGTGGTCTGGGATCTTGGAACCCATGATATTTCGGTAATTCTGTATCTTCTGAATGATAGATTAGGAGAAAAAGAGTGTCGAATCGTGGCCACTGGCCAGAGCCACTTTCTCTCGGAGAACGAAGATGTGGCTTTCATCACTTTGAATTTTGCTGATAAGGTAGTAGCTAATCTGCATCTTAGCTGGCTTGATCCCTGTAAGATCAGGAATATGACTGTGGTAGGGAGCAGGAAAATGGTCGTCTACGATGATATAGAAACCTTAGAGAAGGTTAAAATCTACGATAAGGGAGTTTTAGTTCCCGATTCTCATAATAGCTTTGGTGAGTTTCAACTTTCCTACAGATATGGGGATATTACCATTCCTCGCCTAAAACAGGAAGAGCCCTTGAAGGTTGAATTAAGCCATTTTCTGGATTGCATCAGAGAAGGCAAAAAACCTCTTACTGATGGCGAAAATGGCTATCAGGTGGTGAGGATAATAGAGAAGATAAATGAATCCCTAAAGAACGGAGGAAGGGGAGGAAAGATAAGCTTATGAGCCAGGAGTTGGAGATACTGAGTGAGAAGGTTACTTTGGGAGAAGGCTGCCAGATCGATGAGGGAGTATTGATTGGATATCCAAGCGGCAGGATGATCCAATCTGAGAGGCTAATCATAGGTGAGAATGCCAGAATCAGAAGTGGATCGGTCATTTACTGTGGCTCGGAGATAGGAAATAATCTACAGACAGGGCATAATGTGGTAATCAGGGAGGAAAATGTCATAGGCGATAATTTCAGGATCTGGAATAATTCGGTAGTGGACTATGGATGTGTGATCGGCAACAATATTAAAATTCACTGTGGTGTCTATATTGCTCAGTATACGGTGATTGAGGATGACGTCTTTATGGCACCCGGTGTGGTCGTGGCCAATGACATCCATCCGGGCTGCAAGTATTCCGCTCAATGTATGAAGGGACCGATTATTAAAAAAGGTGCACAGATTGGAGTCAATGTTACCCTGCTTCCCTTTATTACTATAGGAGAGCATTCCCTGATCGGAGGAGGAAGCGTTGTAACTAAAGATGTCCCTTCCAAGTCGGTCGTTTACGGAAACCCGGCCAGGGTAGTAGAAAATATTGATGATCTCAGGTGCATCACGGGACTAACGGATAAGCCTTATGGAGGATATCCAATTCGCCACGTTCGAAGTTCAAGGACATAGGTGTCTCAGCTTCTTTTCCTTTCAGAGGCCAGTCAAATGAAGTATTCCAATGAAGATGGATTTGAGCAATGAAATATAAGAGCATCCTTGATGTAATTGACTTTGGGGAAACAAAATCTACCGAGATCAAGGAAAGCGCAATGGAATCGAGCGAGCTTTTTATAAGCGGAAAAAGTGTCCTTCTCAAGCGAGTCCTGGATCTTATGTTGACCTGTCTAATACTCATCGTCTTTTCTCCCTTGCTGTTTTTAATCATGCTGGCTATAAAGATTGGTACCCCGGGGCCCGTGTTTTACACACAGAAGAGATTGGGAGAAAGGGGAAAACCTTTTAAACTCCATAAGTTCAGGTCGATGTATGTTAATAGAAACGATGCCGAGCATAGATCATATGTTAAAAACCTGATTAGGACAGGTAATCCATATAAAGTTGATGAGAATGATGAGCCGCTGTTCAAAATTTGCGATGATGGGAGGGTCACTGGGGTGGGCAAGCTGATTAGAAAATACAGTGTGGATGAGTTTCCTCAATTGTTTAACGTCTTGAAAGGTGAGATGAGCCTGGTGGGCCCAAGACCACCCTTAGCACACGAGTACCAGGATTACAGCGATTGGCACAGAAAAAGGTTGGATGGAGTTCCTGGAATTACCGGCCTCTGGCAGGTGAGTGGAAAAAGCAGGATTCCTTTTGAAGAGATGGTGAGATTAGATATTCATTACCTTGAAAACTGGTCACTCTGGCTGGATATCAAGATAATATTGAGGACGATCCCGGTGATGCTGAAAGGCGAAGGCTATTGAAACTGGATTCTGCTGAAAAATAGCTCTGTTATATAGACGAGGAACGCAAAAACTGAGGAATTTTCTGGTGAAGGCTTTTTCTTTCTTAGAAGAAGGAACCAGGTTGCGGTCTATTACTGACACAGTTCCTAAATATCCGGCTCCCATAAGAGGAAAGTTGCAGGCAGGGTCTTGGGAGGTGGCAATGAAAAAACCTCTATTAATGAGTCTCCTATGAGTGGTCATCATTGTTAGTATTCCAATAGCAGGATTTTCCAATGATCTGTCCGATAGGTTCGGAATTGGCTTAGGGCATCCTTATCTAGCATTGAAATATGGTTTTAATCCTAAGCTATCCGGTGAGGTAAGGGCAGCTTTCGGTGAAGGCATAACAGTATATGGTGTTAGAGCTTATTATAACTTTAATCCGGAAAGCATGTCCGTTCTATTCTTAGGTTTAGAAGGAGACGGAGTAACGTTCGATAAAGGAGATATGGCAGGCACCGGTTTTGTCTTGATGCCTTTTGTGGGTATTGAACATTTTATCACTGAAAGTCTTACCTTTAATTTTGATATAGGTCCTGCTTATATCAGTCTAGAATCTGAGGGAGTTTCTGTGAGAGGTATAGAATGGGTGTATAATCTGGGTATCAATTTCTACCTCAAGTAACCTAATGTAGGTGTACTTCCTTGATTTTGACGAGATTAGTTAGATTCTTTTCACAAGATAAAGGAGGGAATAAAATGAGTGCGCCGAGCAAAGCTCGCACTATCCAGTTGGTGACCTTCTCAGGGATGG
>JBHIBS010000085.1:0-4101 GCA_046759165.1 bacterium | reverse complement strand
GGAGAGAGACACTTTATGTCGAGGGTCTTTGAAAAAATGACTCTGACCCCTTTTTTATCTTTGAAAAAATGACTCTGACCCCTTTTTAGATGAGGGGGAAGATTAGGAGGGTGAAGACTTCGGTTAATTCGTTTATTGCGCCGAAGGTGTCTCCACTCATACCTCCGATTTTCCTATTGATATAGCTTGTTAAGATAAGAGTAAATAGAAAAAGACTCAAGATAAAGAGTATCAATTGAACTTTCAAAATCAGAAAAGCCACTATTAATGTAAAGAGTGTTGCGCCTAACCATTCTCTCAATCTTACCGGTTTACAGAAGAACTTCCCCAGACCTTCCATCTTTGCTGCTTTAGAAAGGGAACCGGAGACTACCATTGCCCATCTGCTGGAGAGAGGCATCAACAGCAAAGCCTTGTATTTGATTACTTCGGGAATGCCCTCAAGGAGGACAAATTTCAAAAGAATCAGAATAATCAGTCCTGTTGCGCCGATTGTGCCGATACGACTATCTTCCATTATCTTCAGTATCTCCTGTCTATCCTTGCCTGCGTAGAATCCATCTACTGTATCGGCAAAGCCATCCAGATGCAGCGCGCCAGTGAGAATAATTAGAAGGAGAATAATGAATAGATTGACTGCTGAATGGTTCAGGTATTTTGAAAGTATGAAGTTAGCCCCGACTAGACAACCACCAATTAGAATACCGATAAGGGGGAAATAGAATAGGGACCTGGATAGATAATCACTCGTAACTTCGGCTCTTTTGCCAGGACCAAAAATAGTTAAAAACTGAATTGCTGCCACCATTGATTTCATAACTCGTCGGAAACTCCTGCATCCTGGAAGGTTGCCATCTGAGTCAATATCTTTGCGCCTGCATCCACCATATTTATGCCCAGGGCTGCTCCAGTACCTTCACCGAGCCTGAGGCCTAAGTCAAATATAGGTTTTAAACCCAAAAAGCTCAAAATCAAGTTATGCCCGGCTTCTGCCGAACAGTGTGATGGAATCAAGTAACTCTTGACTTTCGGTTCCATCTCTACTGCCAGGAGAGCTGCTGCCCCAGAAATGAATCCGTCGATAACCACAGGAATCCTGTGGGAAGCTCCGGCAATCATAACTCCAAGGAGTCCTCCAATTTCAAACCCTCCGACTTTGGATAGAACGTCAATGGGGTCATTGGCGTCTGGTCTATTAGTTTTTAATGCTTTCTGAATAACATCTATTTTATGTTTAAGTTTAAAGTCATCTATTCCCGTTCCCCTGCCGGTAACTTCTTCTACCGGTGCCTTAGTTATAGCTGCGATAATTGCACTGGATGAGGTAGTATTCCCAATTCCCATATCTCCTGTACCGATAATATCTATGCCTCTTTCTAATTCTTCTTCCACAATTTCGATTCCTTCATTAATTGATTTTATTGCCTCTTCCCGGCTCATTGCCGATTGTTTTAGCATGTTCTTGGTTCCATAGTTTACCTTCCTGATTACAAGGTTGGGGTGAGGTTTTAGGTCACAGGCAACTCCCATATCGACTACTACCACCCTTGCGCTTACGTGGCGAGCGAGAACGTTAATTCCTGCCCCTCCTTGTAAGAAGTTGTAGACCATTTGTCTGGTGACTTCCTGAGGAAAAGCGCTCACCCCTTCTATTGTGATTCCATGGTCTCCAGCTAGAGTAAATATCACCTTATTCTTCAAATTGGGGTTGTCTTCTCTTTTGATTCCCACTACGATTTTTGCCAGCTCTTCCAGTCTTCCCAAACTCCCCCTGGGTTTGGTGAGAAAGTCCAATCTTTTTTGCGCTTTTTCCATCATTTGTCGATCGATTGGCTCAATCTTTTCAATAACTTTTTGAATTCTTTCCATTTTAACCATTTTTATCCCTTTATCTTGATGGGAATGCCTGCTTCCAGCAAGTATACCTCGTCTGCCAGCTCAGCAACTATCTGGTTGGTTTGACCAGCGATATCCCTGAAACTGCGGCCTAGTCTGTTCTCTGGAACAATCCCCATTCCTACTTCGTTGGAAACTATTAGAGTGGTAAAGTTTCTCCTCTTGAGAGTCCTGGAAAACCCTTTCATTCTCTTCAAGATCCCCACTTCTTTTTCTCCGGAAAGGAGAAGATTTGAAATCAAAAGGGTTAAACAATCAATTATCACCACATTGACTTTCGCTAATTTGGGCAAAATTTTTGATAAGTCCCTCTTTTCCTCTATGGTTTTCCAGGAAGCTGGACGCCTTTTCCTGTGTTTCTCTATCCTTCTTTTCATCTCTTCGTCCAGAGCAGAGGCAGTGGCGACATAAACTACTCCAGAATGGCCAGAAGATAACTTCTTGGCCTGTTCAACAGCAAAACTGCTCTTCCCGCTCCGTGCTCCGCCTAAGATAAGGATTAACTTGCCCATATACATTTCTCCAGAAATCAAAAAACCCAACCTTCACCTGAAGGTTGGGACTGGAGCCTTATGAATTCGGCCAGCCTTCCCGCGAAGGCACCATGTTGCAAACAGGTTCTCGGACTTAGTTCTTTTAGATGGCTACTAAAAGAAGCTCACCGTTGCGGGGCAGTGCCCGACTTCCACGGACTTCCCCTGTTCGCACAACAAAATTTTCAATTAATTTTAGTATGTAATCCCCTCTTCTGTCAAGTACTTTCGCAAGAGCTAGTTCTGGTAGTTACTCATAGAAGATATCGTAGTCGATTTTTTCTCCTGGCTGGACTACAGTAAACTGTTCATCCTATTCCCGGCTGAGGACTTCCTAATAAGTGAATTCGAGCGTCGTCTATTCCGGGGATTACTAGTTCAGCCCGGTGGCAACATAACCTCAAAGTTCCTCTACCTCAGAGCCTGTAAACCTTCTTGTCCATTTAGGATATTAACTTCGTCTTTCTATATTCTTTTAATTGCTCAAGAATCTCATAAGGAACTCTCGGACTCCCTATTAGAACTTCATCATCTACTGTCCCCCCGTGACAATCGGAACCCCCAGTAATTAGAAGCCCAAACTCTTTAGCCCAACTCTGAAATCTCTTTACATCTTCAGGGGTATGGTGGGGATAGTAAACTTCGATTCCGTCCAATGCAAAACCTTTGAGCTTTTGAATGATTTCTCTGCTGTTTCCTCCATAAACTGGATGTGCAATAACCGAGATTCCTCCGATCCGGGAGATCAGCTCGATTGCCTCCTGAGATGGCAATCTCAACTTAGGAATATAGGCTGGCTTGCCATAAGCTAAATAGAGGTCGAAGGCTTCCTGGAGATATCTAACAAACCCCTCCTCTCTTAAGACTTTCGCCACATGCATTCTACCAACAGAACCTTTGCCAGCGAGCTCAAATAATTGTTGGGGGTCGATTTTAATTCCCAAGCGGCCCAGTTTCTCTAAAATCTGATGGGCCCTCCCCCGACGCGCTTCCCTGAAATGACGGAGCTTCTCCTGAAAATTCTCATCCTGCCAATTCATGTAGTATCCCATAATGTGTATCTCTTCATCTTGAGGAGACTCCGGCTCAACGCTGAGTTCCACTCCAGGAACCACTTCCACTCCCAATTTTTTTCCGGCCCTAATAGCCGAGAGAGTACCGTCAGTATTGTCGTGGTCAGTAATAGCTATGGCAGCCAAACCCATCCTGCTGGCATACTTAACAATTTCTTCTGGAGTAAGAGTGCCATCAGAAAATGTGCTGTGTATGTGCAAGTCGACATATAAATTTTTCAAAATATGCTCCGTTCATTCGGCAAAATCCTAAATGCAAAACATCTGGAGTTCTTGCGAAACCAACGTCTTTTCCTCCCTTTCGGGAGGACTCCAGCCTTTTGATGAATTGAAAAGCTAAAGATTAATGGAGCGGGCGATGGGACTCGAATTGAAGCTAAGTTCGAGCGGGCGATGGGACTCGAACCCACGACGTCAAGCTTGGGAAGCTTGCATTCTACCACTGAATTACGCCCGCTTCAATTCCCCGGGCGCTCACCATCTCGCGCCCGTGCCTTTCCCTCGTTTCACTCAGTCGTCGCTCCTTATTCGTCGCGACCGGCACCCCACGACGTCAAGCTTGGGAAGCTTGCATTCTACCACTGAATTACGCCCGCTTC
>JBHIBS010000084.1:0-4214 GCA_046759165.1 bacterium | reverse complement strand
CCATTGCTGATGCGGTTGCCAAGGAGAGGCTAAAATTTCTCAAGCAGGTAGAGGCTTCTTTGTAATTAAACAGTCATGGTGTGCTGGGCGATGAAATCTTCTACCTCTTCTTTGCGAGGAAGAGAAGCCTGTGCTCCCAGTTTGGTGACCGAAAGGGAAGCTGCGTGATTTGCGTACCTAACAGCCTCCTTCAGGTCTTTACCCTGTATTAAAGCTGTTGCAAGTGCTGCTATAAAAGAATCTCCGGCTCCGGTGGTATCAAGGGGCCTAACCGGAATCCCGTAAAAATGACGGATTTTTTCTCTGGTCAACAAAAGGGCTCCTTCCTCACCTAGGGTTAACACTACAGCTTTAACTCCCTTGCCTAAGACCAAGGTACCGGCCTCTTTTGCTTCCTTAAGGGAGCTGATCTTTACCCCGCTTAGTTTCTCTGCCTCGTCCCTGTTAGGTACCAGAATCTCAGTATTGGAGAGAATCCCGGGATTTAAAATGTTGGCCGGTGCTGGATTAAGAACAGTGCAGACCCCGGATTCTCTGGCGAGCCTGAGAGCGTATTCCACGGTTTCTAAGGGAATCTCCAGTTGTAAAAGAAGGATATCTGCCTTCAGGATAACTTCTCTTGCCTCTTTTACATCCTTTTTGGAAAGATTCCGGTTTGCACCCCCAATAACTGTAACGCAGTTTCTGCCTTCTTTATCTACCAGGATTACCGCCATTCCAGAAGGATTTTTCTCGTCCTGCATCACAAATTCCGTATTTACACCTTCTCTTTTGAGCTGATCTATTATTCTTTGCTGGAAAGGGTCATTTCCCACTTTACCTACAAAATACACCGGGACATCTAACCTCGCAACTCCCACAGCCTGATTTGCTCCCTTTCCTCCTATATGCCAGTAGAATCCGTCCCCGAGGATGGTTTCACCCAGTCGAGGCATCCGGGGGACTTTCAAAAAGATATCAACATTTACGCTTCCCACCACCACAACGTTCTTCAAACTAAGACCTCTCAAAAAACTTTTTCACCGCAGTATATATTCTTTCCTCATTTGGTATAGTGTAATCCTCTGCTGCAGGAGAAAAAGGGACAGGAATGTCAAGAGCGGCTATCCTTTCCACTGGTGCATCAAGGTAATCAAAAGCTTCCTCATGAATTATAGCCGAAATTTCAGAGACAACTCCTCCTGTAAGGTTGTCCTCACTCACCACAAGAGCTTTCCCCGTTTTTCTAACCGAATTTACAACTGTCTGTCTATCAAGAGGAACCAGACACCTGAGGTCAATTATTTCGGCCTGGATGCCTTCCCTGCTGAGTCTTTCTGCTGCAAGTAAAGCTTTATGTACCATAATTCCAGTAGCAACTATAGTTATATCTTTCCCCTTCCTTTTTATATCTGCTTTTCCCAAGGGGATGAGATATTCTTGGTTAGGCACATCAAAGATACTGCGCATTTTTTTAAAGTCATCACCGGCGGGAAAATATGACTTTTTCCTCCCATAGAGAAGTTTGTGCTCCAGAAAAATCACCGGATTCTCATCCCTTATTGCCGATTTTAGAAGACCCTTGGCCTCATATGGAGTGCAGGGAAAAACGACCTTTAAACCTGGAGTATGCATAAACCAGGCTTCCAGACATTGGGCATGGTGAGCTCCGTGAGTATTTGCACCCAGGGCAGTCCTTATTACAAGGGGAACTTTTAATTTCCCACCTGAGAGAAACCTTATCTTCGCCGCTTGATTAACTACCTGATCCATACAGCAGGCAATAAAGTCCATATACATTATCTCGGCAACAGGACGAAGTCCTATAAGAGCTGCACCAACTGCTGCACCTATTATTGCTGCTTCAGATACAGGAGTTTCCTTTACTCTTTCAGAACCAAACTCATCTATTAAACCTTTTGTTACCTGAAAAGAACCACCAAAAAGCCCTATATTCTCACCTATCACCAAAACATCTTTGTCTTTTCTCATTTCCTCGGCTAACCCTTCACGTAGAGCCTCTGCAATGGTTGTAGTTCTCATTTTACACTATCAGGCGAAAAGATATCCGCTAATTTCCTCTGGATCAACTTTTGGGCTTTTTCTGGCAAATTCTACAGCCTGGTTTATCTCGATTTCTACTTTACTCCCAATTTCTCCCAATTTGTCTTCGTCTGCTATTTTTCCTTCAATAATCCAGTTTCTTAATCTTGGTATGGGATCCCTTCTTAGCCAGAAATTTAACTCCTCTTTAGATCGATAAATGGCAGGATCAGAACGTGAATGTCCTTTGTAGCGATAAGTTTTACACTCTATAAAAGTTGGACCCAGATTATTCCTTGCTCTCTCAACCACTTTCTTAGTGGTAAGATATACTTCAATCACATTATTTCCATCAATGGTGACTGCCGGGATACCATAACTTTTAGCTCGCTCTGAGAGATTAGTTATGCGAGATACCTCATCAATTGGAGTTGAAACGGCATATTTGTTGTTTTCACAAATAAATATAACTGGAAGATCCCAGACGGAGGCTAAATTTATCGCCTCATGAAAGGCTCCCTGGTTTATAGCTCCCTCTCCGAAAAAGGATGCAACTACTCTCTTATCCTTCTTGTATTTTATACCCAGGGCAAGGCCGATGGCTACAGGAACACCTGAGCCAACAATACCAGTTGTTCCAAAGATTCCTTTTTCTGAACAGTAAAGGTGCATAGTACCACCAACTCCCCGGGAGCAGCCTGTCTTTTTTCCCAGAATCTCAGCCAGCATTTCATCCAGGGAAATACCTTTTGCTATACAATGACCATGTCCCCGATGGGTGCTGGTTATGAGATCATTCTCATCTAAATTCTCACAAACTCCCGCTGCTACAGCTTCCTGGCCATTACTCTGGTGTATGGTTCCCGGTACTTTTCCTGATAGAAACATAAGATAGAGTTTTTCTTCAAAACGGCGTATTCTATACATACAGCCATACAACTGTAAAAGTTTCTCTTTGGGAATAGTTTTCGCTTTGGTGATCCATTCATTCATTTTTTAATCCTCAATACCAATCACCCTCACGGGAGAGGAATCCAGACCCTTAACTTTCCAGGGCAGTGCTATTAAAAAGAATCTTTTTTTGGTTAGCTTATCAAGGCTAGTCAAATGTTCAATTACTGGAATGTCATTCTGGAATAAAAGTCGATGGTTAGGCTGATCATTAACACCTCTTATCTCAAAACCTGAGGCATCAGTGGCAAGACAGGCTATCTTTTTCTCAACCAGCCATTTTACAGCTTCCAGAGAAAGATAGGGACGATCATGCGCTTTAGGGGTACGATAGAACCTATCAAGCCCGGTCTTTATGATTACAATATCTTTTTCCTTAACATCTTTTCCCACCTCTTCAAACTCTTTCCTTTTAATTGGTTCGTTAGTCTTTTTATGAGAAAAGTCCAGAATTACCGCCTCTCCCATTAATCGGGAAAGGGGGATCTCGGAGATATCCTTACCACCTCTGAGGTAGTGGAAAGGTGCTTCAAGATGAGTTCCCACATGAGACCACATAATAACCTCACTCATTATGTACCAGTCTCCTTTGGAACGGTGGTATGCGGGTAGAAACTCGTCCACAAACTTGTTCTTAACCTCGAGTCTGTATTCCTCCTTTCCCGGGAGAAGGGTATGAGAAAGATCAACTATCCTTTTTTCCTCACCCATCAGTGATTCTCCATTCCACCATTTATATTGATAGACTGCCCGGTGAGGTAATCTGCATCTTTTGAGGCTAAGAAGGCTACCACTCCGGCAACATCTTCGGGCTGACAGAGCCGGCCCAGAGGAATCTCAGCAAGAAACTCATCCCTTACCTGTTCAGGAGCCATTCCTCGTATATCCCCTTCCCATTTCCATTCCCTTCTGATCATATCTGTTTCAACAATACCTGGACAGACGGCATTTACTGTGATGTTATAGGGGGCAAGTTCAATAGCCATGGTATAGGTAAGGCCTAAGACGGCAAATTTGGAGGCGCTGTAGTGGGCCAAAAAGCGAGCTCCTCTTTTAGCAGCAAGAGAAGCATTGTTGATGATCTTGCCAGATCTTTGTTTGATCATATGCTTTGCCACAGCTCTGCTACATAAGAATTGTCCCTTGGCATTTATATCCATGTTGAAATCCCAGTCTTTCTCTTCAAGCTCAACCATGGTAGCCATAGAAGAGACCCCAGCATTGTTAACCAGAATATCTAT
>JBHIBS010000083.1:0-4589 GCA_046759165.1 bacterium | reverse complement strand
CCAATTTAAAACAGGTTCCACAGGATTACATCAGAAAACAGACCTTGGTTAATGCAGAAAGGTTTGTTACCCCGGAACTGAAAGAGAAGGAAGAACTTATTCTGGGAGCAGAAGAGAGAAAGGTCGAACTTGAATATGAGATATTCCAGAACATAAGGAATAGAATAATTTCTGATGCAAGAAAGATTCAGGAAGTGGCAAGGACAATTGGTGAGATAGATGTTTTGAGTTCTCTGGCTGAAGTAGCAGCAAACAATAACTACACAAAGCCCACCTTGAATGATGGAGAGGTTATCTCCATTAAGGCAGGTCGCCACCCTGTTGTAGAAAAGATGCTGATTGGTGAGAAGTTCATCCCTAACGATACATATCTCGATAGCTGTGAGAATCAAATCCTTATCATTACTGGTCCAAATATGGCGGGTAAATCCACCTATATTCGCCAAGTAGCGCTCATTGTTCTTCTGGCTCAGATGGGTAGCTTTGTTCCCGCTGAAGAGACAACAATTGGCGTGGTGGATCGTATCTTCACCCGCATCAGTACCAGAGATACTATTGCCCGGGGCGAATCTACGTTCATGGTGGAGATGATTGAGAGCGCCAATATCCTGAACAATGCAACTCCGAGGAGCCTTCTTATCCTGGATGAGATTGGTCGGGGAACATCCACATTTGATGGCATCAGCATTGCCTGGGCAGCAGTGGAATATTTGAACGAAATGGCAAAGGGAAGACGTCCCTCTGCCGAACCTGAGAGAACCTTGGGTCCTAGAACTCTATTTGCTACCCACTATTTCGAGCTAACAGAGCTCGCACAGACCCTATCAGGAGTGAAGAACTACAATTTTGCTGTTCGTGAATGGGGAGACAAGGTCATTTTCTTGCGCAAATTAATGGAAGGGAGCGCAGATAAGAGTTATGGAATCCATGTAGCTCAGCTGGCTGGACTGCCAAAGGAGGTGTTAGAAAGAGCAAAGGAAATACTTTACCATTTAGAAAAGAATTCTTACCGGGAAGATGGGTTACCTAAATTGGCGAAAGTTGAAAAAGAACCAAGGCAGCTTTCTCTCTTTGCTGAAGCAGAGCACAGTCTCCTTAAGGAATTAAAGGAGATAAGAATAGAAGAGATGACACCAATAAAGGCGCTGAATAAATTACAGGAATTGAAGGAGAAAATAAAGAAAGGGGGGATTGGGGATGAAAAAACAGGAAAGGAGAAAGTATAGGCGAATTCCTGCAATATCGATGGTAAAGGAGACAATGATCGAGTCGCCGCAATTGAAACTAAAGAGGAAAATTCCGGCGATTGTGTTCAATTTAAGTGGTGGCGGTATGGCGCTCATAACTTTCTTATCCATTCCTGTAGACACTATCATCTTTTTGAATTTCAACTTGGGTGGACTGAAATTGAAGGATGTGGAAGGGAAAGTGGTGCGGGCTGAAGGGAAAAAGAAGACATATTTAATTGTTATTGCCTTCACTAAAATAAGAGAAGAGGTTAAAAACCGCATCAACATGATGGCCGATGCTTTCGATCTTTGCGAGACAAGGATATTGATGGGCGAGGAAGATGTATGTTCTATAGAGTGTGCTTACTATAAACTGTGCACGAAGTCGGTAAAAATGGTAACTGCCAAAGCCTAAAATTAGAGAGGACTTATTGAGATGGCTGGTAAAATCGAAATTTTATCTGAGGAAGTAATAAACAAGATAGCTGGCGGGGAGGTCGTGGAGAGACCATCTTCCATTGTCAAGGAACTGATAGAAAACTCTCTGGATGCCGGGGCATTGCATATTACAATAGAAATAGGAAGAGGAGGAAAGAAATTGATTCGGGTAATTGACGACGGCTCGGGCATGTCAAGAGAGGATGCGCAATTGGCTCTCCAGCGCCACGCTACCAACAAGATAAGGAAGTTAGAAGACCTCCAGTCAATTAGAACTTTGGGCTTCCGCGGAGAAGCTTTACCCTCAATTGCTGCCGTAGCTAATTTGACTTTACTTACCAGAGGCGAAGAGAGCCCTGTAGGTTGCCAGGTAAAAGTTAAAGGTAATTCTTTTGAAGTTCTCGAAGCAGGATGCCCGCCTGGGACTACAGTAACTGTTGAAGACCTCTTCTTCAATGTCCCAGCTCGCCTGAAGTTTTTGAAGACGGATTCCACAGAAAGTAGCCAGATAACCAGAGTAGTTCAGAATTTTGCCCTATCCCATCCCGAGGTAAGTTTTGAATTAAAGGAGGATGGCCGGCATATCATAAAGAGTCTTCCCAGAGGGCAGACGTTACTTGAAAGAATCGCTTCTCTTTACGGAAGTAAAATAGTGGAGGCTCTCGTGCCACTGCAGTTTGAAAATAAGTTTTTGAAAATTTCCGGTTTCGTTACAAAACCCGAGATTTCTTACACTAACCGCCAACATCAATTTCTATTCGTAAATAAGCGCTCAATCAGTAGCCGACTCATTGGCCACGCTATTTGGGAAGGCTATAAGGATTTTCTGCCGCCATCACGCCACGTGGGTGTTTTCCTTTCAATGGAGATTGAACCAGTTTTGGTCGATGTAAATGTTCATCCCACAAAAAGGGAAGTCCGTTTTATCAACGAGCCCAGTGTACACACAATTGTTATGCAGACTATTAAGCAAAGCCTACATAAAGAAGTCACAATGGTTCAGGCAAAAGGGAAAACCACCTATCCTGAAGGTTCGCCCTTTGAGAAAAGAAGAATTGAGGAGGCAATGAGAGACTATCTATTGAAGAGCCAAAGGTGGCAGGAATCAATTTCTCCAGAGGAGCTCTTCAAGCCAAAGAAGTTCCGCATTCCAGAGCCAGAAAAGAGAATAGATATAGAGAAGGGAGAAATGGTTGCCCTTGGACAAATGGATAACCTCTACATAGTTGCTCGCAGTACAGATGGAATAGTAATCCTGGACCAGCATGCAGCCTGGGAACGAATCCTCTATGAACAGCTCGAAAATGACTATAAAGACCAGAGAATAGAGTCCCAACGCCTTCTATTTCCAATCCAGCTCGAGCTACCTCCCCACAATGTCCAGGTATTGATAGAGAATATAGACCTTTTCTCCAAATTGGGCTTTGAAGTCGAAGAGTTCGGACGTTATTCTTTCCTGGTTAAAGCCACACCACATATCCTGGGAAAGGAAATCGAAAAGCAATTTATCATTGACCTTATTGACGAGATTTCCGATGAGGTGAAAAGAAAAGAGAGTAATAGAATGGCTTTAGAAATTTCTTCCGATATTTTCAAAATTATGGCTTGTCGGGCAGCAATTATGGCTGGGCAGACCTTGAGCGATAAGGAGATGGATGAAGTATTGAGGAGACTCAACAGGTGCAAATCTCCACACATTTGCCCCCATGGCAGACCGACAATGATTAAACTGACCAGAGAAGAACTGGATAGAAGGTTCAAAAGGAGCTGAGTGGAAAAGAGAAAACCATTAATTGTTCTACTTGGACCAACTGCTTCCGGGAAGACGAAAGTTGCCTCATCTTTAGCTAAGGAGGTCAACGCCGAAATTATTTCTGCTGATTCTATGCAGGTATACAAATATCTTAACATTGGAACCGCCAAGCCTTCGAGAAAGATAAGACGGATTATTCCCCATCATCTCATCGATATCAAGTATCCAGATGAGGAGTTCAGCGCTGGCGAATTCCAGTTGAGAACAATAAGAACTATTGAAAGAATTTTCAAGAAAGGGAAATTGCCCATTTTGGTTGGTGGCACCGCCTTATATATCCGCACCATAACCGATGGTATCTGCCCCATCCCCTCCAGAAATGGTAGAATCAGGAAACACCTCTCTCAGCTTGCTAAAAAATACGGCAGGAATTACCTTTATAAAAGACTGAAGAGAATCGATAAATTAGCTTGTGAGAAAATTCACCCAAATAATCTAAAGAGAATCATTCGTGCCTTAGAGGTCTACTCATTGACTAAGATTCCATTCTCTGCCTGGCAGAATAGGAGATACCATCTTCCCTATCCAATAATTATATTCGGTCTGAATTGGGAAAGAGATCTCCTTTATGAGAGAATTGGTCGTCGGGTAGATGAGATGGCTAAGCAAGGACTGATCCGGGAAGTTGAGAAATTGTTAAAAAAGGGCTATTCCAAAAGGCTCAACTGTTTACAGAGTTTGGGATACAGACAGGTAGTAGATTTTTTAGAAGAAAAATACGACCTGGAGAGGATGAAGTATCTGATTAAAAGGGATACCCGGCGCTACGCAAAAAGGCAACTGACCTGGTGGAGAAAGGATGGGCGAATTCATTGGATTAACATGGATGAAGCGAAAAAGGCAGAGGAAGTTGCTCGAGAGATAAAAATGTTTGTCAAAGAAAGCGATTTTTAGTATAATAAATTAAACTTGAGAATTAAAAGATAGTTTGTTGATCGATAGGTAGTGTAGGGGCTTATCCCCGTAAAAATTATGCCCATAAAAGGCTGCACTACCCGCAAATTTTTAGAGAAGAACGACATTTTTACTGTAGGGGTTCGATTCATCGAACCCGTAATTAGGCGGTCACAAAACTAAAGGTTAGGAAGGAATTTCTTCACAAAGCGAAT
>JBHIBS010000082.1:0-4691 GCA_046759165.1 bacterium | reverse complement strand
GTGCTTGCGAATGAATCTTTGGAAGAGATCAAGATAACCCAATGAAATTTCTGGTCTTAACATTTCAACGTAGCTTCTGTACAAAAGCTACGTTTAAGTAATAGGAAATAAAGGAAGTGGGTCAGAGGAGCCTATAGTGACTTCGCGTGAAAGAATAAAAATGGCAATTAATCATAGGGAAGCGGATAGAGTCCCAATCGACCTTGGAGCAATGCGTTCCACAGGCATTGCTACAATTGGCTATAATAAGTTACGCGAAAAATTAGGCATAACAAAAGGGCTTGCCAGGATGTATGATTTTGTGCAGCAGCTTGCTTATCCGGAAAAGGAAATTATGGATATGTTTCATATAGATGCAATAGATGCAGGCCAGGCATTCTTGAAATCAGATGATAACTGGAGAAAGTGGACACTTGGCGATAACTCAAAATGTTTGATACCAAAGTACTTAAATATAGAGATGGATAAAGACTTAACTGTTCTGGTCAAGGATAACAATAACCTTGTTCTAGGTAAAAAGCCTAAAACTTCTCTATATGTAGATCAAACATACTGGGTGTATAAGGATCTTCCTGCAATTCCAGATATTTTTGATGACAAAGATCTATTTAAACATATGTGGGCGATTCCATCGCCTCCCTGGCATCTTGATATATTTGATGATGAACAATATAAACTATTTATTAATAATATAAAAGAGCTTCACGAAACAACAGATTATTCAATTATGTTAGCTGTTGGATGTAATTTATTTGAGGCAGGAGCATTCCTAAGAGGAATGGAGAATTTCTTGTGTGATGTTTATATAGACAAAAAAGGGACAAAAAGATTACTTGATTTTCTTGTTGAAAGATATCTTAGATTACTTGGTAGAGTCCTAAAAGGTGTTGGAGAATATGTAGATATTCTCCAGTTCGGAGACGATCTCGGTTCACAAAACGGACCTTTTATGTCTCCAGATCTGTTTAGAGAAGTTTTCAAACCAAGATATAAAAAGATGTGGGAGTTTGTTCATAATGAGAGTAACTGCAAAATATTTTTGCACTCATGTGGTTCTATTTATGAGTTGATTCCAGATCTAATAGATGCAGGATTAGAGATACTAAATCCGGTTCAAACAACGACAGCAAATATGGAACCCCAAAGATTAAAAAAGGAGTTCGGTAAAGACATTACATTTTGGGGTGGAGGATGTAATACACAGCATATTCTATCAACTGCAACACCAAAAGAAGTGAAAGAAGATGTTACAAAAAGAATTGGTATACTTGGTGAAAATGGAGGATTTGTATTTAATCAAATTCACAATATTCTTGCTAACGTTCCTCCCGAGAATGTAATTGCTATGCTTGAAACTGCTTATGAATATGGGCAATATTAATTTGAAATACAAACAGAGTGGCTTAACGCGACTGATTGACAAAATCCTGGAGATGGGATAAATTATGTTCGGAAGGCTTCTGAAAAAGGGAATTTTCAGTGGCTGGCAGTGGTGTTATCCCTTTAAAAAATTTCAGGAAGCTTCCTAAGGAGGTGATATCTATGACCTGAATAGCATTTGAAAAGCTCAAAAAGAGAAGGTTAAAGAATCCCAAGGAGACAAAAAATGAGTAAAAGAATTAGTGTTTTGATAGTAGGTTGTTTTTTATTGTTTCTCTTTTCCGGACTAGCCGCAGCCACTGAGCCAGAAATTGTTCTGATGCACGATAAGGGAGGAGCGCCCAACTACCAGCCTGTCTATGAGGCTATGTCTGATGCTTCCTTTAAGGCTACAGGAGTAGCTTTCAAGCAGGTCCCCTATCCCACCACCGAGATTCATATGGCGACGGTACGAACTGCTCTTCCCACCAATAAGGCGCCAGAACTTTTCACCTGGTGGTCCACTTACAGAATGAAACCGTTGATTGATGCCGGGCTGGTGGCCGACTTGACCAGTTTATGGGATGCCAGAAAAGGTGAATATGACCCCGGTGTAAGAGGAGCCTTTGAATTCAATGGAAGAGTCTACGGGCTTCCCGGCAGCATGGCTTACTGGGTAGTATGGTACAACAAACCTCTATTTGAGCAGTATGGTCTTTCCAAACCAAATACCTGGGATGAGTTCATTAAACTCTGTGATTTCTTTAAATCCAGAGATATTATTCCTCTGGGAACAACTGTTCAAGGGCGATGGCCAACCTTCATCTATACTGAGCAATTTCTTGTGGGAATGGACCCAGATTTTTACGAGGCCTTAATGGTTGGAAAAGCCAAGTATACTGACGAAACAGCGGTAAAGGCTTTTAAGGTCTATAAGGATCTGTTAAAGAAAGGATACTTCTCAGATCCTGGTACCGACATATGGACAGATTTTCCAAGACTGTTCGGGCAGGGAAAAGCCGCCATGATTCTAATGGGAAGTTGGTATGCTGTCACCTTAGAAAGTGCCGGTCTTAAAATAGGTGAGGATTTCGACGCATTTCTTATGCCTTCGGTCAATCCCAAATCTGGAAAGGTGGTCATATACGAGGCTTCTTCTCCTGTTCTGGTTGGAAAGAACTCAGTAGGACTAAAAGATGCCTTAAAAGTGGCTGCCTGGTGGTTGAGTCCTGAGGGACAGTATATGTTCGGTTCATTGTCTGGGGGCCAGATACCCCTCAATACAGCAACTGATACTTCATACCTGCCCCAGGTTAAGCAAAATATTCTAAAGACTATAAAAACCGAAGGTTATAGATTAGTTAATCGCTACTGGGAGGCTACTCCAGCGGATATTGTTGAGGAGGGGGTGGACAAGTTTGCCGAGTTTATCCTTAAACCGGATGCCTATATGCAGATTTTGGGGGACCTGGAAAAGATTGCCCAGGACTACTGGAGAGAACACAAGTAGCTCATCAGGAAGAGTCGGATGAGGGGAAGAGCGTCAGTGATTGACTTTCTTCCCCTCTTTTTAGTATAGTTATCTCAAAAGGACATTAAAGTGAAAAGAAGTAAGAGCGTCTATCTCTTTTTAGCACCGGCTCTGGTTATGGTGGTAGTGTTCCTACTTTTTCCTATGGTTTACACTCTTTCGGTGAGCTTTACCAGGTGGGATGGACTAAGTCCTCCAAAGTTTAACGGATTTGAAAACTACATTGATCTGTTTGGCAGTCGTGCTTTTCTGGTCTCGCTCAAGAATACTTTTATATGGGTCATTTTTACGTTGCTCCTGCCAGTTGGTTTAGGCCTGCTTATTGCCTGGGGGGTTAGCAATATTAAACTGGCAGGTCTGTTTAAAGCTGTATTTTACATACCTCTTACCCTATCAGCAGTTACCACTGGTCTTATCTGGGTATGGATGTATGGGCCTCAACTGGGGGTTCTTAATAATCTCTTTAGAGCATTACATCTTGATTTTCTGGCACATTCCTGGCTTACCGAGGTCCCCCTGAACACCTATTCTATGATTTTTGCCTGGGCCTGGAGAACAACCGGCTCAAATATGATTATGTTTTTGATAGGGCTTCAGGCTCTTCCTAAAGAACCTATAGAAGCATCGCAACTGGATGGTTTTTCAAAATGGCAAACTTTTATTTATGTTATAGTTCCTATGCTCCGTTCAATGACTACGGTAGTGGTGGCTATGGCTCTCATCAACTCCTTCAATATCTTTGATATTATTTATGTAATGACCAATGGTGGCCCTTACAGGTCTTCTGAAACGCTGGCAGTAACTATGTATCGGGAGTCCTTTGTCCTTTTCCATATGGGCTATGGTGCTGCAGTAGCGGTAGTCTTGTCTATTATGGTTCTCCTGGTTTCAGCATTTTATGTGCGAGAAATGACCAAAAGAGAAATAACCTATTAAGGAGAGGAGGGTGAGATTCAACAAATATTTTCTCTATGCTCTGTTGATTATATTTAATCTGGTCTGGATACTGCCTATCTGGCCAACAATACTGGTTGCCTTCAAAACAAATGTTGATTTTACCAGGCAGGCCTTCTGGCAGCTACCTACCCGGCTGGCCTTTTGGGAAAATGCAGTGGAGGCCTGGACCACTGCTCAGCTGGGAATATACTTCATTAACAGTCTTCTTTATGGTTTGGTAGGAAGTCTGGGGGCAATTCTTTTTTCTTCTTTAGCTGGTTTCGCCTTAGCACGCTTGAGACTTAAAGGGAGTTACTGGTGGTTTCTCCTCATCTGGAGCGGTACCATTTTCCCCTTTCAGATGTATGTCATACCCCTCTTCAAATTTTATAATATGTGGGGGCTTTATGATACCCGGATGGGAATGATACTTTTTTACATTGCTATTTGTATTCCATTCTCTGTGTTTATTTTTAGAAATTATTTTATTACCATATCTTTCCCGATTCAGGAGGCAGCTACCCTGGATGGATGTTCAAGCTTTGGTATCTACTGGAGAATATTTATGCCTCAGGCTAAGCCAGCAATAGCAGTGCTCATTCTCTTTCAATTTACCTGGATCTGGAACGACCTTCTCTTTGGAATGATTTTAACCAGAAGTCCCTTGGCCAGACCTATAATGGTTGGCCTGGCACAACTTCAAGGTTTTCGAGCTGGCACAGGAACCAATGTGCCAGCTTTAATGGCCGGAGCAGTTTTAGGCTCGCTGCCCACTATTTTATTATTCGTCGGTTTGCTCAGGTATTTCATCGAGGGGCTTCGTCTCTCCGGTGCCGGGGAATAGCAGAAATACCACCAATCCTCA
>JBHIBS010000081.1:0-4761 GCA_046759165.1 bacterium | reverse complement strand
TCTTTCCGTGTTAAGGGATCTCCTCCAGTAAAACAGAGCCAGATTACCCCTGCTTTATAGACCTTATCCAGAATAAATTTTACCTCTCCTGTTTTTAACTCTTTCTTTAGACAGTCAGGTTTATTATAGCAGTCTGTATAGCAGTGCTTACAATGGAGATTACACCCAAAGGTGAGTTCAAACTGACAGACATTAGGTCTTTTCAAGAGCCAGTTCTTTTTATGAGTTCTTAAGCTAAAAGTTTTGTATTGGATTTCCCTCATCTTAACAGTTTAGCAGTTATTCTATTTTCCTTACAAACCGAATCACTCTATTATCATTAACAAACCCTAAGCTATAACAAGGCACACTTCTAATTAAATCCTGGCAGAAAGAAACTATATTTTCCAAACACTCCTTATCCCAGAAAGTAGGAAAAAGTGCAGGATAAAGGAAATTGAAGGCTGTTTTTTCAGAAATCTGCCTTACAGTATTCTTTAAAGAATGGTGAATAAAGAGTAGTTTTTCAAGAGGAGCTGAGTCTATGCGTGAAGTAAGATAATCGCTAAACTCCCCATGCCAGGGTGAGCCGTATATTAAGAATTTACCATTAACTTTCCGTACAATAATACGGTCATCATTTAGAACCATAGCCTTTGAATGTTTATGCCAGAGCCTTGCAGTGGCGGTCTTGCCAGAACCAGATTTGCCGGCAAAAAGTAGACCTCTGCCATCTAGGTCCTTTACTCCGATAGCATGGGTAAAGATCCCTCCTTTCTTTAGTGCAAAATAGTTTATCAAAAGAACTTGCAAGAAATCATAAATGATATCAGAAGTATTCCATACCCGACCCTTATCTTTTTTGGGTAGAAGATAGGCAGTCACTCTATCGAAGGTTTCATTTACCAGCATCAGTTGTCTTTTATCCTTAAGGGGGCTCTTATAAATATAGGTGTCATCTTTTTTAAGCAGGCGCCAGTTCTCGCTGCCGTCCTGAAAGTGATAGGTGATAAATACGGGTTCTGTCTTACGGATTTGAGGTAATTTATCTATAATCTCTACATCGATTAAAATATTGGGTTCTCTCTTCCCATTATAAAAAAAATTCTTGAACCGCTCAGCAATCTGAAGTCTCTGCTCTTCTTTTGTCAACTGTTCAAGGGTAAAATCGCTTTGCATCTCAATGATTATGTCTGCAATTTTGAGTTTAACTTCTGTCTTCATAACTCTCTTTTATTATCTCTGCCCGACGTCGGCTTTCAGGGTCACAAGTCGTAAAATTTCTATTCTCAAGCCATCCTCTTGCCGGACACCATTTACAATAAGGCTCTAATTCACACTCATCACACTGGTAATTTTCATCAAGTTTTATATTCTCCACCAGCTTTTTTAACTTCTCCCAAGCCTCCTCTAAAGAACCTTTTAGTATCTTATACTTGGGATAATCTATCATCAAACACATCTTAAGTTCTCCCAAAGGAGTAATCGCTACTTGACTTCTTCCTACCCCGCATTTGAAAAGTTCATGGCTAAGAGGCAATCCCCTTAATTTCGTTGGGTTCGTTATTTTCGTTACGGTGGTTGTATTCGTTAAATCGCATTGTTCGCCTGATTCTAACGAGCCTAACAAGCCTAACTTCCCCCTAGATCTATATGGCTCTTTCGAACCATCTAAACGAGGCAAAAGCACATCATCTAAACGATGCAGGGCACCTAATGAGGCAGCGAAATCTTGTATCTCTTTTATCTCATTTTCATTCTCTGTTAATACGCAGGACTTAAATCCTAGATTAACCCCATTTTTATGCAGCAGCTCAATGGTCCTAAAAACCTTATCTCGAGAGCCGGATACTCCACTGATACGCTCAAAGGCATCTTTACTCATTGCGGGAATGGTTATGTCAATTTTATTTGGTCTGAGGCGCACAAGTTGTTCGACAATCTTTTCATTGATTAATGAACCATTAGTATAAATAATGAGCTGAAAGCCACATCTTTTTGCATACCAGAGAATTTCTATTACATCTTCCCTTATAAATGGCTCACCTCCAGTAAATCCTAAATAAAAACAGCCAATATCTTTTAGCTGGTTAAGAAGAGAAAATACCTCTTTTGTTTTAAGTTCGTTATATTTTCTATAACTCTGTGGCACATAGCAATGTCTACATCTAAAATTACATCTATAGGTTAATTCGAACATAACCCGTAAAGGTGAGCCATTGTTTCTTGCCGCTCGATGAATTCGTTGCCAGAAATTATTGTAAGACTGGGACTTCATTTTGGTGTGCCGTTTTGTCGGGGGTCAACCTTTTAGCCTTCATCTCTTTTTCTAATGCCTTAGCCAGTTCACAATAGTATTCAACCGGCGCCTCTTCATCTCCTGTTTCTAAATAGGCCCTTGCCGGGCAGTGATAGCAGAGTAGCCGCAGGATACAATCCTGGCATTTAGAATTGGTCCTATATTGCTCGTTTAGAACTTTGGGAAATACTTTATAAAAACCCTCCTTGAATGAAGTTGTCTTTAAATCCACACTAAATTTCTCAGTGAACTGGCAGAATTTTAGTCTGCCGTAAGGATTAATAAAAAATTGGCTCATCCAGGCATTGCAATGATAAAGGAAACTCCTGTCTCTCCTAAAATCAGAAAAGTCACTGTGTAAGCCTTTCTGATATTCCTGCCAGATATCTGGGTCTTGCCTCTTTACTTCCAATAACTCCTTAAAAGAAAGTCTATGTTGACATGGTGTTTTGTCCCCATTCAGCCGTGGATATATCATCGGGTCGTATTTAAAATAATATTTACCTTTGCCTTTGCCTAAGAGTTCATCCACAAATGCTTTTATTCTTCCAATCTCGTTCCTATTCTGCTTGAGGAGATTTGATTTCAATATCAACGGCAGGCCTATTTTCTTTAATTCCCTTATTCTGCCTATAACCCTCTCAAAAGAACCCTCTACCTGAGTAATTGACTCATAGGTGGCTTTGGTAATTCCATTTAAGGTAATCTCGATAGAAAAAGGAGGGGATTTTACTAAATACTCAATAATGTTTCTGGTGAAAAGCAGGCCATTAGTAAAGATAGTAATAACAAAGCCTTTTTCTTTAGCATAGGAATAAATCTGCAAAAAATCTTCTCTTACTAAAGGTTCTCCCCCGGTAAATGTAATCTCTAAACAACCCTCCTTGTGTATCTGGTATAGTATATCCTTTATCTCCTTAGTGGTAAGTTCTCTTTCTAGCTCCTCGCTTCCTTTGCAGTAGCAGTGGATACAGTTTAAATTGCAGCGATAGGTAAGTTCAAATAATCCTCTCTCAGCCCGCCTATTATTCAGACTGACAGAACCTTCTGAAATAAACTCTGCGTATGTTTTCTCTCTCATTTTTTACAGAAATCAGATGTCGGAGTTTAGAAGTCACATTTTGACTTCTGTGCTCATTGTGGAAATTGCATCCGAATTATCCCAGGCCGAACATCCTTCAATGCCTGACATCGTGGAAATAACCAAATAGCCAATGGTTCCACTTCGCTCACCATTGGCACTGAGCAAAGTCCAAGTGCCAATTACCCAATCTCCAAATTTCCAAGAGGGCTAGGAGGAGCCAACGTTCCCACGCCATCCTGCGTTGCCAGTGAGCCAATCTCTGGTCACTGGGGCGCCTGAGGCGCAGCCATCTTTCTTGCCCGCGGCGGTGTCAGTGATTTCATGACCCTGGCTATAGCACGTGCACTGTAGGACCGCCTGCTCGGGGTTGAGCTTTATCCGTGTAATCTCTGGGTTAAATTTTGGTTTTCGGGGCATTTTCTTCGCCTCCTTCATCTTTTGATATTGTAATATCGCCTACCTCTTCCTCCCACAAAAGCTATGATTGTAATATATGGTATAGTGGCGTTGGTAACCACGGGTAATCCAGGGGATGTAGTCGCGCTCTTCTAATATTTTTATCCTGGGTGTTAAGATTTCCTGTATCCTCTGCCATGGGGTTTGGCCTTTCTTTACTTTAAGTTTTTTCTTATTCTCACCAAGGAACTGATAGGGATCAGAGGACAACAATAACCCTTTTTTCTTTAAGATCCTTATTTTTTCTCCAAGCAATCCTGCAGGATTATCAATTACATCAATCAGATTACAGCTCGAGATTATAGATAAGGAAAAATCCCTAAAGGGAAGATTGTCCCCTCGCCCTGCTATGAGCGTCAGGTTATCAACCGTTTTAACATTAAGATGCCGCCTTTTCTTAATATCTGCCTCAACAACAACCTTGTATTGGTTTATTTTTACAGGAAGACGCTTCAATAAGCAAGATGTAAAGAATAGGTGCTCAAAAGAGTTGTCTAAGCCAAATAAAAATCTTGCATGTTGGGAAAGGGTGATTAAGAATCCTCCGACATTACAACCTATCTCCAAGGCCAAAGAGTCTTTGCTATTCCAATACGACTTTAGAAATTCCTCTAATACCAGATGCGGAGTTTTATCCTGATATTCATTCAAAAAATCATACAAAGGTTCATCTGGCTTAGCCAAAGCTGAAAAGTTATCATAGTGGCTGATGATATAGTTATTCTCAAAAAGAGCCTTTACTCTTTCTGCATATTGTTTCTTAGTCTGTTCAAATAACTCTTTTTTGTCTTTGGGTTTGGCTTTTTTTGCTAATAATAATGAATCTGCTACAAGATTTCTATTAACCTGGCCATATCTCTTAGACAATTCTAAAATGATATAAAAATTATCCCTTAGGTATTCTGACAGATTGCTGATTAAAACAGGAATCCCGAAAAATATA
>JBHIBS010000080.1:0-4820 GCA_046759165.1 bacterium | reverse complement strand
TCCATTCTCATAAGCATCCCATAAAAAATGCATAAGTCTATCTGTTCCAGTAAATACAAGCATAAAAACTTGCCAATCCTGCCCATTCCATAAATAGCGATAAGTTTGAATTCTTGCTTTTAAGGTTTTATCTAAATCAGACAAAAATAATTCTAAAGATTTATGCGCCTTCTCAGAATCGACATCTAAACAATAATCCAATTCGTTTAATTTAGGAACTAAAGACCTTGGATAAACACTTTTTTCTAAATCTATAGAGACAAAACCAGAAATATGCACACCATTCATTTCTTTAACAGGATATGTTGAAGGAACATTTATTATAACCGACTTCCCTTCTCCTAAATTCCAAAAAGGTCGTAGCTTTAAATCATTAAAATTAACAAATCTTAATTTATAAGAATTCGCATATAAATCCGTAAACCCAAAAATTCCATGTTCAGCAGGATTTTTTCCTGTAATGATTGATGACCATGCAACAGAGGAAACCTCAGGAATAGAAGACCGCATCCTTCTAAATGTTCCCTGAGAAATAAGCTCCTTGGTGTTGGGCATAACTCCTATTTCTGATAAATCCTTAAGCAACTCAAACGGAACACCATCTAAACCAATAATTATGGTTCTTCTATCATTTTTCATGATTTCAATTTACGCTTGTGATAATACCGCCAGCACAAATATTTTCATCTTGTATAAGCACAAACCTTCCCAATTCCTGAACATCATTAAAAGACTTGATTGCAATCGGCTTCTTTGTTTTGATGATTACTTCCCCAACCTCAAGGTTTTTTAATATATTTGCTTGCTCTTCGATTATTTCAAGGCTAGAAGAATCTATTCTTTTGTTTATTGTTCCCACTTTACAGATTGTCTCCTGAGTAGCGCATTGTAGAATTATTTTCTCATCTTTCTTGAGTTCTTTTTTCGACATCCAAAAAATATCAGCTTTAAAATTATCGGTTAAGGTAGGCTCTTTTTGCTGCTCGCAAATTACATCTCCTCGATTTAAAAATAAACAATTATCTATTGTAATTCCAATACTTTCACCGGCATAAGCTTCATCTAATTCTTTTAGATATTTCTCAATGGATTTTACTTTTGCACTTTGTCGTCCAGGTAAAATTCTGATTGCCTGTTCTTTTCTAATAATCCCTGCTTCTATTCTTCCCACAGCAACTCTTTTATCATTGATTTTATATACATCCTGCATAGGAAAAATCAAAGGTTTATCTTGTAGAGGTTCTCTATTTTGTAGGGTATCGAGGCTCTCTAAGAAAGTAGGCCCTTGATACCAGTTCATCTTTTCAGATTTTTTAGCAATGTTGTCACCTTTTATTGCGCAGATGGGAATACAAAAGGCTGGTTGCTTGCTTATGGAACTAAAAAATTCCTCAACATCTTTTTTGACATTGTTGAAACTTTCTTTCCTAAAGTTTACTAGATCCATTTTATTTAGCACTACAATGACTTGATTTAAACCAAGTGAAGATAGTATATAGGCATGGCGTTTAGTCTGTTCTTTCACTCCCTCTTTAACATCGATAATCAAGATTCCTGCCTCTGCTTGAGATGCGCCAGTAATCATATTTTTTACAAATTTTACATGACCTGGCGCGTCAATTATTACGTATTGTCTTTTACGTGTCTTAAAGAAAGCTTGAGTCGTATCGATAGTAATGCCCTGCCGGCGTTCTTCCTCTAAATGGTCCAAAAGATAGGCAAATTCAGTTTCTCTTCCTAAATCCTTGGAGACTTTCTTAATTTCCTCAATTTTATCAGAAGGCAAAGAATTAGTATCATAAAGAAGTCTTCCGATAAGAGTGGATTTTCCATGGTCAACATGACCGACCATTACAAATTTAAGCGTAATCATTTTAATCTTCAGCGATATATCCTAATTCTTTAAGTTTGCTCTTGATTAATTCCAAATCTTCTTTTTTTACAATCCCACTAATTGGCAAATCAGATAAAGGGTGCTTCTTCTTCCCAAAACGAATAAATGTCCAGATTCTCTCATGAAAATAATAAAGAATTAACTTTACCACTACCCCTACTGCCCCTACTCCTAAGGAAAGAATAATCTTATGAGTAAAGGCAAAAACTATTAAAATTGTTGCAATTGTAGCGAAGATCCTCCAGCTTATAGCTTTTATTATTGAACGAAGATGTGCATCTTTAAAAGTATCCATTTTACATATATCCCAACGACCTTAATTTCTGCATCATATAGTCGGATTCTTTATCCTGTGCCCTTCCACTTCTTTCGGAAACTATAGAAGTTTTCAATTCCTCGACTATTTTATCTATAGTGTCGGCATTTGAATCTATAGGATTACAGCAACACTCGCAGCCAATACTGCGATAACGCTTGCCTCCTTTGGCGAAGTATAAAGAAACTATAGGAATCTTTTCTCTCTTTATGTATTCCCAAACATCAATTTCTCGCCATCCTAACAAAGGATGAACCCTTAAATGTTCTTCCTCTTTTGCTTTTGTTTTAAATTGATCCCAAAGTTCTGGGGGCTGATTTTTATAGTCCCACTCAAAATCCTCATCTCTTGGACTAAAGATCCTTTCCTTCGCTCGAATTCCATGCTCATCTCTTCTTATAGCAAGATATAACGCTTTAAATCCATATTTTCCTATTGCCATTTTTAAAGCATTGGTTTTCAGCTCGGTACAACATTGGAACTTTCCTTTTTCGGGACATATCTTCTTGTTAAGAGCCTCTTCATTTTTAGCAACAATCAAATTAAAATTCCACTCTTTTATATATTTATCTCGGAACTCATAAATCTGCTTAAATTTACGTGTAGTATCAATATGAATCATAGGGAATGGAACTTTACCAAAGAAAGCTTTTCTAATTAACCAGAGAAGAGTGGTTGAATCTTTGCCTATGGACCAAAGCATAGCTACTTTTTTGAACTGACTATATGCTTCCCTAATAATATAAATACTTTGATTTTCTAATTTATCTAAATGACAAATATTAGAGTTCATCTTTTCAAATTCTCCCTTTAATCATCTAAAACCCACGCAGGCCCAAGCCTGGGGCTACTATTTCCACAGTCCCTAAATTGAACCACGACAAACAATGCAGTTCTCTTTATCAGTGCAATACCGGACTCATAGGGGGTATCTACACATTTAGGAACCATAGTGCCAAAAGCTCTTCTCTTTCTGTGAAAACTTATAACATTTGATAAGTTAATGTTAGTCAGACCATCACCACTCGTTACCAGAAAAGTATCGTCAAAGAAATGCTCTACCTTTTTAACGCCACTCGCTGTTCCCATTAACTTTTTCTCTTCAGTCATAGAAAATCATAATCTAGAAACAATCTTAAGCGCTAATTGAAAACGATATAAAAACTGCCCCACTTGGTATAGCGGTTCTAAAAGTAGGCATTGTACCCTTTTACTTGGTACTTTGCTTTCTCCATATCTTTAGGATTTCACTCCTTTATTTTGTATGAATATTTAATTTTACTATTTATTACATAAAACTCCAGAACACAAAGGACCGTTGCAAAAATGCCGCCCAGTGAAAGGATACCCAGTTGGATTTGAAAAAGTTTCGCTTCACTGAAAATTTCAGTGATTTTAGTCTCTCTGGTTGCAGCGCATCCTAGTTATAGTCCAACAGATCCTTTGCTTTTATTGCTTCCCTTCTCCAGGCTGTTTTCTCCCAATCAACCTTTAGAGAAAGGAAAACTTGCTAAATTCTCTTTTACAACCTTGGCAACTCTTATCACAATCTTCGTTTCCTGCGTTTAATAATTTTTGTATTCGATTCTTAATCATCTTCCAATCCACCGGCGGCTTACCTTTCACTTTGGGAATCACAACCAACCTATCAAAAATCGCCTTTGCAGATTCCAAGAATTCTTTTCTGTTATCACGTTCGGTCATTCTTTTTTGTAATCTTTATACTCCACTTCTGGAACGGAAGATCAGAATAGTATCCTGGTTCGGCATGTCTAATCTCTGGTAATAAATCCAAAGAAAGGTTTTCCATAAAGAAGTGCTTCCATCTTTTATTTTCCCAAAGGTAGATTGCTTCAACATCATTTTCTTCATTAAACCCACCAGAAAATTTTTGGCCCGCCCAGGTGTCTGCAAATTTATGAAGAGCAATTCCGATTCTATTTGCATATCCAGGAAATCAAGCACCATCAGAAAATTATTCAGAATGCTCTCTCCCCGAGAGGGGTAAAAATCCGAACTTTTTCTCTGGCTTTCATTTTTGGCCTTCCAAATACGAGGAAAAACAGACGATTTCTGATATTTTACTACCTTAAAAACAAAATCATGCACATCGGTCCCCTGTTAGTGATGGGGTTCGTCGCGGAGCTATAGAGTGTTGTGGGTTATCTCTCCTATAGATTGGGCTGGGGAGTGAGTGTAAATATATTGAATAGCACTGGCTAATCCTGTCAGGGTGCGTTCCATCACCCTTGAGCAGTTTAAAGGTTATGCTCAAAATCATCGGTCTACAATTTCTGGTCAGGACGAGTTGTAGACCTTCCTCGGTTGAATAAGCTGTCCAGCGGGAACCGGCTATTCCACTTCTCTAAAAATTTTCCAAAAAGGAAAATTTTCCAGAATCGTTTATCTATGGAAACCCTCTTCTTTGATTTGCAGGATTTGGATTAAATATTTCTTCTTTTGAATCAGAGACTACAATTTTTTATTTCTCCAGGCTACTCAAATACTTAAATAGTTCCGAGTCAGACCCTAGTACTACGACAGTCCCTTCACGTATAAACTTTTTGTAAGCCTCCAGTGTCCTCACGAAACTATAGAATTCAGCATCTT
>JBHIBS010000079.1:0-4831 GCA_046759165.1 bacterium | reverse complement strand
TAAAAATGAAATAGTTTAATGTAAACCCCATTAGAAGGTTTTGCTCCGTTTAGAGATAAATCTCTAAGATGGCTCAGAAATCTTCGATTTCTAACGCGGTTCGGGCAGAACTTTAAACCCCACCCGTTAGATGCTTGCTATCTGACGGGGCCCGGCCTGAAGCACAAGGCCTTCCAAGGGGTAAATTTAGCACACGCGTTATAAAAAGTCAAGTATTCTTTCTATTTTATTAGTATAGAACTCTTACGGCTACCAGTATCCTCATTACCGTCTCATCTATTCTCTGACGCTCCTCAAAGAAGGCAGCATCTCCATAATAATTCCTTTTGCCGAACTCCCCGGCAAAATCGAAAGATAATATATCGTTAAATTTATATCCAAGCCCTCCAGTAAAGGACACCATCTGAAATTGCTTGCTGCCATAAAATGGTTGAAAATAGAAACCATATCTTAAACAAAGAGCATCTGCCAGATAGTGCTCTACACCAATACGAAATTCAAAGGTATCACGGTAACTAGAACTATTTATGTCCTCTCTCGATTTAAATCCTGACCATTCGCTAAAGACAAACTCAGCCGCTATTGTAGAAGAGATTTCATCAACGAAAGTATAGGCCACGCCAAAGCCGTAACATAGAGGAAATTTCAGGTCTGTTTTGCCTTCTTCTGTCGAGGTAGGATAGTTCACTTTCCATCTATCCTTGACTTTCCCCTTTGTCTTAACAATAAATCCAGCTCTAAATTCACCGGTGAAGTAGAGCATTCCTCCGACCGTGAAGTTAAAACCGGAAATCTTTGATTTGATCTCCGTAATGGCAGTTGGAGGAGAGGCGTAAGTAGTCAAACTCGTCTTAAGAGTAGTATCTCCATTTAAGAGGCTAACCGTCCCACCTGCATAAAAATGTGGTGTGAGCTTACATGCTCCTCCTAAACTATATGCATAGAGGGTTCCTTCTCCGATGATACTGGCAGAGCCAATTTTCTCACCTGGCGTGCCTGCGTCAAAGATGGACTTCTCATGCTTGTAATGGTTATCGTATAATGGAACAAGACCCAAAGCTAGCCTGAATTTTCTTCTAAACGGAAAAGCCACTAGAGCACTGTTGAGTTGAAAATAGTATTGAGAATTAAAATAAGTCACTTCATCTTCTGTAACCACCTTTTCTACAACCGGCGCTATTCCCAGTGCTAATGAAAATTCCTTCTTCTCCAAAACCCCGAGACATGAAGGATTTACAAAGAGAGAAGAAGGATCGGTTGCACTGGCAATCGATGTTCCTCCCATTCCTAGGGACCGAGCCCCAATTCCAGAAATGCGATCTCCTAAGTGTGAAACTCCCAGATAGGTAAGCGCATCAACTCTTGAAGCCAGAAAACAGAAAATACTAACCAGCACAAGAACAATTCTTTGTTTCTTCATCTTTGCTTTATAACCCACCCACTTCCAAACTGTCTAATGATCTCACCACTTCACATCCCATTGTAACCTGAAGACATGCCTTCTGCTTCTGATCATCTTATCTAACTCTTCTTTATTTTCCGGCCTGATTATTCCATAATCATTATAGTAGCGTGTATTTTCATATTTCATCCATATGCTGGTGTTTTTAGTAATTTCTTGTGTTACCATTAAGTAATATCTTACACCTTTACCATAGGTCCACCAATGGAAAGGAGTCAAGCCCATGGGCCATAAAAATTCAATTTCGCTCAAAGCAACTCCTGGCTCAGCTTCGAAGAAGATCAGCCTCCCTTCAAGTTTCAACTTCACAGTTGGACTGTACTTGAGGTCGCCAAAAATTAAGTATCCTCTATCCACTTGCTTAAGCTCGTAAATACTATTCTTTCTCCCATCCCACCTCACCCTGAACCTCACCCTGCTATCCGGGTTCCAGGTAACCTGCACTCTCGTCTTCTTCCAGCTCTGGTATAAGTCTCTATTTTCTATCTTTTTATCGTACCAGTGGTCCCACTGTCTGAAGTATAGTTCAAGCTTCCTTGACACCCTCTGTTTAATATTAAACCAGAACTCCTTATCCGTTGTTGGCATTAAATTATCCTCTCTCCAGGGATGGCGAACAGGTCTGAAATAGATTTGCACTTCCCTCTCTCTATCCTCATACTTTGCACCAAGGAATACTCCATTCTCATTCCAGTCTTCATCTTTACGTCCCACTATAGTGGTGGCGCTACTATGTTCATTGTAGTAATCTGGATCGTATTTATAGATAGTCGTCCATAAAGTAAAGCTGCTTAATTTGAGCATGGGCTGAATCAGCCACGTCTCACCATAACCTATACACTTGGCATATTCGACGCAGAGGTTAAATTTTCTATACCAGGTATTAAAATCGAACCCGAAAACTCTGTTTCTCTCTCCTCGAAATAGATGGTATCCTTTCTCTTCCGGGGGATTAATCCTGGGGCTATATTTGCTCTCGTAACCCATAAAACCAATCTGTGTATCTCCTAAAAAATCATAAGCCACCCTGCCGCCAATCAGTTCCTCAGTCAACTTGTCATTTCTCTCCAGTTCCTTGTCATTCGTAATATAACCCATATCCGCTCTAATAGCTATCAAGCTCTGCTTGACAGTACCATCTGGATTCAAGGACGCATCGAGCTTCTTGTTCGAATAGAAGAAATCCAAGTCGAATTGTCCTATTCTCTTCTTTACCGCCAATCCTCTGAAATAAGTATTTGGTGCTGTCCCTCTATCCTCAGCAATACCTTTAGCTTCGACCTTTACGGGTCTGGTTAATTCTGTTGCTAAAGGATAATAGAAGATTAATCCCTGATTATACTGAAGCTTGTAATTGCCAATGACTATCTTGTCAAAGGAATAAACATCTCGTATTAGAAACCAGTACTTCGTCAAATAGTATTTCCAGAGATTGGAGAAATTAATCGCAGGTTCCGAACCGCTGTCTGCCTGAGCACCCCCGTGACGAAGAACCCACCCAGCTTCATAGTGATTTCCGTATTTTAACCTCGTGCGATTATAAACATATGGGGGATTCTGAAATTTAGTGGCAGTATTAAGATAAGCTTCACTATCCGGCTTTGCCATCTTCATTCTCCATCGGAAATCACCTTGCAGGGCTACAGGCACTCCTATTGGTTCAACTCTAAGATAGGGAGCTACTCCCTCAAATATCTCATCACTCATCCCTGGCACATCTTTAAGTTCCTCCACTTCTGTAAATCCCCTCCGTTCACGATAGAGAATGATCGCCCTTGCCAAGCGAGAATCGATTAGAGGAAGCTTTAATAATTGGTCGAAAGAGACGGTGTTTAAGTCGAGTGGATGGTCTTTCAAATCAGCAAGTTCTTCCTTATCCACTGCCCCCGGAGATATTGTCTCCGCCTCATCCTCTTCAAATGCAACTTGACCTACCAGTGGTGCACCCAGATTGGCCATAAAAATTATAGACAAAACAAACAGAATAGCAACAATTCTTACCATCGTTTCTGGTCGGACGCTATTTAGAGTGCCGATTAATTTTGTATAGTCCGGTTGCCTAAGTGGAGAGAAAAAGAGAACAGGTGCTGGTCGTTCAGGAAAGGATGGCTTAAGAATGCATAATCGAGTCTGAATATGTTCCAGCGAAAGCCAAAACCTCCAGTAAATCGCGCTGGATCGTTGTCTATCCCAATCCGCAACCTAAAATTTCTACTAATGGTGACCTCAAAACCAGCTCTTATCTCAGGCTCAACCATTATTGAACTCATTGGTAGATGCAAATCGACAGAGGTAATATAGCCAGAAGCGAGCCGAAAAGATGTGCCCACCATAATCCTCTGGGCTAAATTCTCCGGGCAGTTACCGAGCCGGGGACTGTTCAGGTTCATTGCCATAACTCCCAATCTGAACTTAGAACTAATATCGGCAAGGGCTCCCACATCCAGACCGATAGCCGAAGCCCTGCCATATTCTGAGCTTGCGCTGGCTCCCTTAATCTTTAGACTCATAATCTTCACATTGAAACCGAAATATATTCCACTCCCCAAACTTTGCCCGGAAGAAATAATAGTCTGGCTTTCTCTATATTCTGAGCACCCAAACTGTGAATAAGATAATCCAAAAGCTCCCACGCTCTTAGTGGGAACCACTCCGCCAAACAGATAAAATGCCAAATCTTTCAGCCCGAAAAGCCGAGTAGTCATCCCCATAACCTCTACTTCTTTGACCAGTTTCAGTCCAGCCGGGTTACAGTAGATAGCATTAACGTCATCAGCCACCCCTGTAAACGCTCCAGCCATCCCCATTGGACGAGCTCCTGCTCCCTTCTCTTCAAAAGCCCCATAACCGAGCGAAAGGGTGGAAAAGTAGAAAAGTGAAAAAGCAAAAATTAACAGAAAGGCTCTTCCACACTGACTACTGTTAATGTAATACATTTTCTCCGCCAATCTTTCTGTAGCAGCAAAGCACTACCATTGCCAGGGGAAAACGGTTGCGAGACCAAGCCGGAGCAAACTCGGAGTGAGATTCCTCGGTTACGGAGGGAATATTCTCCAGATTGCCGCGGGCTTTGCCCTCCCAACGCCCCTGCGGGTCGGACTGGCATGCTCCTTTCACTCCGTCGCAGTGACATGATTTTAAATTTTATCTGAGTTTTCTTCCTACCACTATTGTTTCTGTTCCCTTAGTTACCTTTCCTGCAGTTTCATTCAGGGCTTCAATGTGGCAGATATATATACCAATTGGCACAATGGTGTCTCTGGAGCTATCCGTGCCATCCCAGGTTACAGAGCCTCTCCCATCAGGGTCGAATTCTTGGTCGATCAGCACCCTGACTAACCTTCCCCTGACATCAAAAATTCTCAACGT
>JBHIBS010000078.1:0-4866 GCA_046759165.1 bacterium | reverse complement strand
ACAAAAAACCTTCTGGCAAAGAGAAATAGTGTCACGATAGGCACGGTCAATATCGTTGCACCAGCCATTTGAGGCCCATAGTAGCTCATATATGCTCCCCTAGTAAATAGAGCTAATAAAACTGGTAGAGGTGTTTTGGTCCGCTCCTTTACTACAATAAGGTTCCAAAGAAACTCATCCCAGCGCTCCATAAAGGTAAACAGAGCCACAACGATGGTTATCGAACTGGCTAAGGGGACCATTATTCTGAACACTATTCCCAACTCTGAACATCCATCTATCCTTGCCGCATCGATCATCTCCTGAGGTATCGTTCGGAAAAACTGCGCATAGAAAAAGATAGACCACGCACTTAGCATAAAAGGCAGGAACATTCCCTGATAAGTATTAACGAAACCCAGCTTATGGATAAGCACAAAGAGAGGTATAACAAACATCGTATAGGGAAAGAGCATCTGATACAATACAAAGTTATATAGCGGCTCTCTTCCTCTAAATCTTAATCTTGCCAGAGCATAGCCAGCCATGCTACCAAAGAACACCACTGATAATGTATCGATTCCTGCAACGAGGAAACTGTTAAACAGGGCTCGGCCGAAGGGCCAATCAAAGGCAGCCGATGTTTTCAATAAAAATCTGTAGTGATCCAGCGTAAGTCTTGTGGGAATGAATCGCGTAAATATTTCCCCCGATGGTTTGAAAGAGGCGATTACCATCCATATATAAGGAAATATTATAATAGTTAAACCCCCGCTCAGAATCAGATAAGCTACAAGCTGATCGGTTATTTTCGATCTTTTCCTCTTTAATCTCACCTGCATCATCAATATACCTCTCTTTCTACCGATTTTCGGGTGGCTATGACGAATACAAAAGAAAGAGATGCGGCTATCAAGGCCAACGCTGAACCATAACCAGCATGAAGAGCCTCAAAGGTCTGATAATAAATTTCCAACAAAAAGGTACGAGTGGTATCCATGGGTCCTCCCCCCGTTATTATATAAGGTTCGGCGAAAATACGAAAAGATATACCCATGGTCAAGATCAGCACAATGGTAAAGGAGACATTTAGCAAAGGAATAGTAATACGCCAGAACTGAGTCCACCTACTAGCACCGTCAATTCTGGCCGATTCGTAAACAGTATCTGGTATAGCCTGAAGACCAGCCAAGAAGATCAAAGCATAATAACCGACGCACTTCCAGCTAACTATTAGTGCAATAGATGCCATGGCGATCCTGGGATCGTTGAACCATAGGACATAAATACCGATTTTGCTTAGCCAACTATTGATTAAGCCGTCACCAGCAAATAGGATAGAAAAGACTATGGCATAGCCCACCGAAGCTGACACATAGGATAACATATATCCTACAATAAAGAAGGATTTAAAGTATCTTATCTTATTTATGAGGACGGCTACCATTAAGGCAGATATTGTCACTGTGGGAATGAATACACCTATAAAATATAAAGTGTTCTTGAATATTGTCCAAAATAGTGGACTTTTCAGAACCTCTATAAAATTCTTTAAGCCGACAAAGGTTCTCGCAGGAGAAACGATATTCCATTGTTGAAGAGACAGGACAAATCCCCAGATAAAGGGATATATCCAGAAAACAGCTGTATAAACTAGGTAAGGTGAAAGTAAAAAATATCCTACTTTACTCTCTTTCTGCCTAAATTTGTACTTAGTCTTCCTCAAAGTTATGTATTCCTCTTAAAAACGTATCGCGATATCTTGGGGATAGCCTTTAGGAGAGAGCGCCCGCTGAGAAAGCGGACGCTCAAGAAATCAACTGCCACCAGTCTTTAGCGTGGAGCGATAAGGCCGTCTATAGCCTCTTTGGCATCTTTTAATGCTTGCTCTGGGGTCTTTTTCCCATATATTAAGGGCTGCCATGCCTCTTTCATGAAGGTAGTCTGTATCTCTACTATCTCAGGATGGGGCGGGGGTGGCACAGCAAACGCTACCTCTTCTGCAAATTGTCTGACCTTGGGATTGGCCCTGAAGAAATCTTGAAAGAAGGGGTTAGTTAAGAGATCTTCTCTTGCAGATGGCTCTCCATCCAGTTCAAGCCAGATGAGATCGTTTTCCGGGGTAGTATAAAGCCACTGCATAAACTCCCAAGCTGCTTCTCTTGCCTCTGGTTTAGCCTGAGCCAACATAACAATACCCTTTGCATCAGCCAAGGTATAGATGGGTTTGTCCACAGGATACCCGTCAGGCACTGGCGGTGCAGTCACAAGGTATTCGAACTCAGGATAATTTTGTTTCCACGGACGAACCCAAAACGGTCCCATAAAACCCGTCAAGACCTTGCCTTTGGGGACGGGATCGCTTATTGGCATCAACGGAGCAAACTCCTTAGCAAAAAGCTCCGCAGCAAACTTGGCCGAGGCCACTCCGGCTTCGTTAACGAAGGTAGCTTGGTTTTTCTCTACAAATGGCCTTCCTTCACCGGCAGCGTAATAGAGGTGCATGTACGTCCACCATATGTGCCACCATTTTGCCTCAGGGGAAAGATAAGCCAACCAGCGTTTTTTGGGTATGACCACCTTGGGTGCCAGAGCCAGCAGCTCACCGTAGGTGCGTGGTGGTTTCTCTAATCCAGCCTCTTTAAGAAGTTCTGCACCGTAGGCCCACATTACCGCATTTGCGTACCAGGGCAATAGATAAATGTGCCCATCGCGAGATTGGTAATTTCCCATTATGTTGGCCATTTTCCTGCTCTTTATTACATCTTCGAAGCCGGGAAATTCCTCTAGTGGAACCGCTGCTCTCGATTTAGCAAGCGTTTCGGCAAAACCAATGAAGGTGTTACTGTAGAGATCCGGGGCTGTTCCTGTGGCAATAGCTGTCAATACAGCCTCTTCGGAGGATATCCCAGCTGGGGTAGCTTTCCAGTCTAGATAGATTTCCGGATGTGTCCTGTTCCACTCATCAACCATCTTTTTCCAAGCTTCCATCTTATGAGCTGCAGGACCAGTCCAGAAACGTACCTTTGTCTTATTTTGAGCTAAAGCTGCCCCCACGGACATGGTGAGTGCGAATACTACCAAGAAAATAATTGTTTTTTTCATCTTTTTTCTCCCTCCCAAATTTTCTAGAACTTAAGAAACCCTCTATGACCACAGCCTGATTCCAAAGGAATTCTAAATTTAAGAATACCACCCCCTTTCTTCTCAATAATTTTCCTTTGGTAATCAAGCACTCCTGGCTTACGAGCTTGTTCTCAAGTTAAAGACCGAATGTCCCCTCGTCTAATCAAACGTGAATAACCTTTAAATTAGGCTCGATTCTTGCAGATACAATCTTTATAGGACTTTCCCAGTATCTTCCAGACCAACTCGGGATTTTCACTCCTAATACACGACATATGTCCTGCTCCACCATAGCTCCAGGCGGCAAGATTTCTAAGCCCTTCCTCATATGCTACTCTTACAGCGGTTTCCACTTCTGGTTCCCTTCCTTTTGGAATGTTAAAAACCTGAATCCAAATCTGGGGCTCCTTGTTGTATTTTCTGGCCAGATCAAATACCTTTTTTGAATAGAATGTTACGTAGTCCTCTACCCCCTTTCCTCTGTTAACCCAATAAGGATCGGTGCCTAGAATATCAAGCGATTCAATTTTGGCTATTTCTTCCCAATCTACTGCGCTTAACTCGGCAATCTCAAAAGGCAGAAGGCAGATAGCCGTTTTCTTCCCTTTTTGATGTACTAACTTGGACATTTCTTGGACAAAGGCAAGAAACTTGCTCTGTTTGAAATCTTTGACGTCCTCAGTGAAGTCGGAAGGCATTTCGTAGCCATAGTGCTCCCTAAACAATTTCTTACAAGTTTCACATCGGCAACTCCAAACATTCTTTTTTTCGTTTCCTTTAGCCTGATAAAAACGGGGTTCGTCCCAAAAGATAACATCTCCACCAATCTCCACGGCCACCTCAATCCAATTCCTCATATATGTCCTGAAATTTTCATTATTCATGCAGGCTGCTGCTGGTGATCTCCCATCAGAAAGAATTTGTCTTACATTCAGATTCTCAGCTACGAGATGGGAATACGCCTCTCCTCCGAATACGCCCCCGACTCCCCAGGGATCGATATAGACTTCGAGCCCTAGTTTGTGAGATATTTTTATGATCTCTACCATTGTCCCCTGGTAAAATTGATAATCCTCTTCAGAAAAAGTGTGTACAACAAAGTTACATCCATGATTGACTGCATCTATTAAGTCTTCCTCCACATGCTTAGGAATTCTGTTTCCATAGTAACTTATTCCGGTTTTCATTGTTTTTCGACCTCCACTAATTGCAGATGCTGTCAATATGCCGAAATCAGGCTCTCTAACATCCCCTCAGATGATCATTTCTCTAACTTCGGAGTCAGACGAGGAGGGGAAAGGTACAAAGGGATTCTTCATGTTCTGGTTGAACATACTCTCCTTTAAGTTTTTCCACTATGATCCCAATAGAGAGACCGATAATGCGGCGAAGCTACTACAAATACAAGATTAGTTAGGAAAACTAGATCTTCAACTTCTTCCCTTAGACCCGGTATATTTTTTTCTCCCTTTATAGGAAGAGTCCGCCAAAAATCGCCTAAATTTTTGAGAATCAGGAGCAAAAGGGGTCACTTTAGCTTCTAATTGGGCTAAAATTGTAATTGAAAAAATCGGGAAAATGAGCTTTTTGATGTAAAATGGCTTCGTTTGCCGAATCTGGGTTCACCTTTCTTCAAAATCTTTGATTTGGTGAAAGATGTAAGCTGGACTGGCCTATCTTATTACCTCACCTCCCGTCAGGCTTTTATTTCTAGCCTTTTCTTATACCCCTCTTTTCTGAATGAAGACCATAATGCTTTAA
>JBHIBS010000077.1:0-5002 GCA_046759165.1 bacterium | reverse complement strand
AGAGGTTCTTAGATAGATGGGTTAATTGGTGGAGTAGCTGGTATTCGCGTTTCGGCAGTCCTCGCAAGTGATTTTTTTGCACCAGATACATTACCTTCTCACGAATTAATGTAGCCTTCGTCCAATTTAAACCCCGTTGAGGCGATTCATCTCCCCCCGTTCGGAGGGAGTCTTCTCGCCAATTTGAGAAAAAAACAGAACGCGAAATTATGGTGAGACAAGGGTAGATTGCTGAAAAATAGCTGCTTGTTATGTTCTCGATGGAGGTAAACTATGTTGTAACCAGCACCAAAGAACACATTGTGAGAAGCGCCCTCATTTCTAACACAAATATTCAGGATATAGTGTCTCTATATGGCTTAAAACTACTGAAAAGTCCATCCTGTTTTGAGATTCCTTAGGGTCAGGGGAATTTTAAGATACAGTGTTAATATGTCTCATGTTCAATATAAACAAGAACCGGTGAAATCTGGAAAGCGAAGAATTTCGAAGATTCGAGATTTGGGAACTTCCATATTAGGGGGAAAATACAAGGGGTCTTCTCTTGAGGGGAAGACCATGTTTCCTTCTCTTACTATCTAGAGCCAAAAGATCTATTATTCAAAATGTTTAAAAAAGGTCAAAAAAATATCTCGAAGGGTTACAATGCCCCTGAGTTCTGATCACACTCTCATTGGCAGAGTAATTCCCCCTCTTCCCTAGATTGTGTACCACGAGTGAGCTGGTGTAAAAGTATGGAGGCCACTGAAACTCTCGAAAAACTTGTGCAAACGATAATGAGCGAAGCAGAGGCTGAAGCAAAGAAAATAATCGCAGAAGCAGAGAATGAGAAAGCCCGGATTATAAAAGAAGCACAAGAAGAAGCTGAACGGCGCCGACAAGGCATCTTACGTGATATCAAAGCAGAAGGAGAGCTTTCGAAGAGACGTGAACTCGCTCGGACGGGTCTCCAAACACGGATGGAATTATTAGCGACAAAGGAAAAAATGATCGACCAAGCTTTCGCAGCCGCTATGGAAAAACTTCAAACATTCACAAAGGCACCAGAATATGCTTCATTACTTGAAAATTTGATCATCGAGGGTGCTATAGGGCTTGGTGGGGGAGATATTCATGTTCAAACAAACCATAACGATGCATTATTACTGCACGACCTCCAGAAACTGGATAAATTCATCTCCAACCGGATAAAAACCCCGACAACCCTCTATCTTCTGTCGGATCGGCTCAATTGTATAGGAGGCGTTCTTGTTAAAAAAGCCGATGGATCCATAATGATTGACAATACTTTTGAAGCAAAAGTAGCCCGACAGCGGAGAGAACTTCGACTTTTAGTCTCTAAAGTATTGTTTGAAGACTAATATCGGTCAACTAATGGAATTAGCATAAATGAAGATATAATGAAAACACCAATGATACTCAACCAGGTAATGTGTATAAAGGAATACTTGGAGGCCTATTGAGGTGAACTCAAAAGTTATTCACGGACTTATCATAATGAGTGCCCTTCTGGTCGCCCAAGTACTTGCTTTCCCGGCGAAAACGACTATTTTTCAGGACGATCTTTATATTTACGATCAGGCTGTGGTACCAGATGCAATCTCTGGCCCAACAAATGTCACGTTCAGTGCAAGTTTAATGAATGAACAGACTCATCCGATTACCCTGAAACACTTTTGGATATCAATTTATAACAAGTCAGCCGAGGTTCAATCCTTCAATATGACCTATGACAAGCTTGACCTTCCCTCCAATACCTCCAAAACCGAACTCATGACCGCTCTTATCGAGAACCTGGAGGTGGGGGACTACAATGTTACCCTGAAATTCGGTTATACGACTCCATTTAATGCGACCGAAGTGGATTTGCTCCCGAAAGCAAATTTGACTCTAATAGTAACAGAAACGCCACCTCAACGACGATGGTTGGTCTACCTTTTTATCGGGGCATCTGCCTTTCTTTTGGCAATCTTCGCTATTGGTATTGTGGGTTCATATCAAGAACGGAAACGCCGCAGAGGAGAGTAATATCTACTCCCGAAAAAACCTCTTCTCCCTTAAGTGGCAATTACCGTGAGGGTTTGCCACCCCAAGGAGACCGCTTCACGCTTGTTTGATACCAAAATAATATCAAATTTTATGTCAAGATCTTTTTTCATCAGTGTCTTAGCCCTGTTTCGTCTGGTAACTCGCAGCACTAAGCAACTTGGAAACCCCAGAGTGGCAAACTAGAGCAGGGAATCCATTCCAACACCGTGTAGGTCCCTCTCGGCTCACACCCGTCCCTATAGTGGCAGGAGCTGTTTTGAAGAAAACGGGGCTGTGATTCTTGGAAGGACCGAAAAGGTAGAGGGATACGTGCACATCATTTGAAAAGAGAAGCATGACCGGATTCGATCACAGACCTCAAGACGCGGTACTCCCCTCCAAGCAGCTCCGGGATGGTGCCGTGGAGGCTGGTTTCCTCAAGTTCTGAGGAGTATCTTCCATCGTGGACAATTGCTCCAAATTATTTAAAAGAAAACGGTGCCAATTGAAGAATGAGGAGGGGAAAGGCGTGAAACCCCACCCTATTGTTCGGGTCTTCGGTATGATACTGATCTTGAGTGCATTGGTTTTCGTGGCCCCGTGGAGAGGAGATGAAACAACTCCCAAAGGGCTTGACTCCCCTTTCCAGATTCACCAAGTCTTGGACGCAGAGGTACCCAACAGTCCCCAGAAAGCAATCGCCATGCCAACCCAGCAGTATGTGGGGCACGAGCGCATCAATATCACGAAAAACGCAGATTTTGCCGCCTTAGGCTTTCCGGGGGAGGGGAGCCTAAGTAACCCCTATACCATTGAAGGCCTGAATATTAAAGCAGGTAATACCTTGATCCACATTCAAGATACGACGGTGTATTTTCACATCCGGAACAATCTCTTAACGGGCAGTTCATGGGAATCACATGGAGTGATATATCATCCTCGTGGAATATACTTACAAAATGTTGAACATGGGACGATTGACGCTAATACCATTACCGGATGCGGACCTGGAATTCTCCTTAATGGCTCTGAACAGACCAGCGTTTCCCACAATACCGTCTCCAATAGCAAGTGGCCAGAAGAATTTTCCAGTATGGATTCGAGCGGAGGAATTTCCCTTGTGGATTCTTGGAATAACAACATAGTCCATAATAACCTCTCTGACAATTATAAAGGAATTCGTCTTTCATCTTCTGGACAGAACACCCTGGTAGGAAACATTCTTGTCAATAATGGTCTAGATATTTCGGGAGGTCAAATCGAGGACTGCTTACAAGCGGCCGTGGCGGAGAATGTGGTCAACGGCCGGCCCGTGGTCTATTGGCAGTCGGTGAGTGGAGGCACCGTCCCCCCAGACGCCGGCCAAGTCCTACTGATTAATACGACGGGGATCGAAGTGACGGGGCAAAACCTGTCCTGGACCTCTATCGGCGTGTTGGCCACCTTCAGCTCACACTTGGCCATCCACCACAATACTCTCTCCAATAATAGGAAAGGAATCTCCCTTTCGCACTCTTGGAATAGCAGCGTGGCCCACAATACCCTCTCCAGTAATAGATTTGGAATTTCCCTTTGGGATGCTAGGCATACCACCATTTCCAACAATACCCTCTCTCAATCCAGTTACTATGGAATTGACCTTATGTACTCTGACCATAACACTGTGGCCCACAATACCGTTTCTGGCGGTGAAATTCATCTTGAGGAATCTGGGAATAACACCATTACATACAATACCGTCCATGGGATTATTTACATTAAATCTGGATCTTGGAATAACACCATTGCCCACAATATCGTCTTCGGCGGTTGGGTTGGAATTGAACTTCGGTACTCTGAGCATAACACCGTTACCCACAATACAGTTTCCACTTGTAAGCGGGGAATTGCCCTTGCGTACTCTTGGCATAACACTGTTTCAAACAATACTGTCTTCAATTGTGAGAAAGAGGGAATTGTCATTTGGGATGATCGCATTAATAAACTCTCTGTGAATAATATGGTGACGTGGAATGATTTTCTGGATAACCATCCCGGGGGCCGCTCTCAAGCTAACGATGAGGGCTCAAATAATGTCTTTGCTTACAACTATTGGGATGACCATGATCATACGGACCGGAATGGCGATGGGATTGCCGATACCCCGTATGCCATTGATGGTAACCAAGACCCGTCTCCTCTGACGGCACCTGCAAATCTCCCCCATACCCTTTTGGTACCAACAATTACATATCCCAATAGCAGCGAAATCCTCAAGGGCACAGTCACGCTCCAATGGGCGGTGGTGACCGATGCGTGGGGACATTCCGTCACCTATGCGGTCTCGTACTCTGCAGACGACGGGCATACCTGGACTTTGTTGGCTTCGGGACTGACGCTTACTAGTTACGAGTGGGATACCACCACAGTTGTTGAGGGTTCCATGTATCTGATTCGGGTGGTCGCCACCTGTTCGGAAGGCCTTACAGCAGAGGATGTCTCAGATACACCCTTTACTATTCAGAACCGAGTTACGACCACAACCAGTCTCCCCCCGGTTGGGTTATTCCCGACCCTTGGAGGGCCCGTTGGCATGCTTTTCGCGACTCTTCTTCTTACGATGATCCCTATGAGACGATGCAAACGCAAAGCTAGATAATTCGCTTCTTCGTTGTTGTTTATCATTTTCATCTTTGGTTTTGATTTGCTGTGTTTCTTTCTCTGCTTCAGACTTTTGTGGAATGCTCATTCCAAAGGGTGTGATTTGCACCCAAATAACTCGGTTAACTCTATATACTAAATCGAATAGTGGCTTTTATCCCAGCAATTCTTGCCATCGGTGCCGTGGGGACACAACTTGAACGAAAACACAGTAAAAATGAGTATTGGCCACCAAGAATCTACCTCGTCCCCATTCCTAAGTGGCAATAACCGTGAGGGTTTGCCGCCCCAAGGAGACCGCTTCACGCGTGTTTGACACTAAAATATTATCAAA
>JBHIBS010000076.1:0-5048 GCA_046759165.1 bacterium | reverse complement strand
AAAAGTAGCAAAAGAAGAATAAGGATAAGCAGAATTTTCTTAAATTTTTTCATCTATTCAACCGTCCCTTACTAAAAATACCTTCTTCTCGCAAGGACTCTATTTTTTCAAAAAAATCGGAAAAAATACTAAAGAATTTATATGTCTGAGACCAATTCCTCAAGTTTTTCTCTCTCACCTGGTTCCATTTTGTATACGTGTTTCTCTTCTGGAAACTTCTCTTCCTTTACATCCTGTATATATTCCCTAAATGCTTTTGTAATATCATTACTCAAAGAAGCATATTTCTTCACAAATTTAGGAGTGAATGCTTCAGACAATCCTAACATATCACCAACAATCAGCACTTGACCATCACAATCAATTCCTGCGCCAATACTTAAAACAGGTATCTGATTTCTTTCTGTGATAATCTTTCCTACCTCTGGCGGTATAGCCTCAAGCAAAATAGCAAAAGCACCTGCTTCCTCAATCGCCTTCGCATCCAAAATTAACTCCATAGCACTCTTAGCAGTTCTACCCTGAGCTTTGAATCCTCCTAACTGACCTGAACTTTGAGGAGTCAAGCCAATATGTCCCATTAGTACCATTCCTGCATCTACAATCCCTTTAATTTGATTAATTACTCTCCTTCCACCTTCAAGTTTGATAGCATCCACATTTGCTTCTTTATAAAATCTCCCGGCATTATATATTGCCTTATCTACAGATTCCTGGTATGACATAAATGGCATGTCGCCAATAACAAAGGTATTGGGAGCTCCTCTGCGGACAGCTTCTGCATGAACAATCATCTGCTCCATTGTTACTGGTATGGTACCTTCATATCCATAAACAACCATACCCAACGAATCGCCAACCAAAAGCATATCTAAACCAGCCTTCTCAGCAAAAGTAGCAGTAGGATAATCATAACATGTGAGAAATGTAATCTTTTCTCTGCCTTTTTTCATCTTACAAAAATCAAGGACACTCTTTTTCTTACCCATTCTACTGTCTCCCTCCGCGCTTTTTCTCGGATGACCTCGGCGCTCCTTCGCTTCGGACCCGGGGCGCTCACCATCTCGCGCCCGTCGCTAACATGGAGCTCCTTATTCGTCGCTCCTAAAAAATGACTCTGACCCCTTTTTCTCGGAGAGGGTGGGATTCCTCTTCGGTTCTCCCTTCACTCCCAGAATCTCAGAGCCTGCCCGCTCACTGCCGCACTTCCAGTGCTCTTCCTCCCACAAGGTCGGCGTTCGCGGCCTTCGAATCCCTCCTGTGAATCAAACCGGAGAGGGTGGGATTCGAACCCACGGAACGGTTTCCCGTTCATACGCTCTCCAGGCGTACTCCTTCGGCCACTCGGACACCTCTCCATCGGACTCTCCTGTCATTCTTCCTCTTCAGCATTTATGGTAAGGTTCACACGTGTCGATATAGGGACTCTCTTTCCGGGCCTCGGATTTTGCCCCAAAATGATATCGAATAATTTCTCTATATCGCATACATAGTCTATCTGACCTACTTTCAAGCCCGCCCTCTCTAAAATCCCCTTTGCTGCTCCTAACCTTCTGCCAAGAACATTGGGCACGACAATTTCCTCCTTGCCTCTACTCAAGATGAGGTCTATTATTGTCCCTTCTTTCACTATTGAATTGGGAGAAGGAAAGGTGGAAATTATGGAACCCTTGGCAATAGAATCGGAAAGCTGCTTGGTTATACTACCCACTCTAAGCCCCATCTCCTCTAATCTCCTGCGTGCCTCTTCCAGGGGAACCGAGGAGAGATTGGGGATAGCCAGCACCTTCTTACCCTTACTGAGCACAACGGTTATCGGTGTGCCTCTTCTGACAACAGAGCCTGGAAGAGGACTCTGATTGATAATTGAGCCTTGAGGAATAGAGGGGTCTTCTCTTTCGGACTCCACAAGCAAGAAAAGTCTTCTACTTTCCAGAATAAGCCTGCCTTGGTTAAGGGTTGCCCTCCTCACATCCGGCACTTCCACCTTCTCCAGAAAGGGGATGCCGTAAAGAAAGAAAAGAAAACAGACCAGTGCCGAAACAAGAATAGAAGTAAAAAATGGGATTAAGAAATTTTTTGCGCCGCTTCTCATCCTATTCCTCCCCCACTCATTCGCTTCGGACCCGGGGCGCTCACCGTCTCGCGCCCGTCGCTAAGGCGGAGCTCCTTACTCGTCGCTCCAGCGACCCCTCCTGTGAATCAAACGGAGAGAGGAGGATTCCTCTTCGGTTCTCCCCTTCCTCCCAGAACCTCAGAGCCGGCTCACTCGCTGCCGCTCATCCTTCGCTCCTCCTCGGGTGACCTCGGCGCTCGCTCGCTTCGAATCCTTCCTGTGAATCAAACGGAGAGAGGAGGATTCGAACCTCCGATCCCAAAAATCGGGATAGCGGTTTTCGAGACCGCCCCGTTCAACCACTCCGGCATCTCTCCATAAATTACTTACCCTCAAAAAATTCGAAATAACTCTTAACTTCTGGATGGGTCTTCAAATAGTAAGTCTCGCATATTCTAAATGGTACAAAGAGTATAATTCCGAGCATAATCCCGATGGCCAACTTCCCTATCTCCCAGCGCGTAATCATAAGGTAGATAATATAGAGAGCTGTCAGGACCATTATGGAGCGGCTTATCTGGGCAGGAATCATCCTTAAAGACCAATTGTAAACAAAAAATCCCTCTGTTCCATAGAATAGAAGGAAAGGGATGGAAATATTCATTAATATTCTCTTCCCGAAGATTAGAGCAAATACTGCAAAGAGCTGGATGATGGAAGAGACATCCACCATAGCCCAGGAAATGAAATTGTATTTAAGAAAATAGAGGAATACGAGCCCCGCCCATCCGGCACATATCCCATTTGCAAAGATTAAGAAAATCTTCACGCCCAATCCCTATGAATTTAAGGGCTCAGAGGGAATCGAACCCTCACCCCAGGGTCCGCAACCCTGTGCTCTCTCCGTTGAGCTATGAGCCCATAACTATATCAATTCTTCTGCCTTAGCGAAAGCAAACCAAGAGGGTTTGGAAAAGGGTTCGATAAATCGAACCCCTACGTTGGCGCGGAACTGTCGCTCCGCCACTCCTGCCGTTTGAAAGATAGTTTGTGAAGATTTTGGCGTCAAGAGATTCTTGAGCGATAAACAAGCTATTTTTTATTCAACATTTCTTCTATTTTTTCTAAAAGGACCTTCTTTTCGAACGGCTTGCGCATGAAATAGCTCGGTCCTTCTGGCTTTAAGGTCTCGTATAACTCTCTATCTTTAACTACGCCCGAATTGAAGATTACTGGCAGGTTGAGAAATTCAGGCTTTTCCCTCAATTTCTTAATCCCCTTATAACCGCTCTTCCCGGGCATAATCACATCACAGATGATTAAGTCCGGTCTCTCTTTTTCGACTTTTTCTACCAACTCCAGCCCATCTCTAGCCAGAATTATTCGATATCTATCTTTAAGTAAATTTTTCAGTAACTCTCTCACATTTTCTTCGTCATCAGCTACAACAATCTTTTCCATTTTGGCTGGAGCCTCCACTTTCTGTTTGGGGAGAGGCACTCCCTTTGGAGTTTCAGCACCTGTAGAGATTGGTCTAGTTTCCTCTCTTTTGAGGCGCATCTCTCCCAATGCTTTCTTCGCCGCTCTTAAGAATTGTGCTCGAGAGAAGGGCTTGGGAAGATACTCCACAATATTCAATTCCTTCATCTGCAAGTTGAACCCGGCTATTGTAGCTATAATTATGGGGACCCCTCTGGTAGCTTCATCTTTCCGAATTCTCTTCACCATTTCGTAACCGCTCAACTTGGGCAGAACATAATCCATCACAATTAAGTTTGGCTTCTGCGACCGGGCGAGTTCCAGTCCCGACTCTCCATCTCTGGCTTCGATAAACTCAACATCGAATCTTCTCAAATGTACCTTCACTAAGAACCTAGCATCAATATCGCTATCCACAATAAGCACTTTCTTAGCCATCTCTTATCCCTTAAAGGATACTCACTAGAATGATTGCAATCACACCCATTGTTATCGCAAATCCTGCCTTATGCCAGAAAGCTCCCTCCTTCGGAGGGACTACTTCCACCTCTCTCTTTACTATAGCTAAAGTGCCATATTTGTCTTGGGACTGAACACTGATTACGTTCTTCCCCAGGCTCAAATATACTACAGCGACAAAATCTCCTTTCTCATCAACATACACGGGCTTATCGTTCACTATTACTCTGCAATCTTTTTCTGTCCTCCCTCTCACTTTAACAAATTCATCTCCAATTTTTTCCCCTTCTCGGGGAGAAGACACCTCTAACCCAGGAGGAATAGTATGAACTAGGAAACTTCTGACTAGCGAATATTCACTCTCGAACTCGCCTTCATAAATATAAGAGATTCTCCAGAAATATTTACCGTCGGGAAGTCTACTCCTCTGGTACCCTTCGATACTTTCCAATTTCTTGTCTTCCAGGATATCATTAAATTCGGGATCAGAAGCGACCTGAAGATGGAGATATTTTATCGCCAGTCTCCTCTTCTTTTCAGAGAAATCGAGCTCGGCAAGGCTCTCCTCCAGGTTAATCTTTTCTTCTAACTTTTCCTCTTCGGGTAGCTCAGCAGCAGTTGGTTCCTTTGCCAGCTCCTCCTCAGCCTGTCCCAGGTCAGGCGGAGGCGGCAGGGCGATTGGTTTTTCCGGAACATAATTCAATTTTGCCTGAGACATAAATCCTTCAGGAATTGTCACTCTCTCTCCCTGGGCTATGAGGTCTACTTTCCCCTTGTAAACAGATACCAAGGTTGTCTTATCCTCTTTTATCTTTGCCTTGAAGTCTGGTTTGACGAGCGTAGGTGAGATTTGGGGCTCAATTACTGCAGAAGCAGTGAGAACCTTTGCCTCTGAGGCTCTCAACTCTCCGGAAAGTAGCTGCACTGTCTCCTCTTTCTTTTCCGGTCTCAGGATAATCAATGAGTTCTCACCTAGCCTTACAATCTCCCCCTTTATAAATTTTATCCGGGCTTGAGAATCAGAAAGAGTTCTGACTCCATCTTCAGAGAATAG
>JBHIBS010000075.1:0-5146 GCA_046759165.1 bacterium | reverse complement strand
AAGTAAGATTCCTTACAGAACGAGACATTCCCGTTGTTTTACTTGATAAAAGAATACCAAATCTCAATGTGGATATTGTTTTAGTAAATAACATAGAAGGTAGTAAACAACTTACTGAACATTTGGTGAGTTTAGATCATGAGAGAATCGGAATCATAGCGGGGCCTCTTAACTCTACAACGGGTAAGGAAAGATTAGAAGGTTATTTAAAAGCACTGAGGGAGCATTCTATACCAGAAGATAAAGATTTAATCAAAATGGGGGATTTTAAAAAACAAAGTGGTTGCCTCCTGACTTTAGAACTTCTTTCCCTTAGTTTTCCTCCAACAGTTATCTTTGCCTGCAACAATCTTATGGGACTGGGAGCTATGGATGCTCTAAGAGAAGGGAAAATCCGGATTCCCGAGGAAATAGGATTAGTAATCTTTGATGACCTACCTTGGTTTAATCATGTTAATCCTCCTTTAACCGTCGTTGCCCAGCCCTCTTTTAGGTTAGGTGGGATAGCAGGGGAGCTTCTATTTGAACAAATGAGAAAAAAAAGAAAAAGGCCAAAAGAGGTCGTGCTAGATGTTCAATTAAAAATACGAGAATCTGCTGGTGAGGCGTTAAGAACTCTTAAATCTCACGCATAAGTATTTAAGGTTAACATAGTGGTAAGATGGCAGTCTTCAGGGAAAGGTAACTTAAAGGCTCTTTTAAGAAGGTACAAGCCCTCCTCGCCGTGAGATGATGAGAAAGAACTTTTGATTAGGCAGACTACCTTAGTTTTCAGATTAACAAAAAGGGGTCAAAAAGCAAGAGGGGAGGTGAAAATCACTACTTTAAAAGATAGACCCCATTAACACTAATTTGATTATACGAGGAGGTGATAGAATAGCAGCAGTGCGGTGAGAAATGTCGTAGGGAGTTTTTCTCCCTGGCTCATGGGTTTTATCAGAAAAAAAGCGGGTAGTGTCAAAAAAGGAGGAAAAAATGAAGATTCGCAACATAATAGGTGGCCTGCTGATAGTTATTTTGACCCTATCACTGGCCGTCCCGGGAATGGTAATGGCACAAGAGCAAATCAGGGTTCTGTTTCTTACCGCTCCTGATCCATTGAATCTGAGGGGGATGGTGCCCGAATTTGAAAAAAAATATGGTATCAAAGTTATCTGGGAAGATACTGCCTTTGCTGATATACACACCAAGGAGATGAGTGACTTCATCTCCGGTGCAGGTCGATATGACGTTATCATGATGGATAACCCCTGGCTTCCTGAATTTGCTGGTGGTGGGTATATTGAGTCCCTGGAACCTTATGTTATAGAATCTGGTCTGGATATTAGCAAGGACTACGAAAGTAAATGGCCTCCTGGAGTTGAGGTGTATCCTACTATACATCTGGAAGATGAAATAGTGCCGGTTCTCAATTTCTACGGTAACTGGAAAGGGAAACTGTATGCCATGCCTTATATGCCAGGAACGCAGCTCCTTTTCTATCGCAAGGATATCTTCAACGATCCCAAAGAAAAAATGGATTTCAAGAGTAAGTATGGTTATGAACTTGGAGTACCCAAAACCTGGTCAGAATTTCGGGATATAGCCGAATTCTTTACCAGACCTCCCGAGATGTATGGATTCTCCTGGTCGGCTGGAAAGGGCAATATGGCCGTGCAGAACTACTACAATGTAGCCTGGTCGTGGGGGGCAGATTGTTTTGCTTTTGGACAGGGCTTCCCGGATGCCGAAGATCCTATTCGCAATATGCCTGTACTCAATAGCACCCTCGGAATCGAAGCTCTGGAATTCTTTGTCTCGCTAGGGGCCTTTATGCCACCCGGTGTGGCTGCTTACGAATGGGCTGAAATCACCCAGGATTACATTAGTGGTCAGGTACCCATGATGATCCAATGGTCAGCTTTCACCAGCGAAATCGAGGATCCAAAACGTTCCGTGGCCGCAGGAAAAACCGGCTATGCTATCTTGCCGGGTAAACCCGACGCTCCTGCGAATACCGTGCCCGGTATTATCCCCGGCCAGGGTTATTCCTCTCTGGGCGGTTGGGCTCTGGTTATGAACAAAGACTCTCGGCGCAAAAGTTTAGCATGGAAATTTATTGCCTGGGCTACCGGTCTAATGATGACTGACCAGGAGTTCTTCAAGTACCTGGAAACCGGGTTTTCTAATTCAGGAAGGGTGAAAGCCTATAGTATGCCCGATACCACCGGTTATAAAGTGGGCAGGTATCAGACTGAACTGGAAATGTACGCCCGACACCTGCGACGACGACCGGCCATTGCGGAAGAGACGGAATACGAAATAATCGTGGGCACCGAGGTGCAAAAGGCTTTTATTGGAGAGAAAACTGCCAAGCAAGCTCTGGATGATTCGGCCAAGGCTCTTTATGATTTGATGGTTCGAGGCGGATACATACCTTCTTCTCAACCCCTGGTCTGGCCGAGCAAGTATGTGAATCCTGACGGCACAAAAGTAAGCCAGTAGGTGTTCTTTACTCCCTGCCTTGAGGAACGCTGGGAGTAAGAGGGAAAAGAAGGGTGCTTCCTCTCTTCAGAGAGGAAGCACCCTTACCAGAAAAGCTCATTAATTTACAAGCTATTGAGCTGAGACAAGAAAGAGCTCTTATTATTTCTCCTTGACTATTTTTGCCATGCGAAGCCCAGCAAAGTTACTATATAAAAATACTGCCTATCTTTTGATCCTTCCGGCAATTGCCACCCTCCTCTTTTTGATCATCTATCCCATGGCCAGTTCCATTTGGTACAGTCTCCATACCTGGTATTTAGCGAAACCTAAAGTTTTTCCCTTTGTGGGTCTTAGAAATTATCATTTTCTGCTTTTTGAAGATCCCGTTTTTCGAGTAGCGCTGCGTAATACAATTGCTCTTCTGGGGGTCTGTATTCTGGTTGAATTTGGACTAGGCTTATTGCTGGCCAGCCTGCTCAACCGAAAAGAATTGAAAGCTCGGAGATTTTTTCGTTCCTGCTTAATAGTTCCCTTGGCCGTAACCCCTATCGTTGTGGGGGTTTTATGGAAATTTATCCTTCATCCCCGTTACGGGATTCTTAACTATTTTCTTGGATTACTGGGTCTGCCAAGTGTTGAGTGGGTAGCTGATCCTGGTTTCGCTTTGCTTTCGGTAATGATGGTTGACATATGGGAGTGGACTCCCTTCATGGTTCTGGTTCTCTACGCCGGACTGGTTTCTTTACCTCAGGAGCCTCTGGAGGCTGCCGAGCTCGACGGGGCCTCAGGATGGCAGGAGTTTCTCTACATCTCGGTTCCTCTCCTGGCTCCCATAATTGCGGTGGCTATTCTGATCCGGGTTATGGACATCATAAAAATGTTCGACATTGTCTATGTTTTGACCCGCGGTGGTCCGGGAGACGCCACCGAGCTTCTTTCTCTCTACGCTTTTCGAATAGGGCTGAATTACTTTTATATGGGTAGAGCAGCAGCTCTTTCCTGGCTCATGGCGGCAATGGTTATCGTAATTGCTCAGGTGTTTCTAAGAATCACCAGGACGGCTTGAGCGAAAAATGATGAGGAAAACCAATCTAAGAGTAATGTTAAGAGAGACCCTGGTTTATTTTATTCTCATTGCCGCTACCGTTGTACTCATTTTTCCTCTTTTCTGGCTCTTTTCCTCGGCCCTGAAGGAAAGCCAACACATCTGGTCCATTCCTCCCGTTTGGATATTTCGTCCCGTCCTTGACCATTTTGCCCTCATATTCGGAGAAAGGAATTTCCTGAAGTTCCTGGCTAATAGCTTAATAGTTGCCGGCGGAAGTACGGCTATTTCTGTGTTTCTGGGAAGCCTGGCTGCTTACGCGCTTTCTCGTTTTGTCATTAAGGGGGGGAAGCACATTGCCTTCTGGATAATCAGTCTGCGAATGATGCCACCCATAGTAGTGATCCTGCCCCTTTACATTTTCTTTAGCCGATTGCGCCTTATTGACACGCATCTTGGTCTTATCTTAGCTCATATTACACTAAACCTGCCCTTTGCTGTATGGATGTTGATGGGATTTCTTCGCGATGTTCCCAGAGAAATTGAAGAAGCGGCTCTGATAGATGGTTGCGGTCATATTGTGACGCTATTCAAGATCATGCTTCCCATTATTGCCCCTGGTCTGGCAGCTACGGCAGTCTTTTGTGTGATTTGGTCATGGAATGACTTTATTTTTGCCTTCTCGCTCACCAGCACCGAGGCGGCCACACTCCCGGTCCCCATATCCGGCTTCCTGGGAGATTATATCTGGGAGTGGTCAGCCTTCTATGCCGGAGGCAGTGTTGCTGCTCTTCCCATTATTCTGCTTGCCCTGGTAGCTCAAAAGTATCTTGTGAGAGGATTAACCTTTGGGGCAGTAAAATAATCGGTAGTGTCAAGATGAGTGTGTAGAGACCTCTGCGAAACTCTCTAAATACCCTTTCAATGAACTTCTCTGGTTCAATCTCCTCTAAATACTCCTTTACCTTTTGTAGCTCTTTTTCCTCCTGACTTTCAACCCTTTCTTGTGCTACAGTACTCATGTGGCTTATCCTCCTTTTTCTGTTCCTAAAGAGTATTTGTTGGCTTTTAACGAAGGATAAGCAATTTTCGGCGACCTGTCCGTCGTGTCCTCGATGATGGTACAGATGGTGTTATTGCTCAGTGTGAGTGGAGCAAGAACAACCCCACCGCTAATATTAAGGCGGTTTTTCATGCCTGGAACGAGTAAGCTACGGTAATGGGTGAAGAGATATCAATACCTAATGAGGTTCTCGATCTCAATCTGAATATCAAACTATAAGGGATGCAAGAAAAGAGTATGAATGCAAAAAAAGTGTATGTAATAGTTGGATTGGGCGAGATACTATGGGATATGTTTCCACAAGGAAAACATCTTGGTGGAGCTCCCGCAAACGTTGCTTATCATGTTTCAACATTGGGACATAAAGGGATTACAGCAAGTCGCATTGGAAAAGATACACTGGGTAAAGAAATTATTGATTCCGTAACTGGTCTAGGTCTTACAACGGAGTATATACAAATTGATCCAAATCACCCTACAGGAACAGTAGATGTAAGACTAGACAGTAGTGGACATCCCAAATACACCATTACTCAAAATGTTGCATGGGATTTTTTTGAATTTAATGAAAA
>JBHIBS010000074.1:0-5198 GCA_046759165.1 bacterium | reverse complement strand
AGCAATCCCAAGATTTTAGATATATTAGAGGATTTACCAGCAGGGCAGACAACAACCAAGGAGATAAAGAGGGGAACAGCTATAAGGATCATGACCGGCGCTCCCATCCCCAAGGGAGCTGATGCCGTGATAATGGTCGAGCACACTCAAAGCGAGAACTCAAAAGTTACCATATTTAAAGAAGTGAGGGAGCTTGAGAATATTCGTCAGGTGGGGGAGGATGTAAAAAAAGGCGATCTGGTAATGACAAGAGGCTCTGTCATAAGAGCTGCTGAATTAGGAATACTTGCTTCCTTAGGTCTAACTGAGGTAAATGTAGTGAGATCTCCCCGGGTGGCCATCTTAGCCACGGGTAATGAGTTAGTTGATCCGGGCAAAAATCTAAGTCCGGGAAAGATAAGGAGTAGTAATAGTTATACTATTTATGCTCAGGTTCTTAGATATGGGGGAATACCAGTAAATTTAGGAATCGCCAAAGATGATCCAGATGAAGTCAAGGATAGAATCGAATCAGGATTGACTAGCGATATGGTTCTTACCTCTGGTGGTGTATCGGTAGGTAAATATGATATAGTAAAAGATGTCCTGGCAGAGCTAGGAATCGAAATCAAGTTTTGGAAAGTGGCCATGAAGCCAGGAAAACCACTTTTATTTGGTTTGATCCGTGGAACTCCGGTGTTTGGTCTTCCCGGTAACTCTGTAGCTTCGATGGTTTCCTTTGAGCAATTTGTCAGACCTGCTATTTTAAAGATGTCCGGGGGAAGGCAGCTACGAAAGCCGGAAATCCTTGCTACTACTAAGGAAGACATCAGGAAAAAGCCGGGGAGTAGACACTTCATTAGAGGGCGAGTCAAAGTTGTAAATGGCAGGTACGAGGTAAGAATGACCGGCCCTCAAGGCTCAGGAATACTAAGCTCGATGACCTTAGCCAATGCCTTGATAGTAATCCCCGAGGATGTGACTTTGGTAAAAAGCGGCCAAGAAGTTCGACTTCAGTTACTTGATCAACCAGAGGTAGAATAGTGATACCAACAATCTCCATTGTTGGCAGATCCAAGGCAGGTAAGACAATATTGATCGAGAAGTTAATTCCCGAGATCAAAAGAAGAGGATATAGAGTAGCCACTATAAAGCATGATGTCCACAATTTTGATATCGACAAAGAGGGAAAAGATAGTTGGCGACACGCTCAAGCAGGAGCTGAGGTCGTATTCATTTCTTGCCCTGCCAAATTAGCTATGATAAAGAAAGCAAGGAAGGAGCTATCACTGAATAAGATCATAACTTCCTTTATAGATGAGGTGGATCTCATTCTAACTGAAGGATATAAAAGGGAAACCTATCCAAAAATAGAGGTATTTATAAAAAAAGGACAGGCTAAATTACTATGTGAAGGCAAAAGTGACAACTTGGTGGCTATTGTTAGTGACCAAGTGATAAATAAAGATATCCCCTGCTTTGACTTCAACGAAACCGTAAAGATAGTGGATTTTTTGGAAAAAAAATTCATTAAGGTAAAGAATGAGGGTATCCCTACCGTAAATCTAAGGGTCAACGGAAAGGAAATCAGAATCAAAGGATTCATTCGTAACATCATGAGCAAAACAGTCCTGGGGATGATATCTAGTTTAAAGGGGATTGAGAACCCCAAGCAGGTCGAGATAAAAATAAGAGTTGAGGGGAGGTGATAACATGAGTAGCAAACTAAGAAGATATATGGTTCTTCCAGCTCTAGCGGGTCTTTCTGTCGCGGTAATCATGGCTGTCGTGACGTTATCCGTACCAGAGGAGGGTAGTCGTGCCTCATCAAAAGAGATTTTCCCGGTAAATTACATCTCGTTACACGATAGTTCTTCCCCCGATTATAACCCTAACTGTATTAGTTGCCACGGAAAAATGACCTCTGAGACTACCCTTGATCCCCAAATCGAAAGTGCCCATACCCTGCATCTGACCTCAAAACTTCTGAACTTTGGATGCACCACCTGCCACCAGAATGTTGATTTAACAGAAAAATCAGCGGCATCCCTTAGAAAGCAAGTGGATACTGAGCTGTGCACTACCTGTCATTCTCCATTCTCCACCAAGGAGATGGACCAAACCTTTGCCAAAATGGATTGTACCCTTTCTGCCTGCCATGGAGATTGGAAGGAGAAGATGAAGGAGGTTAAACTAGCAAAATTGGACGAGATTACCAAAGAGAACTGTCTCCTCTGCCACGGTGGCCAAACCTGGTATCCAAGTAGATAGATGAGGGAAAAACTATTTTTACTTTTAGGACAATAACCAAGGAAGGAGGAAAAATCATATGCCTAAAAAGAACAATGAGAAAATAGGCTGGATTGAGCATTGGCTCAATCGTAAAATGAGTAGGCGAACCTTTCTCAAGGTAAGTGCTGCCCTAGGTGCTGCTGCAGCGGCTGGGTCTACCTTTATTAAAATCAAACCAACTTCGGCAGCCAAAAGAAAAACTCTAAGTTATCCCGGAGCAGACACAGTAGAAACCGATCCTTCCGTAACTATCAAACGATCAACGTGTCTAATGTGCCACAGCGGCTGTGGAATTCAGTGTAAGGTCAAAGACGGAGTCTTGATAAAAATAGATGGCAATCCTTACGATCCGCGAACTAAGGAACCTCATTTATCCTTTGATACGGACCCCAGCATTGCTGACAAGAATCCTGGTACAGTGTGCGCCAAAGGTCAAGCAGGGATAAAGGAACTCTATAATCCCTATCGGGTAAAATATCCTTTGAAGCGAGTCGGCACGAGAGGATCAGGAAAGTGGAAGAGAATAAGCTGGGAAGAGGCTTTGAATGAAATAATTGAAGGAGGAGACCTTTTCGGGGAAGGTCACGTGGACGGGTTAAGAGCTCTTAGGGATCTTAAAACACCCATTAATCCTAATGCTCCTGAGCTGGGACCGGTAGCCAATGAAGTGGTCTACTCTGTGGGAAGGTCGGAACATGGAAGAAAAGAGTTTACGGATAGATTCTGGGGAAGCGCTTTTGGCACCAAAAACAAAAGAATTGACCATACCAGCATCTGCGAAACCAGCCACCATGTCGCCTATGAGCTCCTGGGAAATAAAGGTGGACCAGGCGGTAAAGGACTGGGGCACGCCAAACCGGATATTGTGAATGCAGAGTATATCATATTCTTTGGGACGACCCCTCTGGAAGCAAACTTTCCTTTTCAGGCACTGGCCAGAAAACTGATGATGCTCAGGAAAAATGGTGGTAAGCTGGTGATAGTGGATCCTAGGTTTTCCAATTCTGCGGCCAAGGCTGATCAGTGGATTCCCATTAAGATGGGCACTGATGCTGCTTTCGCCCTGGGGATGATCCGATGGATCATAGATAACAAAAGATACGATGTAGCCTACCTTGAGAACAGCTTGGCCAAGGCTGGTAAGGCGGACAAACATCCGACCTGGACTAATGCTACCTATCTAGTTAGACTTGACAACCTGAAGCTGCTAAGAGCAGGCGAGGCTGGGATCCAAGGTGGAACAGACAAACAATACGTGGTAATATCTGCTGGCGAAGCTAGAGCCCATGATGCCGTAGAACATGGTGACCTTGAGGTAAGCCAGACTGTGAACGGTATCCCATGTAAATCGGTCTTCACCCTTCTCAAGGAGAGAGCAAGGGAGAAGGCAATAGCAGAATATGCCGCTATATGCGGTGTTGATGCAGAAGTAATTAAAGAGGCGGCCAGGGAATTTACCTCCCATGGAAGAAAAGCATGTGCTGACTTTTACCGAGGTACTGCCCAGCACACCAATGGAACCTACACTTGTATAGCCATAGGCCTGCTCAACTGGCTGATAGGTAACATGGGATGGAAGGGAGGTATGTCCGGCGGAGGTGGACACTGGCATGAGATGGGGGGCAAGAAAGGAAATCCCTACAATCTAGCCAAGCTTCACCCGGGCAAGGTCAAAGCAAAGGGAGTTGTCCTTACCCGATACAAAACCAATTACGAGAAAACGACTGAATTCAAGAAAAACGGCTATCCGGCAAAAAGACCCTGGTTTCCTTTAGCATTCCATGGTAACTGGCAGGAGATAATTCCCAGCATCAAGGCTTCCTACCCATACCCAGTGAAGTGTCTGATTAACCATATGGGAAATACGGTCTATTCTACCCCAGCCGGTAAAAGCTTCATAAACACTCTGAAAGATACGAAAAAACTTCCCCTTTTGATCTCCCTTACCGCGGTCATAGGCGAAACCGATGCGCTCTCCGACTATATACTTCCTGATAGACATTTCCTGGAAAGATACAGCACCACCCACACGGCACCGGCTATTCTAACCAAGGTGAGCCAGTTTAGAGTGCCGGCAGTTGACCCAGTATTCCCGGAGACTCGGCTAGAGGAAGACGTACTAATTGAGATTGCCAAGAGAATGGATCTACCCGGATTCGGTGATAATGGCTTTGGACCGGGGATGCCCTTAAACAATGCCTGGGATTGGTACAAAAAATGTTTCATCAATATTGCCTCTGAAGGCGAAGGAGTTCCGGGCACTACCGAAGGGGAAAAACTAACCTACTGTCTGGCCCGAGGAGGAAGATTTGAGGATTATGCCAAGTCATACAAAGGTGACCTGCAGGGGCATGCCTGGAAGGGTATATGCCTAATATACTCTGAGAAGCTGGCTAAGACCAAAGATTCCATGACCGGTAAATCTTATGAGGGACTACCAAAATACGAGCCAATAAAAGACTGCCTGGGCCGTGAGGTTAAAGACCAAGGTTACCCCTTCCAGTTGAATACCTACAAGCCCGTGTTTCAGACTCAGTCTAGGACAGCATCAAATCCATGGCTGATGATACTTCAACCAGAAAACTATATTGAGATAAATGAGAGTGATGCCGTAGGTCTGGGAATCAAGACCGGCGATATGGTAAGAGTAGCTTCTCCCTCTGATGGGGCAGGCATTATCGGCAAAGCGAAGGTCACCGCCCATAGACCCGGTACTGTTACCATCTGCCACTCCTACGGACACTGGGAATACGGGTCAAAAAGGCATTACATAGGCCTCCAGGGAACTGGTTTTGATCCAGCGATCGGTGCTGGAGTATCGGCAAATCCGTTGATGAGGCTGGATCCGGTGCTCAAAGATGTGACTCTACAAGACCCCATTGGAGGAAGTGCCTCTTATTACGATACCAAAGTTAGAGTAGAAAAGA
>JBHIBS010000073.1:0-5248 GCA_046759165.1 bacterium | reverse complement strand
GAAAGAGCCAGGATTCAGAGGGAAGCTTTTGAACTGATAAATGCCTTGATGCAAGAACTTGGTATTGAGCCTTTTTCAGAATGATTTCCGTTTACCTTCCCCCAGTTTCTGAGCAGTGCCGAACAGCTATCTATCCCCACCCTTGTAATTCCCCGGTGGATGAACTTCGCAAATATCAAGCTGAAACCCAAAAACAACTCGACGCTTTAACTCAATCCATTTTATCCGAGGCATTTAAAGGAGAATTGTAAGGGGAAAAAGGTGTACAGAGATCCTAAGAACCAAATCAAAGCCAAGATTATCGGTTGGGAGGAGATGAAATAATAGATAATTTCAATGAAATGCCCTGTATGTTGGTTACAATTATATGTATTGCAATCATCCAAGTTATTAATATAAGACAATTTAGAAGAATCATATGAAGTCACAGGAAATTACAATTTTTATCTCCCATACAGATGAGACAGAAAAAGAGTGTGCTATTGTAAAGTCTATTGTTACTGAATTGACCCAACGTCATTTTTTAAGATATGACTATAAGTTTAATCCTATATGCTGGAAAGATTTTTTGCCTGGGGTTGGAGATCCACAAAAAGACAAAATCGATCCATATATCATGGATAGTAATTGTAAATTAGTTGTTATGATTTTTTGGACTATATACGGTAGCCTTCAAAATAATGCCAAATCTGGAATGAAACACGAGTATAAATTAGCCAGAGACTGTGGAAAGGAAATATGGCCTTATTTTAGTGATTGTAAGATTAGACCCTCACAAATTCAACCTGAACAGTTGGCAAAGGTAAAAGAGCTTAAGGAAAAGATAAGCCGTGAGACTTTACATGGAGGAGACTATCAGACAGAAAGAGAATTCAAACAGAAATTTGAAAAACACTTCACTGACTGGGTTTATGATAATTATATAGAAGTTAATAGATTACAAGATAAATTTCGTTCACAGACTCGAGGTTTTTAAATAATGAGAAGAGATATTATTGATTTAGAATATAAGTACCCTTTGGTTGAAGAAATTGTAAAGCAGTGCATTCAGCCAAATGAAGAGGGTAAAGTAATTTTAATTTTGGGTCAACCAGGCTCTGGTAAAAGTGTTTTTATGAGCCAATTATTCGATAAACTTAATCCCAGAATTGAGTGTTTGACTGCTATTAGGGCAGAATTTCTTGGGAAGGGAGAGTCTCCAAGAGCGATATATAAGTTGTTTGAAGAGGTTCCAGATAAAGATATTCCCAAGGTTTTATTATTGGATTCGCTGGATGTACTGGCTTATAGTCGAAGAAGAGAACTTCAAGAGTGGCTATTCTATGCAGATAAATTGAAAAATATTAAAGGAATGACTGTTGTTTGTGCGTCTCGCAGTTTTGAAGCAGAGTACTTATATCCCATGAGTGAACAAAAATGGTCGGAGAAGCATCATATGAAAGGACTGCCAGAGAGTTTCATTGAAGATGTCTTTAAAGAATTGAAATATGACATTAGCAAAATAACCGAAAACTTTAAAAAATTCGTTGTAGTTCCACTTCACTTAAGGATAGCTGCTGAGATTATTGAAAAAGGAGGAGATCCTTCTAAGATATCTACTCTCCAGGGAATATACACAAGACTTCTTGAAATACTCAAAGTTTCTCAAGAAGAGTTTACTATTCTAGCTAAGCTTGCGAATATAATGGCAGAGAAGAGAACAACAAAATTATCTTATGCCGCCGCTGGTGTGCCTTATTTAGATAAAATTCGCAGATCAGAAAAGACCGGTTTAGTTTTATTTGATGATGTAAAGAGTAACCTGACCTTTTCCCACCAGACACTCATTGATTATTTAGTTGCTTGGCAAGTGACAAATGCTAATAAGCCACTGGTTGATTTTTTATTAGAGCATAGACAGAATTTATTTATTCGTCCTGTTATTGTTCACATACTTGGGTTCCTGAGAAGTGAGGAGGAACAAAGGCTATTTAATGAGCTTGAAGATGTGTTTTTCAAAACTATAACATTGAAAGAAGTTGGCTTTGATTCTGGGAAGGTCAACATTAAAACTCATATTAAATTAGCCATTCTTTCACATATAGCTTCCTGGTCAGATCCAACAAAGAAAGAGGGAATGTTTTTACTTAGAATATTTAGAGAGGCAAAAGACGGTCAGAACTTAATGACTCAGTTTTTCAGCAGGAATCCTCATAGCAGGTGGTTTAATGTATTGAAAGACGAATTATTCTTACCTTTGTTTAAGGAATCCGAAGGCAGTCAAAAAAGATTTTTATTATTACGATACCTTGTAAATATTGCGTCAGATTATCCATCTGAGATGATAGACATAGCCCTAAGATTTTTAGAAGACAAACCCAATAAGGAAGTTATTTGGTTTTTAAGAAGGATATCTGACACGTTGCATAAAATTGATCTCAAAGAAGAAGAGAGAGACAGATTTGCCATCTTACTTGAGCAAATGGTTAGAAAAAAAGGGTTTATTGGATGGTCATACGAGATACAGATTTCTTGTAGTCGCTTAGCAAGAATTTACCCCCCAAAGGCTCTTAAATTATATTTTGATTCGATAGAGACAGAGTTGTTGAACTCTAACTCTAAGATTAAAAGTACCCAAGAGAGTCTAGTTTCTTCATTTAAAGATGTACTTCCGGGTATCTATCAAGTAATTCCTGAGGATACTCTCAAAACTACAACAGAGTTCTTTGAAAGATTTTTTAGCGAACGATACAAGGGTGAAAAAAGAATATTAGATGAGCCTCTGATTCATCTTTATGGAGAATATGAAAGACGCTTTGGACTTGAAGCTATGTATAATTGGTATAAAGAAAACATACTTTCTTTTAGTTATCAACGGGCTGAAGATGCCAAAGTATTAATCCAAACATTAGAAAAAAGCAAATGGAAAACCCAGAAGGAGCTTGCTTTGTTAGGTAAGCTGCAATGTCCCAAAAAATACTCATCAGATATCATCTCAAAAATTAACGAGATTATTTCAGGCCTGAGAGCTGGTAATACAAAAGATTATCACTCAGATACGTTTATTCAATTATTAGAAAAGGGATTACCCGTTCTATCCCCAGAAATACAAATACAAGTAGTCAGTGATATAGCTTCGTTAGAATTTAAGGAGAGAAAATACTTGCGCTGGTGGATATGGGGTCCACTCCACCATTTACCTGAATCGTTAAAGGCAGATGTAGCTAAGACCAAACTAATTGAATTAAATAAAAAATTTGGTGAATATAAATATGTCCCACCTTTTAAAATGGGAGGGTTTCGTTGGGGTATCTCCTCTCCTGTTTCTAGAGAAAAATTGAGGGAGATGGAGCCAAATACTTTATATGATTTTCTTATAAATAATCGTAACTTGAAAGAAAGTTGGCAGGAAGAAAATAGGCCTATAGGCGGAGCCGAAGAATTAGCACAAGAAGCAGCAAGAGCTCTTGTTGAAAATTTAGAAAAATATAAAGAAGTCATTCAAAAATTAGTTGAAAAGCCGGATAACGATGTTTACACTATCCGGATTTTTACAGAACTTTCAAATAAAGATACAGAGACAATTAAGAGATCATTAGAATGGCTGATTCCTTTAGTTGTTTCTTGCTGGAAGCGAGATGCATTACAACTTGAGATAGTGAGATTCTTAACAAAAATTGTTGTAGAACATATTACAGAGAACCAATATAAGCTGCTTAAACCAGCAATTATCGGGTTGGTTAATGCTAAAGACCCAGACAAAGATAGATTTTTTGATTCGAGAAAGCAGGGTTATTCCAACGATGCACTAACAGAAGGAATTAATACTACAAGAGGAAGCATCATAGAGGTAATCTTAAAGCTTACACTAAGATTTACTGATGAAGATCTATATAACAGTCTTAGAATTCTTTCGGAGGATAAAACAATATCTGTTCGTGCAGCCTTAGTTTATTTCTTGCCATTGGGACTTAGAAGTTTAGGGTGGGATAAATGTTTTACTCTTTTTGCCAATGCATTTAAAAAAGGCTCTGAGGAATATGCTGAAACTATATCAGGTTTTTTACGGTATGTGCCTAAAGATAAATTTGGTGATTTGAAAGAAATTCTTTCAGAGATGGAAAGTAAAAAAGAAAGGCCGTTAGGCGAGGCATACGCAGTCTTAATGTCAATTTATTATTTAAGAAGAATACATCCGAAAAAGGAAGATTTATTATCTATATTAACTGATCCTCAGCTTACACAGAGAGGCAAAGAAGAAAGTTTTGATTTGCTTGCTAATCAAGTAAGATTTAAAGAAAATGTGGATTTATGCCTTAAAATCATAGATAGACTTCTTGACCGAGAAGAGACCTTAGCGGGCAGAGTAAGCATTCTGTTTATGCAGGCACAAATAGAAGATTTAGACAAATTTATTCCTATAATGAAGAAGATATTAACCAAACCAAAGATTAGAGGAAAGGCTTTGTATCATATATTTGAATATTTAGAAAAATGTCTCTTGGTCAATCCGTTAAGGGTTTTTGAGATGTTAGAAGAAATATTATTGAATGTAGGAGAAGATTTCCATGACATACCAGATCATATTCCGGCTAGCCATTCTAAGGCTCCATTAAATATAGTCAACACTATTCTTGAATGTTATCCTGAGCAAGAAGAAAGGGCTCTTAAAGCCTTTGACAAGCTAATAGACCTTCTTGAATGGAAAGGTGTAGATGATTATTTACGCGCTTTTGATAGATTATAAGGGTGAATTTGATATTCCAATAATCAAAATGGTATTCAGGGGTTTCTTCATTAGACACTCTATGTAGCGATTTTATCTGAATTCAAATTGAATTTCGTGGGGTCAAGTCAAGGAAAAAGTGGGGTCGAGTCTTGACATTTAACAAAATGAGTACTGGTTTCTGAGCAGGGTTATTTACTTGGTTGTTCGGATAAACATAAGAAGAGATAATGATGATTAAGAAATTTAAAGTTTTTGTCAGCGGTAATCAGAAAGAGCTTAAAGAAGAGCGTCTGGCGGTAAAAGAGGCTATCTTGGGCACTGCTGTATTAAGGAAGTTTTTTGATGTCTTTATTTTTGAAGAGTTGCCTGCGACGGGAAGGTCTCCTGCCTTTACTTATCTGAAGGAAGTGGATGATAGTGATATCTATATCGGGATAGTTGGCAATGAATATGATACTAAGGGTAAAGATGGCCTTTCGCCCACCGAGAGGGAATTTAGGCGTTTTCTAAAATCCAAAAGACAAAAAGAGCTTCTGCTTT
>JBHIBS010000072.1:0-5475 GCA_046759165.1 bacterium | reverse complement strand
GGCCCGTTCTTCCTTATTCGTCGGAACAGCGACCCTCCTTCCGTTTTTTTGGCCGGGCCTGTTTGACCCGAGCCAATCTATCCCTAACCCAAGATTTTTGATTTTACCATACTATGACTATTTCTGTCAAGTCAAAAACTCCGCTAGGAGAATGCTTGCGGCTGGTTTAGCTGGAAACGGAAAAACGAAGGCGCCTTGGAAGACTAATGGAAGGTTAATCTAGGAGAGAAAGCGAGGTTACTGGTAAACCGGCCATAAGAAGAATTGCCGAAGCGGTTAATAGTGCGCCTTTGAAGTATCCCATTCTTCAACCTACCTTCTTAACCAAAAGTAACGGGAAAACGATGTCACTCGTACAACAGGGAATCATAACTGCCAAAACCATATAGATGAAGACCATCCCGCCAACCGGAATCCACTCCGTCACCCCAAAAGAGACCAGATAAAAAATAGAGGCCATACTGCTTATTAGAACATGGGCTGCATGAGAAAATATTGTGCTCTCTACCACAGTGGGTAGGACAAATCCCATAAACATACCAAAAAATAGAAAGGGTAAAATTAGCATTGGATGAGCAACAATACCGATGTGTAACTGCATTTTAACACCTAAAAGATACCCAGCAATAAATGGAATGAAAATATCGCTGATACCACAAAGGACTATCGCGCCAACAAAACCGATGGAGACTGCTTTGAGTAATTTTTTATCATGTCTCCAGAACATTGCGGTAGTTGCGGTAGCGCTGAAAAGTATATGTAAAGGATGAAAAACATGGAACAAATTTTGAGAGGCTTGTGGAAATCTTTCCCCTTCAATCAGCACTGTGAGTACTCCCAATGCTATCATTCCCACTGCCACACTGAAAATTGTATAAGGCAGGTGCTGTTGCAGTTCTTCTAAAATATGTCGAGATTGTGTCCTCATCCTATTTCCGCACCATCGCTTTTATCTGGTCCAATTCTTTCTTAATTGACTTTATTCTTTTCTTAGAAACCCGGTCAACTATTAATACACCATCCAGATGGTCAATTTCGTGCTGCAATACACGTGCCAGGAGTCCGACTGCTCCCAACTGGACCTTCTCACCTTCCTTATTTAGCCCCTCCACTATTACTTCCTTGGAACGTTTTATTTCCAGATTAATTCCCGGTATGCTCAGACATCCTTCAGACATAATCTCCTTTCCTTGACGCCAGAGAATCCTCGGATTAACCAGGCTAACCAATCCATCTCCCACATCGGCAATTATCACTCTTTTCAACATTCCGACCTGCGGTGCAGCCAATCCTAGACCCTTATTCTTGTGCATCAGCTTTGCCATATTGTCTATAAGTTTCTGAACATCTCCAGTCATTTCCTCAACTTCTCGACACTTCCTCCTTAATACGGGATCGCCATATAGTCTAATTGTTAATGGAGTTATTGGGATCATTCTCTTTATCTTCTATTTCTTAAAGGATTAGATTAAGTAGGCCACCGACGAGAATTGTAGAAGATATCATAATCGCTGCCGATTTTATCATATCTTTTATTCCCAGTTCCTTCACCAATACGGCAAATGTCGCTGCACAGGGAAAATACATAGCTAAAACGACACTGGCGATTACCAGTTGTTTCAGGGTCAACCCCAGCGGAACGAGCATGCCCACAGCTACATCTTTTCTTAAAAAACCAACAAATAACGAAGCCACTGCACCTGAAGGAAGCCCAAACAGACTCTTTATCACAGGACCCGTTAACTTGCTTAAGATATCTATAATTCCAAGAAAATACAGGATATTCACAATAAATACTCCTAAGAGCATAAAAGGTATTGCCCCTTTCAAGAATCCTTTGACACGCATCCATAGTTTTTTTGCCAATGCGCCAAAATAAGGAATCCGATAGGGCGGTATCTCCATGAATATTTCGGGACTTTCGCCTTTCAATAAACGATTCATCAAAATCCCAATCACAATCCAAACCAGAAATAGAGTTCCAAAAACAAGCATAAGTGCCTTTGCTCCATATTTACCCACCAATCCCATAATCATTGCAATCTGAGCGAAACAGGGGACAGCTATGGCCATAAGAGTCGCGATGATAAATCTTTCTCTTTTAGTCTCCATTACCCTTGTAGCTAAAACGCCAGGAACATTGCAGCCCAGACCGAGAAGCATCGATATTATTCCCAGACCGTGGAGTCCTACCTGGTGCATCATTTTATCTGCCAGAACGCCCAAACGGGGAAGATAGCCAGAGTCCTCAAGAAAACTTAAGACTAAATAGAAGGCAAATACATAAGGAAGAACAGCGGCAAAAGGCACAAAGAGTCCTGTGGTGAGAATACCCAAGGATTCAAAAAATTCTATCTTCCCTTCAAATAACTTCCCAATCAATATACCGTGGATAAACCCACCAGAACCTAAAATAGAAGAAAGCTTCATCATTAGCGGCGCCCAAAATTTTTCAAATATTGGTTCAAAGACATAACCGATAAGCCCCTCTCCAATAAACCTGATAAGCGTGAAGGTAATATAGACAACTCCCAGAGCAATGGGAATCCCGGTGACGGGTCTTATTGAGGCATCGGCTATTCTCTCTAAAAGAGTATGGTGGCGATGTGTTACTTTCTGCACACGCTCGATAATCTTTCCTATCTCATGCCATCTCTCTTCCTCTTGATAATCGTAAGTCATTGCCTTCGCTTCAAGTAATCTATCGACCAATTCTTTTATACCCTCACCACTCACAGCAGAGGTAGGAACAACAGGTAAATTAAGAATTTTTCCCAGTTCTTCTACATCAATAGAAATACCTAAATGTTTCGTTTCATCCCAGAAATTCAAATCTACAATAACCGGAATGTTCTTCTTAAGCAATTGAAGGGTAAGGTTCAGGTTCCGTTCAAGATTAGTGCCGTCGACAATGTTGACCACAATACTGTTCTGGCTGGCAATTGAATTTTGCAGTATCTTTACCGCAATCTCTTCAGCCTTTGAGGTGGGCTCAAGAGAATAAGTCCCCGGCACATCAATAACTTCTACTTTTTCATTACCAATCCTCATATATCCTTTACTGAATTCAACAGTAGTGCCCGGGTAGTTGGAAGAAATTACATTGACGCCAGTCAACCTGGAGAAGACCACGCTCTTCCCCACATTGGGATTTCCCATCAGCAATACTTTCCGCATCTTAAATCCTTGCTTAGTGCACAAGTGCACAAGGCATAAGTGCACAAGTGCACAAGTACACAAGTTATAGGGATTTATAAAATTTCCACAACAACCGGCCAACTTCTTCTTGTAAACCTTCCAACTTCTCATGTTCTTCAATGCTCACGTAGCCTAATTTCGCAGAAAAACCTAAGAGATATTCTACTTCTGCTAGAGAACCTAAGGCAATGTTAATAAATTGTCTTAATTCGTTTTTGCTTTGCCTTCCATATCCTTCTACTATATTTGTAGCAATTGATAAAACTGCTCTTCTCAACTGAGATGTAATCCCGTAAGTCTCTTCCCTTGGAAACTTCTTTGTTGCCAGATAAACTTGATAAGCTAATTCATCTACTTTTTGCCAAACTATTAACTTTTTGTATCCTTTTTCTTCCATCTTTATCCTTTCACTTATGCTCTTATGCTCTTGCGCTCTTACGCTCTTAAGCTCTTGTGCTCTTACGCTCTTAAGCTCTTGTGTTTCTATTTCTTACGCTCCACTATTATCCTACGTGCCATACCGAAACCGATAGCCACCTGAGTGTTACCTATCCTGATAATTATGGGACCACGCATAAGTTGAGAACTCACTTTCACAATTTCTGTCCCCAGTTTTATACCCAAAGCTTCCAACTTCCTTAATAATCCCCCGCCCCCCTGGATATCGATAACCTTTCCTCTCTCTCCTTCTCTCATCTGGGTCAGATCCATCGACACTTCAATCACCCCTATTTATCCGGTACTCTTGCCAATGCCAAGTTGTTATGTTACTCAGAACACAGTCACCGCCAAAAGTATTATGGATATATAACATAGTTAGAGATGTCTAACTTTTACCATAAAAAAATCATCTTTTATCTTTTATCTCCCTTACTTTACACCCCTTTGGCCTCTTACCATATTTGTAAAAATAATTGAAACTCTTCAACCAGTTCGGTCCTTCAGGGTGTGGGCAAGTCTCTACAAATTTCACAAAGGCTATTAACCTGTTTACTGCATTGCTACTGATGCCATGTTCTATCTTGCAGGCATCTCTCTCTGCAGTCCTCGAATCTGTATTCAATATCTCCTTCAAAAACTTAATTAAAATTTTATGGCTGTCGTATATTCTTTCACCTAAAATCTCCCCTTGCTTGGTCAACTCAACATACCCATATTTTTCATGCTTCACTAATCCCTTTTTAGAAAGAACTTTTATTGCAGCACATACGCTGGGCATACTCACTCCCATCTTGCGACTGATATCCCGTGCTCTAACAATCCTGTCTTTTCTGTGGAGCATAATTATCGTCTCCAAATAATCCTCAATATTGGAAGTCAATTTTAAACCCATAAAAATATCCTCCAGTGAAAGTTAGGCTAGGCAAATAAAGTTAGCCTAATGTAATATTAGCATAAGACATCCCTTTTGTCAATAAGATTTTCTATAGTTGTGCAACTAGGATGCCCTCTCTTTAGTTTTGATAAAAATTTGTTTGAGGGTGATATCTCTTCTATAAGCAAAAATTTATTTACAACAGGTGTGAGCCATGAAAAAGAATCGCTTTGAAATGTCCTCTTTTGCTGAACTTGTCCAAATGGACACCCACCATATAAGGAGATGGCCAGATTTTGACCCGATTTATCTCATTATGGTTATTGACGGTTACTCAAGGATGTTTTTGGCGGAGAGATTTTTCTCCTTTGATTCCACTTACAAAAATATGTTGGTTTTAAGAAGAGGCAATAAGAAAATATGGCCTCTTTCAGATAGTGTATACTGACAACTCCTCAATGTTTAACTATACCCTTCATACCAAATCCTCTCATAATGTTATCAAAGGGCAGATGGAATTCTATGATTATAAAGCCGATCCCCAAAGTGTTAAAACAGAGGTGGAAGTAGCCCTTCTGGAACTCGGATTGGGAAGTTTAGAGGCGAGCTTTAGACGGATCGCTCTTCCTCGTATCAGACAGATTAAGAATTTGGCCCAGGTGATGAGTAGGCTGTGGTGGCACAAATTTTCCTGGATGTCTGAGGAAGCACGGTCTCTGCTCGATTTTGATGCCAAGACAAAGGCTTCGAGCATAAAAGCCGATTATGGCTACTGATATAGTAATGGGATTGGCTATCAACTTAACTTAGGGGAGCCCTTCCTAACTAGCTGGCTATGGTCAGGGTATCTGGTGTAAAGAAAACCAAATGGGGTAGCCTGACGGTTGTAAGATTTCTAGGATTTTCTAATTTTTTTCTTGACAAAATGATACTAATTTAGTATCATTACATTAGTGACCAAT
>JBHIBS010000071.1:0-5599 GCA_046759165.1 bacterium | reverse complement strand
GGCGGCGTAGCTCAGTTGGTTAGAGCAGGGGAATCATAATCCTCGTGTCGTAGGTTCGAATCCTACCGCCGCTACCAGAACCAAATTCTCGTTGCTGTACAGAGTCCGCAATGGCGGGCTATTTTTATGCGAAAAATGGTCTTCTCCAAGGTTAAAAAGATAATAGAAAGATATAATATGTTTTCTCCTGGAGATAAGATACTGGTGGCGGTCTCGGGAGGACCGGATTCTGTTTGCCTGTTGCATATTCTGGATAGATTGGCAAAAGAGATGGCTTTATCCCTGCACATTGTACACATCAACCATGGAATAAGAAAGAGGGAAGCGAAAAGAGAAGAAAAGTTCGTATGCTATTTGGCTGATAGGATGGGTCTACCCATTACTGTGAAGTCCTTAGATGTTCCATCTTATGCCAGAAGGAAGAGGCTAACCGTTGAGGAAGCGGCAAGGGATATGCGTTATAGAGCCTTTGAGAGTTTGGCTACGAAACTGAGCGCTAAAAAGATTGTCCTGGGACACACTGCTTCCGACCAGGTGGAGACAGTGCTGATGCACCTCTTGCGCGGTAGTGGTCCTCAGGGATTGTCTGGAATTTCCCCTGTGAGAAAGTTGGGTAGCACTTCAATCATTCGTCCTTTAATAGAAGTAAATAGAGAAGAAATTTTGAACTACTTAAAAGAGAATAATTTGACATTCTGTTTAGATTCATCGAACAAAAAAATCGAATATTTTCGGAACAAGATAAGGTTAAAACTCCTCCCTCTCTTGAGAAAGAATTATAATAAGAACATTGACGGTGCACTTTTGCGTTTGTCAGAAATTTTGAAAGAAGAGAATGCCTATTGGGGGAGAGTGGTTGAGGGAGTTCTTCGCAGGGTGGTCTCATTGGAGCTAGGGAAAATTTTGATTGATTTCAGGAATTTTTTAAGATATAATGTGGTTGTTCAGAGAAGAGTTCTGTACAGACTTTTTGGGGGAATAGTAAGTCTACGCCAGATAGAGGGGATAAGGACTTTAGCCGAGAAAAGCCCTCAGGGGAAAAGGATTCATCTGGGTAAGAGGTTAAGTGTTAGGAAAAAGGGTAATTTCTTAATATTTTCATCGTTTCGTGAGCGAAGATTTAAAAAATTTAATTATCGAATCACGGTTCCTGGCAAAAACGAGATCGAGGAACTGAACTTAATACTTGATACCAGAATAGTAGATTTTCGTCCTGTTTCAGATAGGGGAACCAATATTGCCTATTTCGATGTAGATAAGATAAACATCAAGCACTTGATGTTGAGGAATAGACGGGAGGGAGACCGTTTTAAACCTTTTGGGTTGAGAGGTACCAAGAAGCTCAGTGACTTCCTTATCGATAAAAAGATACTGAGACATTTGCGCGACCGGGTTCCCCTTCTGGTAGAGGGAGACGATATTCTCTGGGTTGTCGGGATTCGGCGAGCCGATAAGGCAAGGATTACCGAAGCTACAAGAAGGATTTTGGAAGTTCAAGTTCTCCCAGACAAGAAGTCTTATATTGGTCTCCTTGAGGAGCAGACTCAGTGAATAATGAGGTGGTGTAGATATGAATAAATTGTTAAAGGGTTTGTCTCTCTGGCTAATCATTATTCTGGTTGCTATGCTTTTTGCCCGGTTGATGAGACCCCAGGAATATAAGGAAATAGATTACAGTGAATTCAAGAACTATTTGAAGTCAGGTCAGGTGATGGAAGCTTTGATCAGCAAGGCCGTGATTAAAGGAAAGTTCAGGAGCGGAGCGGGAGAGCTGGTCAAATTTAAAACTGTGCCTGTAGAGGACCCCAAGCTTGTCGAAGAACTGGAGACCTATGGAGTCAAATACAAAGGTGAGGTTAAGAAAAATTGGTTGTCTGTTGTCCTTTTCAATTTTGGGCCAATTCTCCTGTTTATTTTTATCTGGTTGATGTTGATTCGTTCGATGCAGGCTGGTGGGAAGCAGGCTATGTCTTTCGGCAGAACCAAGGCAAAACTTATTGATCAAAGCAAACAGAAGGTAACTTTCGCTGACGTTGCAGGAGTAGACGAGGCTAAAGAAGAGCTTCAAGAAATAATTGCATTTCTGAAGGACCCAAAAAAGTTCCAGAGACTCGGTGGGAAGATTCCCAAAGGAGTCCTACTTTACGGAGCTCCAGGCGCAGGGAAGACGCTTTTAGCAAAGGCAGTGGCAGGTGAGGCGGGGGTGCCTTTCTTCAGTGCCAGTGGTTCTGAGTTTGTGGAGATGTTTGTGGGAGTGGGAGCATCGAGAGTTCGCGATCTATTCATCCAGGGAAGAAAAAATGCACCTTGTTTACTCTTCGTTGATGAGCTGGATGCTGTTGGCAGGCATAGGTTTGCAGGCATCGGAGGCGGCCACGATGAGCGGGAGCAAACCCTCAATCAGCTGTTGGTGGAGATGGATGGATTCGATACCAAGGAGGGAGTAATTCTTATTGCAGCGACCAATAGACCAGATGTCCTCGATCCAGCGCTTCTACGACCGGGAAGGTTCGACCGGCATATAATGGTGCCCAATCCCGATTTGAAAGGTCGGGAGGAAATACTGAACGTGCATACCCGGTACATAAAATTGGCTCCCGATATGGATTTAAAGGTTATCGCCAGAAGGACTCCGGGTTTTGTTGGTAGCGATATAGCCAATCTGGTTAACGAAGCTGCGCTTCTGGCAGCTCGTGAAGACAAGAAGGCAGTAGGAATGAAGGAGTTCGAGGAAGCAATCGATAGGGTTATTGCCGGTCCGCAGAGGAAGAGCAGGATGATTTCTGAAAGGGAGAAGAAAATTATTGCCTATCATGAAGCTGGACACGCTCTGGTGGCAAAGCTGATTCCCGGCACAGATCCCATCCATAAGGTGTCAATTATTCCTCGGGGACCTGCTTTAGGATATACCCTGCAGCTTCCTCTCGAAGATAAGTATTTGTCTACTAAAACTGAAATTACAGATAAGTTGACTGTTCTCCTTGGAGGCAGGGCATCTGAAGAGTTGACTTTTGACGAATTGACTACTGGCGCTGAAAATGACCTCCACCAAGCAACTGAGGTTGCCCATAAGATGGTCTGCGAGTATGGAATGAGCGATAAGGTCGGTCCATTGACTCTCAGGAAAAAAGAGACTGAGATATTTTTAGGTCGAGATTTCACTAAAGAGAAAGCCTATAGTGAAAAAACGGCACAACTGATAGATGAAGAAGTAAAGAAGATTGTGGAGGATTGTAGAAACCGGGCTAAAGAACTTTTGAGAAGAAACAAGGCTAAACTGAATAGATTGGCTAAAGCACTAATAGAAAAGGAGATTCTTGTGGGAGAAGAAGTCGAAGATATATTGAAACACAGAGAAGTTCGAGGGAAGGAAGAGAAGAGTTTAACTCAAGATATAAGTACGAAGAGTGGGAAGTGATGGACAAGAAGAAAATTGAGAGAGCTGTAAAAATGATCTTAGAAGCAATTGGAGAGGATCCCTATAGAGAAGGGCTGAACAGGACCCCTCGACGTGTTGCCGAAATGTATGAAGAAATTTTGGCTGGTTACTCTCAGGCCCCAGCCAAGGAGCTTAAAATACACTACGAGAGAGAGAATTATGAAGAGATAGTTCTGGTGCGGGACATTCCTCTCTACTCGATGTGCGAGCACCACATATTGCCTTTTTTTGGCAGAGCCCATGTGGCTTATATGCCTCATAAAGATAGAGTTGCTGGGCTGAGCAAAATTGTTCGAGTGGTGGAAGTTCTTGCTCGCAGGCTTCAAGTCCAGGAAAGGCTCACCAAGCAGATTGCTGATACTATAATGCAGGCCTTGACCCCTCAGGGAGTGTTGGTGGTAATCGAAGCCGAACATTTTTGTATGACTATGCGCGGGATAAAGAAACCAGGTTCCCGGGTGATAACTTCAGCGATGCGAGGTATATTTCTTAAAGACGCTCGTACCCGTAACGAAGCAATGGCGTTAATTGGCAAATAGTATCGTGGATTTCTCGCGAAAAGGAGAGTTGTTTAAATCCTTTCTTTCGGAAGGACTGCGAGGTCGTGGAAATATTTAATTCCTCTAGTAGTTCCTACCCTCCCTTATAATGGCCACCACTTGATGAGGTCTCTGAAAAACTATTGTTTTTCGTCGACCTAGTACATAGCCGATAGTTCGTAGATTCCGTCGGAAATTGCTATAAACTCGGAACTAATTACCACGAACCAGGAGAAGTGATTTCATAAAATGGTTAGAACTCAAGTGAGAGTTATTAGCATAGACGATTCTCCTTCGGCACGCTCAGAAATGGGAAAGATTGGCGTAGATGAAACTGGTATCAGGTTAATGGAGAAGAAGGCGATTTTCTACTCGGTTAAGTTGGAAAACGTCAAAAGTCAAGCTGCTAATATTATCAAACAGGAAATGCTATCGTTGGGAGGGGAGGCAGCAGTTTCCCGTGATGTGATGAATTTCTCCAGAAAAAAGTCGGGTGTTTTACTTTTAGGTACGGAGAAGCAGTTCGCAGAGTTAGCAGTTAAGCTTTGTCGACAACCTTTCGGTCTACCCCTCCTCAGCCAAGAGATTAAGAAGGCTCTCTCGAATTATCAGAAGGGAGATTTTAAATTAAATTTTAAAGGACACACCTTTCAATTAGGCAAGAGGACGTTAATTATGGGAGTTCTAAATGTAACCCCCGATTCTTTTTATGATGGCGGAAGATACAACAACTTGACGGAAGCAGTGAAACGTGCTCTTCAGATGGTAGAAGAGGGTGCGGACATTATCGATATAGGTGGAGAATCGAGCCGTCCTGGGGCAAATCCAGTCGAAGAAAAGGACGAATTAAAGAAGGTGATTCCAGTAATAAAGAAGCTGGCACCCAGAATTAAGGTACCCATCTCCATTGACACTTATAAAGCAGGGGTGGCAAAAAAGGCTATCGATGTTGGAGCAAGTATGGTCAACGATATTTCAGCGTTACGTATGGATGAAAAGATGGCTAACATAGTGCGCAGTAGTGGAGTTCCTGTTTGCCTGATGCATATGCAGGGTACTCCGCGGAACATGCAGAGGAATCCCAGATACAAGGATGTGGTAACCGAGATATTCGCTTTTCTGAGAGAAAGGATAGATTTCTGTGAACAGGCAAGCATTAACATTGAAAAGACTATTGTGGACCCAGGAATCGGATTTGGTAAGACGGTCCTGCATAATCTGCAAATTTTAAGGAATCTTGACCAATTCAAATCCCTTGGCAGACCTATTATGATTGGGGTTTCTAGAAAATCCTTTATAGGGAAAGTCCTCCAGCTAGAGCCCGAGGAGAGATTGGAGGGTTCTCTTGCTTCGGCGATCTGGTGTATATATAAGGGAGCAAGTATTTTGAGGGTTCATGACGTTAAAGCGACAAAGAGAGCAGTAAAGATGGTTGAGGCAATCGAAAAAACTTAGAGGAGGGTCGCTGTTCCGACGAATAAGGAGGAACGGGTTAGCGACGCCTGCGAGTCGGTGAGCAGGCAGGTCACCGACTGAAGCGAAGCGAAAGGGTCGCCGTCGCGACGGATAAGGAGCGACAAGTCTGGCGACGGGTTCGAGATGGTGAGAACCCCGGCCGGAT
>JBHIBS010000070.1:0-5616 GCA_046759165.1 bacterium | reverse complement strand
TATGAAATACTATGTAGAAGCATTCCACAAGGTCTTTGACAATATAGATGAGGTTAATTACAGTTAGGAGTACATCCGCCAAGAAAAAGCCTCTAACTGGTAGGGCAGAAAGATTCCATTTGCTACAATAATTGAGATAAGCTATGGTTGATAAAGCAGGTGGATAAAAAGGAGGTGTTTTATGGCAAAAAAGATCAATGTGGGGATGGTGGGTTATAAGTTTATGGGCAAGGCTCATTCACATGCTTACCGAGATGTGGATATGTTCTTTGAGACTGAGACAGTGCCGGTAATGAAGGTGATCTGCGGTCGAACAGAGACTGCCGTTGCTGAAGCTGCCAGAAAGTTTGGCTGGGAAGCTTACGAAACATCCTGGGAAAGACTTGTCCAGCGGGAAGACATTGGTCTGGTTGATATCAATACCCCTAACTCAACTCATAGGGAAATTGCCGTAGCTGCAGCTAAAGCTGGAAAACATATCCTTTGTGAGAAGCCACTAGCGGTAAGTTTGGCTGAGGCTGAGGAAATGCTGGAGGCAGTTGAGGAAGCTGGGGTAAAACATATGGTTTGCTTTAATTATAGAAAAGTTCCTGCTGTCGGTCTGGCTAAAAAACTGATTGATGAAGGAGGTCTGGGAAAAATTTATCATTTCAGGGCCCAGTACCTGCAGGATTGGATCACTGATCCAGAGTTTCCTCTGGTCTGGCGATTGAAAAAAGAAGAAGCAGGAGCAGGAGCTCACGGTGATATAAATTCCCATATAATAGATTTAGCCCGGTATCTGGTGGGGGATTTTGCTAAAGTCGTCGGGATGCAGGAGACATTTATTAAGAAGAGGCCAGAGCTTGAAGTGAGCGAAAAGCTTACCACGGGGCTGACTGCGGAATCCAGAAGGCCGGAACTGGGAAAAGTCACAGTTGACGATGCTACTCTTTTTTTAGCCAGATTTAAAAATGGAGCTTTAGGTTCTTTTGAAGCAACCAGATTTGCCAATGGCCGGCGGAATGGCTTGAGGTTTGAGATAAATGGGAGCAAGGGGAGCCTGCTATTTGAGCTTGAGAATATGAATGAGCTCTGGTTCTATTCCTGTGAGGATCCTGACGGGATGCAGGGGTTTAGAAGAATTCAGGCTACCGAAGCTACTCATCCTTATATAGAAGCCTGGTGGCCACCGGGACACATCATCGGGTATGAACATACCTTTGTTCACGTGGTCTATGATTTTATGAAAGCCCTGGATGAAGATAGGATGCCCACACCCAATTTCGCCGATGGAGTTGAATGTCAGAGAGTTCTGGAGGCGGTGGAAAAGTCAGTCAAAGAGGAAAGATGGGTTGAGGTAGGTTAATATAGAGGCTCAGACACTCTTGAGACCTTTGGCAAAAGATAATCAGATTTGTGGAGCATCTTGACAATCAAAATCTATAATGTAAAATAGAATATGCATAGCTGGAAACCATGAGCCATGATCGTGGATGAGAAAGCACTCCGTGTAGCAATCCTACTGTTTTAAGTAGGCTACGCTGTTTACTCCTCACGATTGATACTTCGTAGGTCTATCTAAGCTGTCCCGGAAGGTCAGTATGACACAAAGCCATAAATGTCCTTCCTTTTTTAGCTAGGATCTATCGTCGAAATGTGAAGAACACTTTATAAAAAAATGGAGGGAGGTGATTAAAGGAGTTTCCAAGGAACTAGTGAGGGATAGGAAAATCTTGAGACGAGCCTAGAAGAGACAGGCGAGGTAGTTCCTTCAGTAAGTCATAAAAGGAGGGATTAAGGATGAAGAAAGACATACGAAAGATAGCTTTTGGAGTTATTCTCACAGTAGGGGTAATGTTCATAATCGGCTATTGGGGGCTAGCCATAACATCTACGCCGGCAAGTGCACAGATCTCGGAAATTGAGAAGAAGACAGCAGATGCAGCCTTCGCAGCCGCGGATAGAGGGAAACCTGATCCTGCTTGGCGGGGAAAGAAATTTACCATTGGTGTTTATTCCGCAGGTCCCCGAGGTCCCATCTCTGGACCGCCTTACTTCTGGCGTCCTTACTGGGAGAAGATTACCGGCGCCACTTATGATATTGTGGAGATTCCTTTTGGTGAGCTACGGGAAAAAATATTCACTGACTTAATGACTGAAACCGGGTCCTATGATGTGATTATTGGTCCGAGCTGGTTTTTCGGAGACTACGTGGCTAATGACTGGATTATTCCCATCGATAAGTACTTTGTGGATCCCAGAATGCCTAAGTGGGATAGAGATGCCATTGCACTTCCCATTAAGCAGCTCCGGATGTGGGGAGACAAATGGTATGCCTTTGACAATGATCATGATGCTCAGGTTCTCTACTATCGAAGAGATATTCTTAACGACCCTGAATGGCAGGCCAAGTTTAAACTGGAAAAAGGTTATCAAATGCCGGTTCCTCCCAGAACCTGGGAAGAGGTGTATGATGTGGCCAGTTTCTTCCATGGCAAAGACTGGAACGGGGATGGTAAACCTGACTATGGTATTACTATGCACCTGAAAGTGGGGGGCCAGGGATTTTTCCACTTTATGGCTCTTTCTGCTCCCTATGTCGTCACCCCAGCGCCCGGTCCTGATCCGCTAAAGGCGACTCGTTACCATAATGTCTACTGGTTTGATCCAGAAACTATGGAGCCTTTGGTGAATACTCCTGGCTTTGTTCGAGCCATCGAGATGTTGCTGAAGCTTTCCAAGGCAGGTCCTCCAGCGATGTGGGGCTGGAGCCTGGGAGAGGCCTGGGAAGCCTTTTTAAGGAATAAGGCGGTTTTTGTGTTTTCCTGGGGCGATGTGGGTTCGTTGGCGGAGTTACCGGATAGATCGGATATTCGAGGAAAGTTAGGAGCAGCAGGAATACCCGGCAGTAAAGAAGTTTATGATCTTGAGAAAAGGATGTGGATTAGGTTGGATAAACCAAACTTTGTGGCCAACACTGTGGGTGCCTCCTGGACCGGGGTTATTTCCAAATTTGCCAAGAATCCAGATCTTGTTGCCCATTGGCTTTCCTGGCAGTCTACGCCGGAGATTAATCACTGGAATGTAATGTGGGGATGGACCGGGGTTGATCCTGGGACCAAATACGACTTCTTCCCACCTTTTGGGGAGGCAAAAGTTGAAGATTATGTAACTGCTGACTACGACGCTGAGGATGCTAAGCAGTTTATGGGAGCCTATCAGGAAAATTTCTTTAAATATCCTCTCATTCAGACTTATCTCCGTATTCCCGGTACAGGCGAATATTGGGAGGCTTGGGATATTCATTTGTCTGAGGCGGTGACCGGTCAAGTGAGTCCTGAGGAAGCTCTGAATCGAACCGCCAAGGACTGGAATGAGATTACTGACCGGCTGGGTAGAGAGAGTCAGAAGAAGCTATACCAGGAAGCTATTGGTTACAAGAAGTAATGAGCTTGGGCTTCTAGCACTCAAAAGGGGAGAACCATCTCAGGGTTTCTCCCCTTTTTGTAAATTATTGTAAAAGATAACTTTTGGGGTGGAAAAGCTGCTTAGGTTAGTAACTTTGAAGCTGGGGAATTTGAGAAAATTTCGACAGGTAATGCAAGATATTCAAGGGGCTTGCCAGTTGCAAGAAGAGGTTTCGCCCGGAACGGACTGAGCTTAAATGTTTTGAGCTAATGAGAAGTTAAGGAGATGAGAGCTATTTCTGACCCGGACAGGCGGGTAATTACGAAACTGCGGTTATTCTGGGGAAAGAAGGGCTATCTTTTTGTTATCCCTTCCATCACCTGGGTTTTTCTTTTTACCATCTTTCCTCTTCTTTACTCTTTGCGGATCAGTTTTTACGCTACCTGGTATGGTAAATTAACCAAGTTCATTGGGCTAAAGAACTACGCTCGGTTAATTGGCGATTATCGTTTCTGGTCAGCTATTAGAGTTACTCTTACCTTTGTTACTATAACTGTTCTAGGTACCATTGTGCTCGGAATGGTGCTGGCTCTTATTTTCAATCGCAAAATGCAAGGAGTTCGGCTTTTTCGGGGTCTTTTCTGTATGCCTCTGTTTACGGCTCCGGTCGCCTTAGGCTATTTAGGGGTAATGATCTTTTATGAGGAGGCCGGTCCAATTAATACGTTGGTGGAGGCCTTAGGTTTGACTAAGATTCCCTGGCTTTCTCAAAGTGGATGGGCCATGGTCGCTGTTTGCCTGGTTGATATCTGGCAGTGGACGCCGTTTGTATTTCTCGTTCTTTTAGCAGGTCTCCAATCACTGCCTGAAGAGATTTATGAAGCTGCCCTTCTGGATTCTTCCTCATCCTGGGATATCTTCCGCTATATCACCTTTCCCCTCATTGCCCCAGTTCTCGGTACAGTGACAATCTTACGAATCGTAGAAGCTTTCAAAGTCTTTGATATTCCCTTCAGCTTGACCAATGGAGGTCCGGGTATTGCTACCCGTACTTTAACCTACTACGCTTATGTCCAGGGCCTGCGAAATTTGGACTTAGGTTATGGTGCGGCTATGGCCTATGTTCTTTTGGCTATGATGCTGGTGGTAAGTATTATCTTTTTTAGTCGATACTCGAAAATGTACGAGTGACTTACCCATGAAATCTATCGCTCTTGCTTGGGGAACCAATAAACGTGGGCAAAGAACAAAAATAGCTTTTGTTATTAGGATCCTGATATGCTAGTGAGAAAAAAAGGATTCCGGATTACCGACATAATCCTTTGGATCGTGGTTGTGATAGCTATCGTCTGGGTGATTTCTCCTTTCTATTGGGCCGTGATTACCTCTTTTAAGAAGCCGGGGGATGTCTTCCATCTTTCGTTTGTTCCTTTAATTCAATTTTCGCCCACCTTCAACAACTGGAAAATGGAGTTCCAGCAACGAGGACCAGAAATTGCCAAGGGTATGATCAACAGTATCATCCTGGCTACTGGCGCGGTATTGATTGCTCTATCCTTGGGGACGTTAGCCGGTTACGGCTTAGCCCGCTTCAAGTATCAACCCTGGAAAAATCAGCACATGACCCTCTGGTTTCTCTCCCAGCGATTCTTGCCGCCAGCGGCCACGGTAATTCCTTTTTTCTTAATCATGAAGAGTATTCGTCTCCTGGACACTCAGTTGGCCTTGATTCTGATCAACGCTACCCTGACCATGCCTTTTGCAGTGCTCATTATGAGGGATATGTTTAAAGAGCTACCCGACGAATTGGAGGAATCGGCTCTGATTGACGGATGCTCACGATTAGGAGCTTTTTTGCGAATTGCCCTGCCTCTAGCCGCTCCAGCTTTGGTCTCTACGGCTTTGATTTGTTTTGCCTTTTCCTGGAATGAGTTTCTGTTTGCCCTGGTTTTAACTTATCGAAAAGCCACCCCCATGACCATTATTATTGCCGGAACAGAGCATACGCAGGGGATACAATTCTGGTATGTCTCCACTCGTCTTCTGCTGGCTATCTTGCCTCCGGCCATCCTTGCCTTAATGGTTCAAAGATACATAGTAAGAGGACTCACCTTTGGGGCGGTAAAAGGGTAGGTAAAATTGGCCGAGGTAGCATTCATGAGGTGGCTAATTCGGAAAGAGTATGAAAGTCATCTTTCAGTTTAGAGTATAAACCCCGGTAAATGA
>JBHIBS010000069.1:0-5641 GCA_046759165.1 bacterium | reverse complement strand
TACCTTCCTTGGTCTATCCATACTCCTTCGCCCCTTTTTATTTTCTAAATTTTAAATAACCATTTTATTAACTTAAGTTGGATAACCCAGGGTATAGATATGTTTTCCACCATTTAAGGGACCTTTAATTACATCTTCGATCTCTTTCTTGTCTCGCATACTCATAGCCTCGATTGGTGGTAGTTTACCAGCGGGATACATTGTCATAATATCATTAATCAATTTTTCAATATAGTTCATGATGGCATTTAAACCTGGCTTTGCCTTCTCTGGATCTGCCAGGGTAGCATCACCAACAATACCTTCAGGGGTGGACACTACTTCCATAGCCGATGCACCTACCTGCTGCCAAAAAGGAATTGGTAAGCCGTAAGCGTTTCCTGATTTATCAACATGCCCTTCAGGGAAAATCTTCATTGGTTTTTTCGCCACGGCGTATCTCTGATCAATCATCTCTGGAAAAAGAGCTTGAGAGAAAGAAGTTTCACATTCATCGGCATGAATGAAAGGTGTTTCAAAAGGACCTCCGTGGGCTTTGTCACGAATATGCTCTGGAATCACAAACCACCAGCTCACGTTAACCAAGATAGCAGGGACTTGATACTTCTTAGCGAATTGATGAATAGCTAATGGAATGACGTAATCCTGTGCATGTCCATTCAAAAAGATTTGTTTCCGAAATCCTGTGTTCCAGAAACCGGCAATCACTGCTCTAAGATAGGCTGCCAAATTCTCCTCGGGAATCATGATAGTTCCTGGCATACCCAGGTGATGAAAAGGATGGGAACCATACCAAATTGGCTCAGCAACAGTACAACCTGTAGCTTTAGCAATTTGCTCTGCCATTCGAGTAATTAAGAAGGTATCTTCTCCCGAACAGGCGTTAGGACCATGATTCTCCGTGCTTCCCACAGGTATAATAATTAAATCATTTTTCTTTAACCGTTCTTGAACCTCGTGACCAGTCATAGTCTGGTAATAAATTCCTGTAGGTAAATCCATGTGTCCATTTTTAGGTGGAAATTGCCATTTGCCCATCTTAAGCTCCTGGTATAATGTTTCTACCGAAACATCTTTTTTAATTTAGCCATGGCTCTTCAAGTACGCCGTTGATGGCTTCTTTTTAATTACCTCTTGGGCTGCTTTAGCAATGTGTTTGGGTGAGATACCGTATTTGTCTAATAACTCCTCATTAGTTCCACATTCACCAAAAGTATCTTGCAGCCCAACCCTAATAAGTGGCACAGGTTCATTCTCTACCAGAACTTCTGCTACGGCACTGCCTAGCCCTCCTAAAATAGTATGATTCTCAGCTGTAACAATACATCGTGTCTCCCGAGCACTCTTCACAACACATTCCACGTCAATAGGTTTTATAGTAGATATATTCATTACTTTTGATTCGATTCCATCTTGGGTTAAAATTTTTGCTGCTTCTATACACTGAGAGACCATCATACCGCTTCCAATCAGTGTTACATCTTTTCCTTCTCTTACTATACCAGCCTTACCAATACGAAAACGGTGGTCAGGAGGAGAAACCACCGGCCACTCATCTCGTGTTAACCTTAAATACACAGGTCCATTGTACTCAACTATCGCTTTAACAGCTTGAGTCATCTCTACCTCATCAGCAGGGTCAACAACTACCATACCGGGCATTACTCTCATGATTGCTACATCTTCGATAGCTTGGTGTGTTGCCCCGTTATTACCACTTACAATTCCACTATAGGCACCGACAATCTTCACGTTCAGGTGGGGATAGGCTACAAGCATAGAGACCTGATCACAGGCACGCTTTGAAGCAAAAACTCCAAATGTACTTGTAAATGGTATCTTTCCCATTCTGGCAAAGCCTGCAGCCACTCCAATCATATTCTGTTCGCAAACTCCAATTTCAAAAAAACGCTCAGGAAATTCTTCAGCAAAATAAGTAACTTTAGTGGAGGTTGCAAGATCTGCATCAAGTACCACTACATTAGGATTTTCTCTTCCCACTTTAACTAAAGCTCTACCAAAAGCTTCTCTTATCTGTGCCATCTTTAGCTAATCCTTAAGTTGTTCTAAGGCTTTTCTTAACTCTTCTTCTGTAGGTGATCCCCCGTGCCACTTGGCTGTATTTTCCATGAAAGAGACTCCCTTACCTTTAACAGTATGGGCAATTATTATAGACGGTTTTCCCTTTATTTCTTCAGCTTTTTCCAGAGCCTCATCAATTTCTCTCATGTTATGTCCATCTATTTCTATGACTTCCCATCCTCTTGCCTTCCATTTTTCAACTACAGGTTCTATTGCCATTATTTGGGATACTGGTCCTAATAATTGAATTTTGTTATAGTCTAAAATTGCAACAAGATTATCCAATTTATAATGAGAAGCACAGATAGAAGCTTCCCAGACCTGTCCTGATTGCATCTCCCCATCTCCTATTAATACATATACTCTGCTTCTTAAGCCATCCATGCGAGAAGCTGATGCTACCCCTACACCAACTGAGAGTCCCATCCCTAGAGCGCCGGTAGAGATTTCAACACCAGGAACTTTTGTCATATCTGGATGAACCTGCAGGGAGCTATCTATCTTACCAAAGGTTTTTAAAAGATCTTTAGAGAAAAATCCTCTTTCCGCTAAAACAGCGTAAAGAGCTGAGGCTGCATGCCCTTTAGAAAGGATAAAAATATCTCTGTTTTTGCGATTTGGATCCTCGGGAAAAATTTGGAGTTTTGAAAAATATAAATATACTAAAATATCCGTTGCAGAAAGCGATCCTCCTGGATGACCCATTTTCCCCTCGTAAATAGCCTTGAGTAAATTTCTACGTACGGATTTAGCTATTTTCTCTAATTCCTTGATTTTATTTTCTGAAATACTCATTTTTACAACCTTTTAAAACCAAGGAGGAGTATTTGCCCAAATTGAAATAGACCTGGTTTTTCCTGTATTTGTTTTTTTATGGAGAATCGTAGATTTGAAGGTAATGCTATCCCCTTTTTTTAAAAGATATTTCTTATCTTCCAGTTGAATTTCTAACTCGCCTTTCAGGATTAATCCACATTCCTCTCCCGGGTGGGAATAAAGTTCTTCTCCTGTAGTTGTTCCAGGCTCAAAAATATCTAATATAAACTCAATGTCCCCACTCATATCTGGATTGAGGAGATAAAAAGTGACTCCTTTATTGGGAGAGAGTATCTTTCGCTGATTCTCATGTACAACAGGTGATTTACTCACAGAAAATTCTTTCTTTTCCTCTTCAGAAGTTGCCTCTTCGAAAAGAGCTCCTATGGGTATGTTTAGTGCATCTCCAATTTTTTTCAAAGTACTCACAGAAGGATTCACCAGATCTCGTTCAATTTGGCTAATAAAGCCCGGACTGAGGCCGCTTTTTTCTGCTAAGTCCAAGCCCTTTAAACCCAATTCCATTCTTCGACCTCTAATTTTTTCTCCTAACCCCATAATTTAACTCCGTATAGTTGAAGCTTGTTGTTCCAAGACACCTTTCGCCTCTGTTTTTTATCATTCATAAAGAAATTTTACTGATAACTATAAATATTATATATATAAAAAAATTTTTGTCAACCCCAAATTTTTCTAGTCTAGTTGTTCAAAATTTGGTGAGTGAAATACCCGAAAGACTTACCAGTTGTGGGTTTGAGCGATATTTCTGAAAAAGTGGCTTAAATCCTTTTCCAGAAAGGGATACATATGATTTACCCACCAAAAATCGAACAGTTACTTTTTCTAGGCCCCAAAATTTAGGTTCACTTTTTCTGAAACGATGACATAATAAAGAGTACAGCTTTTGAATAAGTGGAATAGGAGAATTATCTTGAGATATACGTATTTTATTTAGAGTAGAATTTGGGGAAGCTTTCTAAAAGAAGGAAGTTTCTAATATGGCTAATTCCACTAAGACAGTGGACAGATAGCCAGAATATCTAGCAAAGGTATCTTTAGAATTAGACAAACCGAAAAGAAAATTTATCCACCGGATGATTACGGCATTCAGGCCAGTGAAGATGTAAAACTGGCCAGTGTTTTTAAGGGATTTAGACGAGGATATTCCTTTGATAAAAACTGTGCACGGAGCCTCCAGACAAATAAAGAGCAAAGATCTTACCTTCAGTATAGGAGAACGTCTCATAGAAGAGACAAAGCCTTTCATAAAAGAAGATACTGTAATAGCTCTGGATTTATCCGATATTTCCACGCAATACTCTGAAAAACAAGAGGGTTTGGTTCCGGTAAGGGATAGTTCCACGAGCAAGATAAAAGATGGGTGGCCCATTTTAGGTGTGATAGGAGCCGATGTCGAGGAGATAAGGTAATTCTCCTATACGGGAAGCTTTACTCTAAAAGAGTTGCTGAGTTTAGGAGTGAAAATGCAGAAACCTTAAATGCAGAAGATTAAGGCGATTAAAACAATAGGCAAAAAAGGAATTTAGTGCGTTACGTTTCTCTTTTGGCCGAGGCAATTTTTTCTCCCTAGCCTAAGTATCTTTGAAGCTCTTTATAAAAGTTCTCTCTGGATCCCACAAAAATAACAACAACTCTTCTTTTATCTTCTCTGATACTAAAAACTGCTCTGAATTCTCCTGCTGGGGTATAGAAAAAGCTACCCTTCTTAACCCTGAGTACTTGCCTGATAAGAAAGAATATCTATGAGGATCTGGGGCAAGAGCTTCCCTTAATCTTCTTTTGACTACCTCTTTTATGTGAGGATCCAGTTTTTCAACCTGCCTTGTGGCTCTTATCTCCAGCTTTACTTCATACATCCCTTTAAATATCCTCTAAGTTAACAGTTTTCCCTTCTTCATCTTCCCGGATAGCCTCTTTTTCCATCTTCTCAAGAGCCTTACCCCAAGCAGGGTTAAGCTCAAAGAAAAGAGCTTCTTTCTCATCCTCGGAGAGCCTGGAGATAATCTTTTTTAGCTCCTCAAAATCAAGGTTAATCTTAAGCGTTACTTTACTCATTGTTTTTTTACCCCCTTTTTTACTTGACTTTGTCACATTCCAACCCTAAGCCACTAATGGTAGGGCTCCCATTGCAAATTTTCTTCGAGGTGATTATGAAAGGATGAAGGGTTTTCTTCGGTGATACTCTAGAGAAAAAATTAGTAAATGTCAACATTTTGGCACTTTCTTTTATGCTTCAAGGAGGGGCATTAATCTAAGATTTTACTGAGAGGCTAGCTTCGTCTTTTATCACTCCCAGAGGATAGTAGGGGATTAGCTTTTCTTCCATCCATTTGAGAGAATCAAGGGGTGAGATCTTCCAGCAGGTAGGACAGGGGGAAAGAATTTCTACCAGAGCGAATTTTTCTCGCTCAATCTGGACCGTGAAGCCTTTCTTAATAGCTCTCTTTGTCCTTCTTATATTAACCGGACTGTTCACGGCTACTCTTTCAAGATACGCCGCTCCCGGTAAGGATGAGAGCAGCTCACATACCTTTAAGGGATAGCCCGCCTCTTTCACATCCCTCCCAAAAGGAGTGGTAGTGGTCTTCTGGCCTATCAGAGTAGTAGGGGCCATCTGTCCCCCAGTCATCCCATAGGTGGCATTGTTGATGAAGATTACCGTGAAAGCCTCGCCTCGGGAGGCGGCATGCACAATCTCGGCTGTTCCTATGGAAGCTAGATC
>JBHIBS010000068.1:0-5871 GCA_046759165.1 bacterium | reverse complement strand
GTATTTTCAGTTTATTGATTTTCCGACGAGAAAATAGTTTTGTGACAGGCACAATTTACATAATTAAAAGGAGGTAGAATGAGAAGGTCATATATTTTACTTTTCTGTATTCTGTTAGGGGTTAAGTACGGAACTCTGTTTTAGTGAAGAAATTGAAGGATTGAGAGTAGATGACTATAGATGGGAATCCTAGAACAACTCTATGAAACTCGCCTGGGCTATAGGTTTTTTGATGGACTCGAGAAGTTTTACGAAGATTCCCGGGATAAGAGAGTATTGACAAGAGAAGCAATATGGATTGTCAAGCTGGAAGGAAAAGGTGCTCCTCAGGAGTTTATCGATGAGGAAGCAAGAATCCTTGGAATGCCTATAGGAGAAAGGGCTGAAAAGTGGCCAACCCTTCTGGAAGAGAATCAGGCATATAAAAAGCCTGGAAGAAATGGAGTGATGAGCTGCCCCCTAATATACACCGGTAGATAAGTAAGAAAGATCACCAGCTCAGCCCAAGCAATAACCAATAGTCGGTAGGAAATCCAGGAGAGGCTGAAGATTTAGTTTAAAGTGGGCGAAGAACGTAATTAAGAAATTCTTTGATAAGGAGGCGATCAAAATGAGTATACTCAGAAGTAAGGCAAATTGGGAGATTCACGACCGGATTATTCATAAACTTAAGAGGACATTAGAAGCCCAGGGAAAATATGTTGTGGTAAATCCAGGGCAACAGAGAAATCTGAGTGGTTCAATATGAAGAGCGAGGAGATGGGTTTATCCAGATTTGGTTGTCAGACCCTCAAGAGGAGAGCCGGTCAGCGACTTATTCGAGGTGGAGACAACGGACAGCGTAAATTCTGTAGAAGTTATACAGTGGAGGAACTTTAACAAAGGCAAAGAAAGGTTTTATCTAATAGTCCCGGAAAATTTGGTAGAGAAAGCGGTGGAATTGACCAGAGAAGAGGGCTTCTCTATAGATGGAATCGGTTACTATAATTCTGCTCTTACTATTCATTTAGCGGGAAGTATTTAGGGGCTGAAGATTTGGGTTAAAGATGACGAGGAAGGGAATTAAGAAATTCTTTTAGGCGGTCACAGAACTAAAGGGTAGGGAGGAATTTCTTCACAAGGCGTATTTTATCTTTGTGGTCAGTCTTGGCATCAGTAAGAGCAATCCCAAGAACAGAGATATGAGCGATAGTACAGAGATTGGCGATAACCTTGAGTCCTTTAACAGAAGGTTCTTGCATGCATAGATTAAGAAGGCAAGAGAAAATCCTTTCAGTAGAAGCCCGTAGGTTGTAAAATTTCTTAAATGTTTGTGAGCCATAATTTATGGATTTGCGAATGGAATCATCTGTATCAATTCTTAAATTAACAACACAACCGAATCGGCTGTTTGTAAATTTAGGATGATTCCAAGGACACCATGGATTTTTTGTGCAAATTTTTTTGCGGCTTTAATTGAACAGATAAATTTATGATGCTTGCGGCTTTGCTCTTTGTCATAGTAAACACCTCGTGAAGACATTTCAAATCCATCGATACAGACGGGGAAACCTTTTGGAGAAAGTTTTTTATATTGACTTTCACCTCGTTTGGGATTTCTGAGGATAACTGGTTGGGCGCCAAGTTCTTTGAGAATAAATTCAATTATCCGGGCAGAATCAAACGCAGAGTCACCAATTACTACTTTTATAGGAAAGTGGAAAGTTGCTACGATATATTTGAGTTGAGAGATGATTAAGCTCTGCTCGTATATATTGGCTGGGCAAGTTTTTTCTGCTATTGGGAGTTCAGAAAAGGCATCCGTTAACACGAAGTTGCGGTGGCCCCAGAAGAACTCGGGCTTCTTTATGTCAGGGTGAGCGTAGATTAGACTCCCAGCCAAGAGGCTATATCACCTTTGGCAATCCTGGATTTATCAAAGGGATTGGCGACATGGTTTTGGGATTGTTCTCTTTAAGGTTTGCCTTGATTGGGCAGGAATCAGCTGAAATATATCTCCCTTTAATTTGGCTAAGACCCATCAATTGATGGATCAAGTTTTCGCTTACTGATTGAAAAACAATATTGGGAGTATTTTTAATAAAAGCAAAGGAACCCTCCTTAGGAGGAAAAGAAGAAACGCTACAAATTTGGGCGATTTGAGGATGATCGGCCAAGTCCCTTGCCCTGTCCGTCAGTGTAGGCAGTCCACTTAAGTTTTTGTAAATTAAGGCGTTCAAAAGAGCAGATCTTGGATGGGGAGGTCTTCCTGTAGGAGTTTTCTCGTCAGCAAAATCGAGAAGAGAGAACAAAATTTCAAATTTTTTCAGATGATCTCTGGGAACATTTTTTGTCTTTAGAAGTAAATATTGATACATTGTTTCCCCCTTTATTTTGTGACAGTATCATTTTTTAAATCGTCACTATAATAAATGAAAAAGTGAAGGAGGTAACCCGTATGAGTGAACACAGAAGCAATGAGAATTGGAAGGTTCACGACCACATTATTGCTGGGTTAAAGAAGTGGTTAGAAAATCAAGGTAAATATGTCGTGGCAAATCCAGGACAGGAGAAAAATCCTAATGGGTCGGTCAAAAGAGGCGGGACTTTTGTCTATCCTGATTTGGTAGTTAGACCTTCGGAAGTGGAGGAGATTGCAGAGCTCTTTGAAATCGAGACAGAGGACAGCGTAGATCCTGAAGAGATCGCGCAGTGGGAAATGTATAACGCTGGAGTCTCAAAGTTCTATCTCATAGTCCCGAAGGGTTCTATAGGAAAAGCAGGGGACTTGATTATGGAGAAAGGTCTTTCTATAGCTGGAGTCGGCTATTACGACAACTCTCTCAATGTCCACTTACCGGGAGGCGTCTAAAGGTCTTTTTAGTATAAAGTGATAAAAGCCGGTATTGAGCAAATCAAGAAATTGAGCCCGGGAGAGATAACCCTGGTAGCAGGAGTAACGAGCCTGGGGGTGGAAAGGTTGGTAGTATTAGTGGTCTCCCTGTCTGGAGAGGAGAAACCGCGGGAATCTAGTGTTATAAATTGGATTAATGAGGTGCCAAAATGCGGGGCAAAATTAAGAAGGACAAACCTGATAGAAGATCTCAGATGACCTCTCTCCAAAAAGAATTAAAGAGATATAAGAAAGGAAGCAAGAAATGGAGAGAGTGTAAGGATAAGATCAAAGACCTAAAAGAGGCCCTGAGAAGCTGATAATTAAGAAAGGAGTGATAGAAAGATGAGAAAATTCCTGAAAAAGTATCTTTTATCGTTTCTGATTATTGCTTTTTTCCTGCTCTTATCTACTGGGTGCGCAAAGAAAGTCCACCTTAGTGCAAGTATCGAGAGCTACGAATATTCTTCCTCCACTGGTTCCGTTGAAGTTTATATTTGGGTGAAAAATGATGGAGAAAAAGATATCGAACGCTATGATATACACTACAGGGTTACCTATGATTTTTTAGGTCACGACGATTTGACCCGTGGATTGAATTTGAAGGCAGGTGAAAGCCGAACAGAACACGCTGTTACGTCCATCGGCACAGGGGAAAGGGTAACCAGTGTATCGGTCACTGATGTTGAGTGGAAAGTTGATTGAGTAAAAAGGTAGGAAGCCCTGCCTCCATCAATAAAGTGGATTGTGGAACAAATACGGGGCTATTTACTGATGGGGAGGTAAAATGTCTTTTTTGAGCCAGAGGAGGGCCATATTTTGAGTTTAAAAGGGTCTTATTATTGAGAAAAGAGCGCCTTTTTCTACCGCCAGACTCTTATACTGCCCTTCCCTATAGACTTATCGCTTATTCTTGGTGGTGGAAGAGAAAAAACGATAGGCAGATGAGACAACTATCTTGGGAAGAAAAAGGACTAGCTATGTATACTAACGGGATCAAGGTCAATTTAACCGAAGAAGAGGTCAAAGAAGCCATCGATTGGGGAGCGGAAAATAAGGATTCTCCGGAGAATATCCGCTCACTTTACGGTTTTGGTGAATTGAAAGGTCATAAGGAATACGGATACGTAGCTACTAAGTTTTACACCCTTGCCTTTCTAGGCTGTCGATCGGCAAGGAGGTATAAAAGCCCAGGGAGAGACGAGATTGAAGAAATTCTGAGTAGCAAAGAATTTTGGATTAGGATTTGTACTTACGGAGACAAGATTGACTTTGCTGAAAATTACCGTATAGTCTTAAAGAGAGGCAAGAAGGTTATTAAACCTGGAACTCGAGGTTCTCCTCGGTGGACTAAGACGACCGCTGTTTTTCCATCAAGTCCCTCATACCAAGCAACGGTAACAGCCTTCTTTCCTTACTCCGCAATCGACCCTAAAGCAAAAACTAAAATAATCCTGATTAAAGACAAAGGGGAAAGTAGTTTTGAGGTTAACTTCTCACAGTATAAATAGGAAAGGGTCTTTAAAATAAATGAATTGAAATTTGTGTATCCTGCTTTAAAGAAATACGATGAGTTGGTGGGGAACCTCAATAATAGTGTCTCCATATAGTCTGATCCTGAGAGGCTTGCTGTAACACAACAATTGTACCTTATAAGGAGGAGTGCACATATTAGTTCATTCTACTAGGGAGCCTCGTAGCTCAGTTGGTAGAGCGACGGTTTCATAAGCCTAAACGCAGGAAAAAGCCAAGCCAAAAAGATAAACGAAAAGCCCGAAGCTACTTAAGAGATCAAAGCGGTTTGGGATTTTTTACTTCAGGGAACTTATAGTAATTTACGGCATTTTGGCAGAAATGCGGTAACGAAATGGTAACAAATTTCGGAGTGAAGGAAGGGGGTGAGGAAATGAAGAGATTTTTGGGACTGTTACTCTTGAGCCTTCTCTTGGTAGGGGTAACCGGATGCCCAAAAAGGCCTTTAGTTCCACCAGTTGATCAGGCTAGGCTGGATGCAGAGGATGCCATTGCTTCTGCTGGTAAAGCAATAAAAGCTGCCCAGGCGGTCGGTGCTGATACGGCAATAGCAGAATCTGTATTGGATGAGGCACAAAGAGCCTTTGATGATGGCGACTATGCAACTGCTACCCACAGAGCCTGGAACGCAGAGTCATTAGCAAATGAAGCAAGAGCAAGAGAGGAGGCTTTAGCAAAGGCAAGAGAAGAAGCGGAATGGGAAGTTGATCAGGCTAGGTTGGATGCAGAGGATGCCATTGCTTCTGCTGGTAAAGCAATAAAAGCTGCCCAGGCGGTCGGTGCTGATACGGCAATAGCAGAATCTGTATTGGATGAGGCACAAAGAGCCTTTGATGATGGCGACTATGCAACTGCTACCCACAGAGCCTGGAACGCAGAGTCATTAGCAAATGAAGCAAGAGCAAGAGAGGAGGCTTTAGCAAGGGCAAGAGAAGAAGCACCAAAGGTGTATGTGGTAGGAACCTGGGAGAAGGACCGGGATTGTCTCTGGAACATTGCTAAGAAGGAGAGCATTTACGGAGACCCTTGGAAGTGGAAGAGGATCTACGAAGCAAACCGGGACAAAATTGTGGATCCCGACCTAATCTACCCTGGGCAAAGGCTAATTATCCCTTAACTGAAATTCAGACCATGAGACTCAGCGTGTGAACAAATTTTGGAGGGAGATGCGAGGCAGTTTCCGCAGAAAAAAAGTGGTAAGGGTGGAAGGGAATAGAGTTGTGGTCAGAAGAATAGACGAAGAAGTGTGACAAAAAGGTATAAGACACCCCAAGAGGTGTGAGGAAATTATGCGAGGTGAGAAATGGTACAATTCTTAATTGGATTGGTGGTAATAGTTGGAATTATCTTTGCGATAATTTTCCTCTACTTTCTCAACATCTGGATCAAAGCTGTGGCAGCAGGTGCTCATATTTCCATCTTTAATCTATTGGGAATGAAGTTGAGGGGCATTCCTCCAGCCCTCA
>JBHIBS010000067.1:0-6301 GCA_046759165.1 bacterium | reverse complement strand
ATAGATGCCTGGCAAAAATATTGCTCATTAAAAACGGACAGAATTTTCAAAGAACCAAATTTACATTTTACTTGACAAGCCTTTTCATAGATGCCTACAGATAACTAAATTAATAATTAATTCTCATATGTAAATAAAGCTGTGCCGTATCAGTCATTGCGGATGATTTATAATCTTCACTTTGATAATCTATAGCAGCAACGACTTTCTTCCTCAGTTTGTAACTCACACCTACAATAATCCGTGTATGCTCATCATCATCCTTGGGATCGAATATTTCATAACGAATGAAAGGAGAAATTCTGTCAGTCGCTTTGAATATTCCAAATCCTCCCCCGCCGGCACCTTTTGTCCCTTTATCATCAGAAGTAAGATATTCAGCAGCAACAGTCAATCTATCTGCTTGGTAACTTACCATACCGACTATTCGATTCTTAGTAGCATCAGCAAGACCAGTAGTATCATATTTACCAGCGTAATAGAGAGCATTTAACTTCAACGCCTTATCACTCAAGGGCTGAAGTGTCAAACGGACAGAAATATCTTTACTATACTCACCACTTTCCTCGGTATGATAACCAGCACCATTGATATATGCTACTGCATAATCTCCATATCCCTGTGGGACTTTACCCATTAGCATTACTCCCCGTCCAGTTGAAGAAAGTTTCCCTTCCAGATCAGCAAAAACCTTACTTACCCAGCGGTGTTCCCAGATTTTTTCTTCAAAACCGATCCAGGGCCGATTAGTCTGGCCGATACGCAATTTAGCATCAGGATAGATATCATTAAAGGTTACGTAGAGATACTTAATAAAAACCATAAGATAATTATCTTTCCCTTCATATGAGCCAGCTTTAATATCTGTTGTCGCTCTGAAATCAATCTTATCCGTTACCTTTTCTTTGAAGTTAAGGTAAACGCGGGTAACCGCAAATTCATCATTACCTTCATTATTCCTGGTCAGGTCATACTTATACTCAATGTAACTTTTCCCGGAAACCTCGACCCCTATTGCCAGAGAACTCAAAACTGGCAAACTAACCACGCCTAACACTAACACAAACAAGAAACTTTTTTTCATCTTCTTTTCCTCTTCCTCCTTTCCAGTCATTGACACTCAAAGACTTTATTTTTATTGCGATGATAAATCATCGCGCACATAAATAAAGCATCACGTCCATTTCGCTGAATTTTTGATTATTACTATATAATTAGAATACATTACCCGATACTATAACCAAAGCCTAACTTTGAAATCCACAAAAGTTCATAAACTGTTAATCATTAATCCTCCGTGTCCAGGGCGAGGAAAAGGAATTCCCTCCGCATAAACCAATTCAGAAAACATAAAAGAAAGATTTTCTTCATTTTTCTTTAATCCTTTTATTCAAAAATTTTTCTTCAATTAAATTCACTATAGGAAGAATATTATCTAATTTGAAACAAGGAACATCTACTACCCGATTAGAAGTCCCCGTCGTTAGTGAAGCATGCGCACTTTCATTGGGATTACTTCTAATGGGGTTAATAACTATGGCTAACAAATTGTCATCTTTACTGCATAACAGTTCTCCCGTTTGGGTTACTTCGATTTTGGGTTTGTCCTGTCGTTTATATCCTTCGGTAATGATAATGTCTACATCATTCAATAACCGTTGGGAGAGCTCGTCAAGTTTATATTCACAATCAATTTTTTTAACCATCGCGATTTTTTGCCCAGAAGCAATAATCACAGTATCTGCTCCAGCTTGAGTCATCCGATGAGTATCTTTACCTTCATAATCGATTTCAAATTTATGCACATCATGTTTTATTATTCCTACTTTATATCCTCTATTTTTAAATTCAGGAACAATCTTCTCAATCAAAGTTGTCTTTCCGCTATTTGTTTTTCCAACAATCGAAATGATAGGTACCAGTTTTTAACTCCATTTAATCAAATAACTCTACTGTAACTTCTTCACCAACCTCCGCATGGGTAACTTCTTCTGGAAGAATGATTAATCCATTAGATAGAATCATTGATTTAAGAATTCCTGAACCTTGGGGACCAGTAGTGGTAACAAAATATTGATTATTTTCCTTCTTAACTATTGCCGGAATAAAATACCTTAATCCTATCTTTTTCTTTATTTCTTCTTTAATAATTGCTTTAATTAAAGTTCTGCTTAAGTCAGTTATTCCTCGCATCTTTAGAATCGCTGGTCTGACAAATTGTTCAAAAGTGACCATTGAAGATACGGGATTACCCGGCAGGCCAAAAATTGGTTTACCTTCAATTAGCCCAAAGACAAACGGTTTACCGGGTTTCATTGCTACCTTCCAGAATTTCATTTTCATTCCTAAATCTATTAGAACATCTTTCACTAAATCATAGTCTCCTACCGAGACTCCTCCAGAGATAAGTAATATATCTGCACTTAAACCTTGAACAACTTTTTCTCCTATTTCATTCTTTTTATCTCGTGCTACTCCTAAATCAACAGGAATTCCGCCGTATTTAATAACCTGTGTAAAGAGAACGTAACTGTTATTATTTCTTACCTTTCCTGGTTCTAAATCCTGTCCTATATCAATTAGCTCATCTCCGGTGGCTAAAATCGCTACCCGGGGATGCTTTATTACATTTACTTCTTGAATATTCAAAGAAGCCAACATCCCTATCTCTGCTGGACAAATAACTTTCCCTTTTGATATAACCAATTCTCCTTTTTTAACATCTTCACCTTTTCGACGAATATTTTCTCCTTCTTTAACCTTCCGGAAAATCTCTATTTTTCCATAGTCCATAGACCGCTGTCCACATTTTTTTCTATGGTCTGTCAACTGTAGACTATCAACTATCTTTGTGTCTTCCACCATTATCACTGCATCAGCACCTGCAGGTATCGGTGCACCAGTCATAATCCTTATCCCTTCACCCGATTTCAGTCTTTTGGTAGACACATGTCCAGCAGGTAAGTCATCGATTACTTCTAAAATCTTCGAATTGTTCTTGGAAACGTCCTGTGTATCCGAAGATTTTAGGGCATATCCATCTATTGCCGAATTGTCAAAAGAGGGCAAGTCCAGAGTTGAATATATATCTTGGGCTAAAACATAACCTAAAGCAGAAAGTGTCCTGATTCTTCCCGTATCTAAAGGTTTTACATTTTCCAATACAATTTTTAATGCATCTTCAAATCTTATCATTCATTCACTTATTCTCTCTTAATTTAATTTATTTCCTTTTTCTATCTAATTTACTTTGAAGTCTTATCACAATGTACTCAAGCAAATTAACCAAACTCTCCTTAATAGGAGGAATAATTCCCAAAGTTTCTATTCTTTCTTTAGCCTTTTCCACATATACGTTTGCTTTTCCAAAAGCATAATTTATAGATTCGTACAATAGATCATGTTTTGATTGGCATACTTCATATAGCCAATCTACCGCATTCCTCTTGTTAGTAGAACGAGATAATAAATAAATCAATGGCAAAGTTAATTTTCTCTTCCGAACATCTGAGCCTAAAGATTTTCCTAATTCGTTTTCTTTTCCTATAAGATCCAGACAATCGTCAACGATCTGGAAAGCCATGCCGAAGTTCAATCCATATTTTTGAAGAGCAACAATTTCCGTTTCATCAGCCCCGCCTAAAATAGAACCTGTTTGACAGCAAGCAGAGATTAACCGGCCAGTCTTTTTCTCGATAATCTTTAAATATTCTCCTTCGCTTATAGCTGTAAAATTATTATTAGCAACCGCTATCTGAACTATTTCTCCTTCACACATCCCGTTAGTAGTTGAAGATAAAAGAGTCAAAATTTCTTGATTTCTAATATGTACGAGGAGGGAGAAAGCTTTAGAATATAAATAATCACCAAAGAGTACAGAAAGTTCGTCACCCCATTTTGCATTTACTGTCGATTTAGCGCGACGCAAATTTCCCTCATCAATTACATCATCATGAATTAAAGTAGCTGTATGAATTAACTCTATAGCTGTAGCCAGTGAAATCAGGTAATTGGTAATTGGCGATTGATGATTGGAAACAGCCTTACCCGAAAGTAAAACAAGAGCTGGACGCAAACGTTTTCCCGATGTATTCAAAACATACTCGTTAATAATAGAGACAGCCTCTTCATCAGAATATAATTCTTTTTCTATCTTCTCTTCTACCTTAATTAGTTCCTTTTCTACAGGTTTATAAATATTTTTCAAACTTACTTCCTTCTTCAAAACCCTCATAGAATGCTTTTCCTTCCTCTAATATTTATCTCTTCCTTTTTTAACTTTAAAAGTTTCTCCACCCGTTTAAGTAAATCATCGTGTCTAACTGGTTTTTCTACATAATCATCTACTGGAAGAAATTCTCCGTCAGTATCAGGAGAAAAAGAGAAACCAGTTTTTTCTGCTATCGCGGTTACCATCAAGATAGGGATATAACACAGTTCGGGATCTTTTCGTAAATCGTAAGATACATTAAACCCTTCGGTTTCTGATCTCATGATTACATCAAGAATAATCAAATTAGGTGTCTCGCCTTTGGCTTTTTTAAGTCCCTCTTTACCGTCATAGGCAGCAATAACTTCATAATTTTTCGCCCCTAAAGTTACTTTCATCGCTTCCACTAAATCAACATCATCTTCAATGATGAGAATTTTTGCTTGCTTATTCATCATTTGTCTTCTCCTTTTCAGTTCTCTTAGATTTTCCTATCGGCACATTCAGGGCATACACAACTGTTGGAGATAGCCACAGTAAATTTAGTTCCTTTTCCCGGCTGACTCTCTACCCAAATATCTCCATTATGTTCATCTATAATTTGTTTTACAATAGATAATCCTAACCCTGTCCCATCTTTTACCATTTGTTCGGCATTTTTCCCACGATAGAAATCATCAAATATTCGAGATAAATCTTCCTGGGGGATACCTATTCCAGTGTCCCAGATAGTTGTATGAAAACATCCTTCTTTCCCTACTATTTCGACTATTTCGATACCTACTTTTCCCTGCCATGGTGTGTATTTTACAGCATTGGTTAGCAAGTTATTAAATAGCTGTTCTAAGGCATCTTGATTTGCATAAATTAAAGACAAATGCTTAGGAATCCGTACATCCAGGAAAATGTGTTTCTGTTCTATATTTCCTTTTATTTGGTCGATTGTTTTCCTAACTATTTCTTCAAGATATAAGTCAGTTCTCTCTACTCCTTTCATGGCTCTAATTTTTGACAGATTTAAAAGATCCTTAACAAAACGTAACAAAGCCACAGAGCGGTGTTCAGCCCGGGCAATCATTTCTCTTGATTTCTCTGAAATAGTGCCTGTTAAATTAGCTAAAACGACCTTAAGGCAACTTTGAATCGTTGAAAGAGTAGTTTGAATATCATGGGCTACAGTTAAAACATACCTTGATTTTAAGCGGTCTTGTTCTTTCAATTCTTCGTTAGCTATTGCTAAATCCTTTTCTTTATCTTTCAATCTATTAGCGACACGAGTGACCATGAAGACAGTTAAATACATTGTGGTAATAAAAACGGAGAATATACCTAAATTATAGTAAGGACTCCTCCAAGTTTGAATTCCTATAATAAATCCTTCTAAGTGGTAGTGAGGCAAAAATTGAAAGTATTCCATAATAATTAAGCCCCCTAAAAGGAGTACAGCTAATGATGCCTGAAGATAAGCTTCCTTACTCGATAATAAAATACTGGCAATAACCATGTGAAAGATAAAGTAAAAGATAAAAGGATTTTCTACTCCTCCAGCAAAATGAATTAAAAAAGTAAGCATAAATAAATCTACTGAAATTTGTAAATTAGCAAAGCGTCTTGTTTTTCTTAACCATCCTTCGCTCCCTATTTGTGATCTGAGACGAATGTCGTATAAATAAAAAAGGAAATTGTAAAAAAACACTCCCCCTGCAGCTAAATACAATGGCAAGTGAGCACATTTTACCTTTAAAATATAGTGTGCTCCAGTAACAATTCCAACTACACCTATTACAGCTAACCATCTCAATCTTATGTACCAACTTATTCTCTGGCTAAGTTCCGCTTCTATCGGCAATAATTTTAATTGATTCATAATTTATCCAACAATTAATCTATTTAATACGTATCCACCACTCAATAACAAATTAAAAATTAAATGTAAACCAATGCACATCTTTTTAGCAGGAACTAATTCGTGAATTTTGTCATAGTTTATTTTTATCATCTTTCCCAGCATAAAAGCCAAAGGAAGAGTAAACAAAGCTATCAAAGTATACAAAGGCATAATCTTGAGAACAATTCCAAAAACGATAAAAA
>JBHIBS010000066.1:0-6498 GCA_046759165.1 bacterium | reverse complement strand
AAATTCGCTTTGTGAAGAAATTCCTTCCTAACCTTTAGTTTTGTGACCGCCTAAATAGTCTATTAACTTTTTCGCACCATTTCAGCAATAACATCTAAAGGTTGAGCAACACATTTTTTCATACTGGCTAAGTCAGTCCTGAAAAATTTCTCTTTTCGTAGACACTCCCTAAAGCACTTAAATAGATTTTCTTCCACCTCATTTTTTGGCTCCACAAGGGAATAATAAATCCATAAACCATCCCTCCTGTCCCTTACCAACCCGGCGTATCTTAATACAGTAAGATGGCGAGAAACCTTTGCCTGAAGAAGACCCAAAGCAGCCTCAATCTGACAAACACAGAGTTCTTTCTCAGAAAGTAAGACCATAATCCTTAGACGCGTCTCATCCGAAAGCGCCTTAAACAAATCAACGTATTGTTTCATTAAAATACCTCGCTTCTATATATCTATATACGATTTCACAAATATAGTACCATAAAGAAAAATCTTTGTCAAGTAAAATCTTTTTTGATTTGCTGGGTGGGCTATGGAAAATTGTCATTTTAATATAACATCTCTTACAATCAGAAGTAAGGCAACCCCCAAAAGTACCGTTCCAAAAATTAATTTAATTGATTTTGACTTCAATCTTTTAGCCATCAGTCTGGAACCTGTCTGGCTCCCAAAGAATACTGAAACGACGCAAAGTGCCCAGACAGACCAATCGGATTGTGCCGCTGTTGCGATATGTGAAGTAAAGCTTGAACTCCCTGAAAGTGTCACCACCATAGCCGAGGTTGCTGCTGCAATCTTAGGCTCAAGCCCAGCGATATAAAGCAAGGGCACAACAAAACTTCCTCCTCCTCTTCCTATCAATCCTGCAAAAAAACCAAGAATGCTACCTGCAAAAACTCCCAACATAAATCTGCCACGCATAGATAATCCGCCCCTCTTAGGCTTCCAGCCACTCAGCATAAGGATGGCAGCTGTCGCCGTAAAAAAGGCAAATATCAAAATTACCGGCTTTGTGGGCAAACCTATGTTCACCCAAGTCCCCAGGGGGGCAAAAATAACCATAAAAATTCCAAAGGGCAATGCCACCTTCCAGTCAATAAGTTTTCTCCTTCCATAGGTAAAAGCAGCAGAGGAACTGTTTACCACATTCAAAAGCATACCCAGAAGAATTGCCTGCGTTTTAAAATCCATTCCCAGCCAGAATAGAATGGGAATATATAATTGTGAACCTCCCATCCCAAGCATTGAGAATACAAATGCAATACCCAAAAATATTGGTGGAGCAAGATAAATCAAACTCATTTATACCCCCTTAGTTATAACCCGAACAGGGAATACACAATTTCTTGTCGTCCTTTACCCTTATCCCGTGGGCAAAAACAACCTCTCCACATTTTCCGCACTCATACCATTCAAAAGTGCTTTTCTTACCTTTGAAATCATAATCAAATACCTCAGAAATCTTAAATAGAACGTCATCTGGCTGTTTCATAATATTCTCAATAGCTGGGTCTACAATATCAGAAGCAATGTCTTTTGGCTCAACGCCCTCTTTTCTTAATTGAACAAACTTTGAAGCAGGCCCTTTCTTCTGAAAATCTGGGTTTACAACGACCCTCACTGCCTTTTTGCTTTTTACATCAACTAAAGTAATTGCCTTTTTCCTGTAATTTAATTTTTCAATATTTCCCTTTCCATAAGTACAACCTGTTGTAGTCTGCACTCCATCACCAAAACACATCATTGCATGGGCTGGTCCTACCTCTAAAAAACAGAAAAGCTCTTTATTGCTCGCCCTCTCTACTCCTAATTTTCTCATCGCTGCCAAGCCTGCTCTCAATCCTAAGGGCATGGCAGGACACTTGTGCCCATGAAACTTGATAGCCGTCTCCAATAAATTTTCGTGCGTCGTTATTTTCCCTCCATTATTCTGTAGTTTCTCTTCGTCAGATAGTTTCCTAATAATATCGAAGTTATGACCACCAAAGGTAAAGATACAAGTAGTCTGATTAACGTGAACTTTATTCCAATAAAAGATGCTTCAAATGTTATCATCGGGACCCTGCAAATTGCTGAAGCTCCTATGTATGTAAAGATGACGCTGAGTTTTGCTCCTTTGCTATACAAAGAATAGGCAACGGGAAAAGCCACATATAAGCCACCCACCGTAGTGCCTGCAAGTAGCATCGACCATATGTATCCCCTGATACCAGACTCTTCACCAAAATGTTTTTCGACCGTCTCCTTCTTTACCCATACCTCAAACAGCCCTATCAGAAAGAAAACACAGGGTAATATCTTAAGCATATACACTGAAAATGAGATGAAATTATGACCAATTTCTTTCCCAGGATTAAAGTCAAATGCGAATGAAACAACCAGGAAAACAACATAACTCAATATTCCCAATATCTTAGTAATAGTATTTCTTTTCAACGGAAAATCTCTCCGAAGAAAATGCCTGTCACTACGGCCACAATAAGAGCTATAAAGAGGCTTATTAAATTTCTTATTATGGTTACTTTTCTCCCGAAATACTCTTTTTCTATTGGATATGTCAGAACCCCTACCATCATTAAAGTTGTGGTAAATGCCGACAGAACCATATATAGCACTCCTTTTGTCAATAAAATACCGCATAAAGGGAATGCAATGAAACCGGGTATCAGTGTTATGGAACCAAAAAAGGAGGCAAAAATAACACCAATAAGCTTGCTATTCTTACTCAAATAGTTTGAAATGAACTCATCGGGAATAAGAAAAAGGACAATCGAAACAAGAATAAGCATAGTTAAAAAAGCAGGCAAAATATTTACAAATTTCTTGATGGCTATCTTGATCGCCTTGAGCGTCTTCTCGCCGTTTACAATATAAGAGATTAATAACGCTAAGCCAGTTCCAACATATAGGTAATTCATCCTCACTCACCCTCAAGGACAAAACACACGGATTTTCTGCCAATAGATTTTTTCACACTGGACATTTCGCTTTCTCTGAGCGTTACTAACATCTATATGTTATCCTTATGTTCTTGTTAAGAAAAAATAGAAAAAATGAGGACACAAACACTAAAATTAGATTCCTAAGTTCTCGACAATTTCTTGCATAATTTTCTTATTCTCAATAAACTTGGGGTTGGTAAAAAGAGGTAAACAATTTTCTAATTTATGTTCGCCCAAAAGAAGTCTTACTGCAAAGGCAAGACAGGTTGTTTCCCCACACTCCTTGCAATTAGTCTTAGGAAGCCAACCGTATATCTCTAAAGCAGTCGCGCGAACCTTTCTTTCATAATTTGGCACTATAGAATCTTTTTTATTATATGTATCATTGATTAAGTCTTTTATATAGGCCAGAGTTTGCCAGGCGTCAACTATTTCATCAACCTTAGCGATAGCAACTTTGTGAGAATAAATATTAACCATACGCTGCTCTTTTGAAAAATTCAAGGTAGGGGTCTCTCTATTGTAGGTAGCATTCTTCATTATAGCATTGAGGTAGGGAAAAACTTCAGCCACATCGTCTGAAAAATAGGCGATTAACCTTATCTTTCTCGGGTCAGCGATGCAGGGAGCGACAAAGGTGATATTTATATCTTTCAAAAGTGATGCTCTAATCTTCCTTCTTTTTAATTTTTGAGGCGAAACAGAAGTTGGCTTATAGTATACAAATCCACTGACTGCTAAATGTCTATTGGATATGGCAAGTTCTATTTTAGGCCTATCTTCTTGAGAGAATATATAGACCTCGCTTGCTACATCCAAAAAATCACCCGGAGGTATTATTGAGTTAAAGACTATCGCGGTCTGTTCAAAAGTTTCTTTTGCTCTTTTAGATTCTTCTTTATTCGGAAAGATTACTATCTGTTTTACTTCAGGCTGCAATGATATTTCCTCTAAATTTTTTTCAATTTGAGAGGCATTAAGATAATTGGAAGCAAGGCAACCTTATTTGGCCCCTTTTTCGGAATGTTTCTCCAATTCTTCAATATACTTCCTGAGCCTTGATAATTCCTCTTCTAGCGCCTTTGCTTGCTCTTTAAGTCCTGCAATATCTTCTTCTCTGGTCCTAAATCTCTGCCAATGGCAGATTCCCCAATACGAAGGATGGTGCCAGAGGTGCCTCATAGGCATGTCACAACACATTCATATCACCCCCTTTGAATCTCTTTCTTTGCCTTACCTTTCATTTGGGTCATAGTTCCAGGCTCTTTGCCATACCATTCGAAGACCGGCTTGCAACCTGGAGCAGCAGCTTTATTCACTTTCTTTTTCATTTACTTGTTTGTCAGAAGACAGAATTTTCTTTAAGTCATCCACTGTAGGAACCTTGCCGGAAATTTTTACCTCATCATCAACTATTACCGCAGGAGTAAACATAATCCCTCTTTTCGCCGTTTCGGCCATATCATAGGCATGGACAACTTCAGCCTCAATACCTAACTGTTTCACTGCTTCATTTACATTTTTCTCTGTCGCTTTACACCTTGGACATCCTGGACCTAAAACTTCAATCTTCATAATCCCACTTCCCTAAAAGACAAAATTACCAAAAAACCAACCCACAATAGTTCCCAAAACAATTATCGTTAAGACGTAACAGATTGCCTTCCTGGCACCAAACACTCTGGCTATTGCCAGCCAGTTGGGAAGGCTAATACCCGGTCCGGTCAATAATAATGCCAAAGCCGGGCCTTTTCCCATACCCAATTTCATTAATGTATCGACAAAAGGCGCCTCAGTCATAGTAGCAAAATAACTTGCCGCCCCAATTAGAGTTGCCAGGAATGAAGCACCTAAAGATGAGCCGCCTAAACAGTTCTTAATCCACTCTTGAGGTAAAATCTTTCCAATTACGCCCACAATAAAAACCCCTAAGAGAAGTAAGGGAAATATTATCCTTACAAAAAAGAAGGTCTCACGTATCCAATTTTTTAACTCATCCTTTGTCTTTACTTTTAAAGCATAGATGGTCATTATTACAGTAGAGGCTGCCCAGACAGTAACTTTATGCGCATACGGACCTTTTCTTATCAGATAATTTGGTGAAAGTAGTGTTAACAAAATCAAAAGGATTAAGACAAGGTCTGCCGTATCGATTATCTTTCCCTTCAAGCCTTGGCCTTTCTCCTCAACCCTCTTTTCCTCGCTCTTTCTAAAGGTGAAAGTCATAATTGTTCCCACAATGAATGCCATAAAAATTGCTGAGATAACTCTGGAGCCCACCATATCATAGCCCAAAATCGCACCCGTATATAAAAGTGCTAAGATATTTGCCGCGGGGGCTACCCATAAAAGAATAAAGGCAGGACCAATTCCGCTTCCTCTAAAATATAAGCCACTGGCAACAGGAATTACAGTGCAGGAACAGGCGGCTAAAAAGAAGCTACCTCCGCTGGCTAAAGCAAATGACTTTATCTTGTTGACTGCATAGCCTAAATAGTTAATAATAGTCTCTTTGGATATGAAACTAACCATTGCCCCGGCCAAGAGAAAAGCTGGCACAAGGCAAGTTAAGACATGCTCGGCAATGTATTCTTTCAAAGCTAATAGCCCAGCAAAGATTAGATCCAAAAACATACCAATTTCCCTCTCTAAAACCTTAAAATGCCTCTAAAATTCTTTGCCCTTCTCTTACTTCCTTGTGCAAAATAGACTTCACTAAATCGAGAACTTTATCCACATCCTTATGTTTCACTTTGTAAAATGACTTTACGCCTTCGCCACGAAATCCTACAATACCCACTGTCTTAAGAGCATTGAGATGCCTTGAGATATTTGATTGGTCTTTTTTCAATTCCTCCACTATCTCACATACACACATCTCGCCCTTACTCTTAAGAAGCTGTAAAATCTCAATTCTTGTGGGATGACCCAATACCTGGAAATAACTGGCTATCATTTTAGTTATGAGTTCTTGCATTTTCAATCCTCCTTTTAATGATTTTATGCAACTATGCGAATAATAGCATACTCCAATAAAATTGTCAAGAAAAATTTTAAATCGTTTGAAAAAATTTTATGTGGGGGCTCAATTTATTGAGCCCGAGGATAACGGGTTTGATAAATCAAACCCCTACAAAAAATAGATAGTTTATGTACAGGAGCATCCTGGAGGACAGACTGGAGGGCAGCTGGAAGAGGAACTTTTACTTTTTCCTGGGGTTATTACGGAGATTTTGCCAAAGACTTGAGAAGTCTTCTTACTTCTGCACTTTGGGCATTTCACCTTAAGTCCTTTCTCTTTTTCTGAGAGTGTTGCAAAAATATCAAATTTATTACCACACTCTAAGCAGAAATATTCATAAGTGGGCATGTTTTCACACTCAATTGTGTATTTGATTAAAAAATGTAGGGGTCGGATTCATCCGACCCGTATCAACGGGCTCGATGAATCGAGCCCCTACAATTCTTTAGCCTGTCCATCTTTTGGTTTCGGAAAGCGCATAGACCTGGTAAAATGCTCGCTAAAACTGGGGTATGTTGCTAGTTCTAAATATTCTACT
>JBHIBS010000065.1:0-6598 GCA_046759165.1 bacterium | reverse complement strand
TTTGATAAGTATCTGGTGACAAACTGGTTTACCAGCCTGCAATTCATTCAGTTTATTACCTCTAAGCCAAGTTATCAGGGCTATAGTCTCCTGTTTGGACCGACATTGGGTCCAATGGATCAGGTGACAACCATGCTAAGCCTGAAGGTTTCTACAGATTTTATGCATGAGAGACTCAAGCCGGAGGTCCTCGTCATATATGGATTTGATAATGACTGGAAGATAAGCCCTAAGGTCCAGTTTGAAATTCTGGACAGTCTGGTGGCGGTTGCTGGCCTTCATATTTTTGAAGGTAAACCTAAGAATCTTTATGGGCAGTTTGATGAGAGAGATGAGCTATTTTTTGAATTAAGGTTTGGATTCTAAAGGAGAAAGGAGGAGGAAAATGAATGTAGGAAAAGTTTTGGAAGAGAGTGTCGGTAAGTTCGGGGACAAAGTGGCTTTAACTTTTGAGGATGAGAAAGTCTCTTTCCGGGAGCTCGACCGTTTGGTGAATAATCTCTCCGCAGGTCTAATTGGGGAGGGCGTAAGGAAAGGTGACTGCGTGGTCACTTTCCTCCCGGATTCAATGGAGATCGCTTTAAGTTATTATGCTATCATGAAAGTTGGCGCTCTCCATGCTCCACTCGATGTCCGGCTCAAAGAGGAGGAAGTGAAGTTAATTTTTGGTGATGCTAAACCAGTAGCAATTATTACCACCAGCCAGTTCCAGGATATGTTTCTGGCAATGAGAACGGAAATTCCCAGTATAAAAAGCATCATGGTGGTAGGAGAAGAAGTGAAAGAAGGTTGTATATCTTTTAACGAGATGAAAAATAGAGCTTCTTCTCGTGTTATTCCCGTGGAAGTTGAAGATGGAGATGTAGCCCTCTATCTCTATACTTCAGGAACTACTGCTAAACCAAAGGGAGTAATGGTAACCTTTGGCAATCTGGACTGGTTTCCTAAAGATATGCATGCTGTCTGGAAAACTACTGAAGACGATGTCCATATGCTCTCATTACCTGCTTCCCATATAAGTGGACCTATTCTTTTCAATCAGACGATTGTGATGGGGGTTGCCACTGCAATTTTGGGAGCTTTTAATCCGAGGAAATGGCTGGAGACGGTAGAGAAGACCCGCGTGACTATTCTCCATTTCGTACCGCCAATGGCTAATGCATTGATACAGCTGAATGAGTTTGAAAAGTACGACTTGTCAAGCTTGAGGAGTGTCGCCCTTATGGGCGCATATTCCACTCCCGGGCTGGTCAAGGAACTTGGAGAAAAACTGGGATTAAGGCGATGTTGTCAGGGTTATGGGTTAACTGAAACTTCACCTCTACTTACCCTTGAGTCAATCGATAGCAATGTTCCCTTGGGAAACATTGGTAAGCCATTACCTGGCAAAGAAGTGAAGATAGTTGATGAGGACGGAGATGAGGTTCCAGTGGGAGAGGTTGGTGAGATAGTTACCCGCGGTTCACACATAATGAAGGGATATCATAATGATCCTGAAGCTACTCGGGAGAGAATTAAGGATGGCTGGCTGCACACGGGCGATTTAGCGAGGAGAGATGAGGATGGTTATTTATACATTGTGGGAAGGAAACAGGACAGAATAAATGTCGGAGGGTTGATAGTTTATGTCTCTGAGGTTGAGGATGTTCTTCACCGCCATCCCAAAATAAAAGAAGTGGCAGTAGTGGCTGCTCCCGACCCAAAGAGAGGAGAGAGAGTAAGAGCAGTTGTAGTTCTGAAGGAAGGAATGGAAGCTTCAGAAGATGAGATAACCGGTTACTGTCGGGAGAGAATGGCAAACTATAAGGTTCCCAAGGAGGTGGAGTTCAGGGAGAGTCTTCCAAAGACAAGGACAGGGAAAATAGCGAGGGCAGAACTGGCTAAGAAGAAGTCCTGAGATTTAATATTTCAGGAACTGTTTAATCTACGAAAAGACCGCTAATAACCTATGGCATTAGCGGTTTTTTCTTGTAAACTACAAACAGAGAGAAAAACTCTTGAAAAAAGCAGTATAAAAAGATATTATTCAAATGATAGTTTGTTCATCCTTAAGGAATTTCTTAACGGCAAAAACCTTCAGACTCTGCAGGGCGCAAATCAAAACTCTCCCGATGAAACGGGATCAAACAGTGATTTGCTTGTAACAGAATGAGTCGTCCTCGTTTTTTGGCTAAAATTCCAAATACTCTTCAGAAACTATCTTTTAAATATGAGTGATTGAGAGGAGAAATTTTTGGCCAATTTCTGGGAACTTCTTTTGAATTTTTTCTTTCCGCTTCAGTGTGTTATTTGCGGAAGGTCGCTCGCAGCCGATAATAGAGACCGCGTCTGTGAAGATTGCTGGGGCAGGATTGTCTACCTCAACCGACCAATTGACATAAGGTTATCCTTAGAGAAGATATGGTCAGTAGGAGTATACGATGGGGTTTTAAAGGATTTGATCCATCAGTTTAAATATAAACAGAAGAAATATTTGGCCAACCCTTTGGGGAAACTCTTGGTCGATTTTGTGGGGAAGTACTTGAAAGAAGAAAGATTCGATTATATTGTTCCCATACCACTTGAGAAGGCTAGGGAGAAGAAGAGGGGTTACAACCAGGCAGAACTTTTGGCTCGGGTTTTGGCAGAAGCGGTAAATAAGCCAGTATTGACCCATTTAGTGGAAAGAATAAAGAAAACCCAGCCCCAGTTTGGACTGAAGAGGGAGGAAAGGTTTGAGAACCTCTCGGGTGCCTTCAAAATTTCCGAAGCAGGAAAAAAAAGCGTTCCACCAATTGCGGGAAAGACAATTCTCCTTTTAGATGACTTAGCAACTACAGGTGCTACTCTGGATGAGTGTGCTAAGGCGTTGAAGGGGGCAGGGGTTAGTGAAGTTAATGGGCTGGTTTTGGCCCATGGAATGTAGAGTTTATTTGGCACTACCGAAGCCTGCGCAATCTACAGAACGCGACCTAAAGGCTGTGGCTACGTCAAAAATATCTTGACTTTATTGGGTGAATTTATATAATTATTTATAATGGAAGAGTAAATAATAAAGAAGGGAGTAAACGATAAATGGCGACAAAGGTGGGTATTAATGGATTCGGAAGGATTGGAAGGCTGGTGTTACGAGCAGCTATTGCTGAAGGCATAAAGGAGCTCGATTTTGTGGCGGTTAATGATTTGACCGATGCCAAAACCTTGGCACATCTCTTTAAGTACGATTCAACTTTTGGCATTTTTAGTGGCAAGGTGGAGCCAAAGGATAGTTCCATTTTGATAGATGGGAAAGAGATAAAGGTCCTGTCACAGAAGGATCCAGGCCAGCTGCCATGGAAAGATCTGGATGTGGATTTCGTCATAGAGTCGACTGGCAGGTTTACCAATCCTGAAAAAGCCAGAGCCCATTTAGGAGGAGGAGCGAAGAAGGTGGTGATTACTGCCCCGGCAAAAGGGGATGTTCTCACTGTGGTTATGGGAGTAAATGAACATAGATACGATAGCTCCAAACACGATGTTGTTTCCAATGCTTCCTGCACCACAAACTGCCTGGCGCCAGTAGCAAAGGTTCTTCTCGATGAGTTCGGGATTGAACGGGGACTGATGACCACTATCCATTCTATTACTAATGACCAGGTTACTCTCGACTTTCCTCATCGGGATTTGCGCCGGGCTCGAGCAGCTACTCTCTCCATGATTCCAACTACTACGGGCGCAGCGAGAGCTATAGGATTGGTTATACCCGAATTAAAGGGCAAGATGGATGGTATGGCAATACGGGTGCCTACTCCCAATGTCTCTCTGATCGATCTAGTCGTCGAGGTGAAAAGGGAGACGACCGTAGATGAAGTGAATAGGGTCTTCAAGGAGGTTTCCCGGGGGAAGCTGAGTAAGTATCTCGAATATACCGAGCAGCCATTGGTATCCCGCGATTTCTATGGAAATAATAAATCTGCCATAGTGGATGGGCTCTCTACGAGGATGATAGAAGGGAGGATGGTAAAGGTTCTTGCTTGGTACGATAATGAGTGGGCTTACTCTTGCAGAGTGAATGATTTGGTTAGGTATATGGTGGAGTCAGAAGCCAAGAGCGGGGCTAAGGAAAAGGTGACAACTCAGTAGAAGAGACCCTGCGGGCTCGAGCCGTCAAGGCCGGAGTCTTTAGGTCTATCTTATGGAAAGGGTAAGATAAATGGGTAAATTGTCAATTTCTGAGTTGGAAATAGAAGGTAAGAAGGTCTTAATTCGCTGTGATTTCAATGTTCCGCTAGATGAACGGAGCAGAATTACGGATGACACTCGAATTAAAGCTGCTTTACCTACAATCAGATATGCTCTGGGAAGAGACTGCGCAGTTATTCTGATGTCCCATCTTGGTCGACCCAAAGGGAAGGTAGATCGGAAATTGAGCTTGAAACCAGTCGCAGAAAGATTGGGAGAGCTTTTGAATCTAAAGGTTCTTATGGCATCTGACTCTATCGGTCCCGATGTGGAGAAGGTGGCAAGGGAGTTGAAAGGGGGAGAAGTTCTTCTTTTGGAAAATTTGAGGTTTCATTCGGGAGAAGAAGCTAATGACGAAAAGTTCACTCAGCAACTGGCGTCGCTGGCGGATGTATTTGTCCAGGATGCCTTTGGGACTGTCCACAGGGCACATGCTTCCACATCGGGAGTGCCCAAGTATTTACCCTCTGGGACTGGCTTTCTATTGCAAAAGGAGATAAAATATCTAAAACAGGCTTTAGAAGAACCAGAAAGGCCTTTTTTGGCTATTCTGGGAGGAGCTAAGATATCGACCAAGATCGGGGTGATAAAGAATTTATTGCCCAGAGTAGATTCCTTGATTTTAGGTGGTGCTATGGCCTACACTTTCTTGAGAGCGGAGAATATAGGAACGGGTAGTTCAGTGGTAGAGGAAGACAAAATTGGTACGGCAAGCGAAATATTGAAACAGGCTTCTAAAAAGAAGGTAACGGTTCTATTACCTCTTGACCACATTATTGCTAATCGAGCTTCCGAGGATGCTCAGAGTAAAGAAATCTCGGAGGTCACCATCCCAGAAGGCTGGATGGGAGTTGATATAGGTTCCTTCTCTATTAAGCGGTTCTCTTCCGCAATTAATTCTTCTAAGACGATACTCTGGAACGGACCAATGGGTATTTTTGAAATAGATAAATTCAGTGAGGGAACAAAGACAATCGCCGAAGCAATTGCTGAAGCTACCAGGAAAGGTAGTATCTCAATTGTTGGTGGAGGAGATTCCGTTGCTGCCGTGACCAAAGCCGGACTCCAGGAGAATATGTCGCATATCTCTACCGGAGGTGGAGCAGCCTTAGAATTTTTGGAAGGAAAGGAATTACCGGGAATTGCGGCTTTGAAGGATAAGCGAGGAGATAAAACATGATAACTTTAATATTGGTAATCCATATTATTGTCTCCATCTGTTTGATTCTGATTGTGCTCTTGCAAGTAGGAAAAGGTGCTAGTTTATCAACTTTATTTGGGGGCGGAGGGGGTACTGAGGCGATTTTCGGTGGCGCAGGAGGGGATGTTTTCATGAAAAAATTGACCGTGATCTTCGCGATCCTGTTTATATTTACTTCTCTAACTTTAACCATCATTTCTGCTCGTAGACCATTAAGCACAATTATCTATAAAAAGCCATCTGTTCCGGTAGGAATACCAGAGGAAGCTGAGAAGGAGACAGCTGGTCCGGAAGTCCCACCCGTCAAGTCTGAGACACCTCAGCTACCAGAATCAGCCCTGCCAAGTGAGTAGAGAGGGAACGGTCGGAGTCAGAATAAATCATAGCACTTTTTTGCTCATATTTTGATTTCTCGTATAGTTTTTGATATTGGGCAGGTGGCGGAATTGGTATACGCGTACGTTTGAGGGGCGTATGGGGTAACCCGTGCGGGTTCAAGTCCCGCCCTGCCCACTTGTTGGGGTGGAAAGGGACTTGAAGGGCGCGAACGCCGACTCCTGGAGGAAGAGCACTGGAAGTGCGGAAGAGAGCGCCCCGGCCCGAGCCGCGAGGGTGGAAAGGGAAAGCGGCGAGGGAAGTCCCGCCCTGCCCACTTGTTGGGGTGGAAAGGGACTTGAAGTGGTCGCTGGAGCGACGAGTAAGGAGCTCCATCTTAGCGACGGACGCGAGATGGTGAGCGCCCCGGGTCCGAAGCACTGCGAAAAATTTGCGGGCGTAGTTCAGCTGGTAGAACATTTGCTTGCCAAGCAAAAGGTCGTGGGTTCGAGACCCATCGCCCGCTTATTCGACTCTTTTATGGCGTGGTACCCAAGTGGCTAAGGGAGAGGTCTGCAAAAGCAAAAGGACAACGACGGGAATCGAACACTCTCGACGATAAAAAGGTTCACTAATTTACATCACAGTGCATCAAGAGGCACCTTTTTGGACACAGGGTTCTACCGAATTTGACCCCACACCCAGCAAACTGGGTGTGGGGTTATACATTCATTAAAGGAGATAAAAACGAGAAAAAGAATTGTAGCCTTGACAACATTAATGAAAGTTAGCTTATTATTATTTTTAATAATGGGATTAGTTCTAACTAATGGGTGTGGTAGGAAAGAAGAAAAACAACCTTCAGTGAAAGAGGCGGAAGAA
>JBHIBS010000064.1:0-6930 GCA_046759165.1 bacterium | reverse complement strand
CAAGAACTTCTTTTTGCCTGTGCTCAGGATTCTCAGAAATTGATTAGTGAGAAGATAAAAGAGTTGAAATTAAATAGAGTGATAGTTTCCGCCTGTACTCCCAGAACACATGAACCTCTCTTTCAGAAAACATTGGGAATAGCAGGTTTAAATCCATATCTATTTGAATTTACTAATATTCGCGAACAGTGTTCTTGGGTACATCAAAAAGAACCAGAGAAAGCAACAGAGAAGGCAAAAAATTTAGTGTGTATGGCAGTCGCCAAGGCCAGGTTACTTGAGCCTCTTTCCAAAATGAGCCTTAAAATAAACAACAGGGCTTTAGTTATTGGTGGTGGCGTAGCCGGGATGGTGTCAGCGATTGATCTTGCCACTCAAGGATACGAAGTTTATTTAGTAGAAAAGGAGACTGAATTAGGTGGTAATCTTCGCCATATTCATTATACTCTGGAAGGAGAAAAGACTGATCAATTTCTTACTTCTTTAATCGAAAAAGTAAAAATGAACAAAAAAATCACCCTTTATACTGATTCTGAGATTAAAGAAATAACAGGATATGTAGGAAACTTTAAAACCACATTAAACGTGAAACGTGAAACGTTAAACGAGGAAGAGATTGAACATGGAATAATCATTGTTGCTACTGGTGGAGAGGAATACAAACTTACCGAGTATCTTTATGGTCAAGATGAACGTATTATCACCCAACGCGAATTAGAAGAGCGGTTAGTAAATCAGCAATCAGCAATTAGCAATCAGCAATCTATAGTGATGATACAATGCGTTGGCTCTCGTAATGAGGAACATCCGTATTGCAGTCGGGTTTGTTGTAGCCAGGCAATAAAAAATGCTTTGAAACTGAAAGAAATTAATCCTGGGATAAATATTTATATCCTTTATCGCGATATCCGTACCTATGGTATAAAAGAGCTTTATTATAAGAGAGCACGGGAAAAAGGGATTATCTTTATCCGCTACGAAGAGGAAAACGAACCAGAAGTAAAATTACAGGCCACAAACTCCGAATCCCAAACCTCAAATTCTGAACTTTTAGTTAATGTATATGAACCAATATTACAGAAAAATCTTTCTATCAATGTTGGTCTTGTAGTGCTCAGTTGTGGTATTGTAGCCAGGGAAGAGAATAAGATTTTATCGCAAATGCTTAAAGTACCATTAAATGCCGATGGTTACTTCTTGGAGGCACATGTAAAACTACGTCCGGTGGATTTTGCTACAGATGGTATTTTTGTGTGTGGATTAGCACATTATCCTAAAGATGTTTCTGAAACTATCGCTCAGGCTAAAGCAGCAGCAGCTAGGGCAGTAACTATTTTAAGAAAAGAAGTAATAGAAGCTGAAGGAAAAGTCTCCCAAGTAAGAAAAGAAAGATGTACAGGATGTGGTCTCTGTGTAGAAATCTGCCCTTATCAAGCAATTAAACTCGATGAAGAAGAAAGGGTTGCAGTAGTTAATGAGGCATTATGTAAAGGCTGTGGAGTTTGTTCTGCTTCCTGTCGTACAGCAGCAATTGATTTAAGAGGATTTAATGATGAACAAATTTTAGCTGCACTTACTACTGTTTAAAAGATGATGGATAAAAATTTTGAACCAAAAATAGTTGCTTTTCTTTGTAATTGGTGTTCTTATGCAGGAGCTGATTTAGCTGGCGTTTCGCGAATTCAGTATCCTTCAAATATCCGGGTTATCCGCGTCCCGTGTTCAGGCAGAATGAATCCTCTTTATGTAATTAAAGCATTACAGAATGGTATTGATGGAGTCTTGGTTTCTGGTTGTCATCCGGGAGATTGTCATTATATCAGCGGAAATCTGGTTGCTCGCAGAAAATTTGCACTATTGAAAAACTTTTTAGAATATATTGGTATTGAACCAGAAAGAGTACAATTTTCTTGGGTTTCGGCAGCTGAAGGACCCCGCTTTGCTCAGATAGTGGAGAAAGTTATTAATGAAGTAAAAAAATTGGGTCCCATTAAAAAATTCGTCAAAGGATAGTGACTTATTTGAGTTAAAAATGATGCGAGAAATAGAACAACAGATAAAAGAAACAGTAAAGAAATTATTCAGTGAGAATAAGATAGATGTTTTCATCGGTTATAGTAAAGGAACTCTGCCACTAATATCCCCTCCTTGTTTTATTACTAAACCGGGTACAAACACCACTGAGAGCGTGGTTGAGTCCTCATCAGTTGAAAAATTGTGCTGGAATTCTTTTTGTTTTAATAATTTAGCTGTATATTTACCACGATTTTTTATACCCCAGCCGAAGAGAAAAGAGAAAATAAAGATACATAGGATAGGAATACTTGCTAAAGGCTGTGATGGTGGTTCAATAATAGGACTGATAAAAGAGCATCAACTACCTCGAGATAATATTTTTATTATTGGTGTTGTTTGTGAAGGTATGGTAGATAGAAAGAAAATGCAAAATTCAAAATTAAAAATTAAAAAGGATATCGAGATTGTTGAAACGCGGCAGGAGGATGGCAAGATCATAATCATTGATGAAAATAAAAAGAAGAGGGAAATCGAAAAAGAGGATCTATTAGCTGATGTATGTTTAAGTTGTCAATATGCTAAGCCGCCTGTTTATGATATTTTAATTGGTTCCGAGACCAGAAACCGGAAACCAGAATCCAGAAATGCAATTATTGAAGATTTTGAAAAAAAATCTGTTGAGGAAAGGTGGAAGTATTTCCAAGAACAGCTCTCCAAATGTATTAGATGTTATGCTTGTCGACAGGCATGTCCTAATTGTTATTGTAAAGAGTGTTTTGCTGAGCAGACTAAACCAAAGTGGACAGGTGTCACTAACAATATTTCTGAGATTATGTTTTACCAGATTGGTCGAATATTTCATCAAGCAGGCCGGTGTGTTGATTGCGGTGCTTGTGTGCGCGCCTGCCCAATGGGGATTGATCTGAGAGTGTTTACCCGTAAATTAATAAAAGATGTAGAAGAACTTTTCGGTTATCAGGCAGGTGTTTCTTTAGATGAAGTTCCTCCTCTGGCAACCTTCAAGCCAGAGGATAAACAGGAGTTTATTACTGAACCATAGAGATAGGTGGCATTGCTAATGAGTATAGTGGAATTTGAATCAAGTGATAAGGAGATTAAAGATGGCTGAGAAAGAAAGGCTGGATATGTTCTGCTACCAATGCTCCCAGACTGCAAGGGGAACAGGCTGCACGGTAAAAGGAGTATGCGGAAAGGAGGCTACGGTCGCTCGTTTACAGGATAACCTGATGCTGGCCACGCAAGGGATGGCAGCCTATCTATACCACGCGAGGGAACTGGGATATACTGATACAGAGATAGATGCCTTCTTGGAGAGGGCCTTTTACTCCACATTCACCAATGTCAACTTTGACGCAGAAGATTTTATCCGGCTGACTGTTGAGGCTGGCAAGATGAATGTGAACACAATGAGGCTTCTCAAAAAAGCCCATATCGAAACTTATGGAGAGCCAGAACCCACTGAGGTACAAACAGGGACGGTCAAAGGGCGGGGAATAATTGTTACTGGCCACAGTCTCAAAGTGCTTGAGGAGTTACTCAAACAAACTGAGGGGACGGGCATAAATGTCTACACGCACTCGGAGCTTCTCCCTGCCCATGGGTATCCTGGCCTGAAAAAGTATAGGCACCTGGTTGGCAATCTGGGAAAAGCATGGTTTGACCAGAAACAACTCTTCTCAAAATACCCTGTGGCGGTCCTGGGAACCTCAAACTGTGTTCTGATCCCTCGGGAAGAGTATAGAGACAGAATGTTTACCACTGGACCTGCACGACTGCCTGGTGTGCAACACATTGCTGGATACGACTATACAGCGGTGATAGAAAAAGCGAAATCGTTGCCGGAACTTGATGAGAAACCAGGAGAGGTTATATTAACTACAGGATTTTCCAAGTCTGTAGTTCTGTCCTTAAAAGATAAGATTAAACAACTGGTGGAAACAGACAAAATCCGCCATTTCTTCCTTGTAGGAGGATGTGATTCGCCACTCAAAAAGGCGGAGTACTATCGGGAGTTTGTCCAACGGTTACCACAAGATACAGTTATCTTAACTCTTGCTTGTGGGAAGTTCAGAATCAACGATCTAAATCTTGGTGATATAGAAGGTATCCCGAGACTGATTGACCTGGGACAGTGCAATGACTCGATTGTTGCCATAGAAATTGCTGAGGCTCTTGCTGAACTATTTGGTGTAAGCATAAATGAACTCCCCCTTACTTTAGCTCTTAGTTGGATGGAGCAAAAATCTGTCACTATCCTTTGGAGTCTTCTCTCACTTGGTTTAAAGGCTATTTATCTGGGGCCCATTTTGCCTGCCTGGGTAAATAACGATATTCTGAAAGTATTGAGAGAGAATTATGATTTGCGACTCATAGGCAACCCCGAAGAAGATATTAAGCAGGTCTTGAGCGGGTAATTATGAAGTTGGCAAAACGATAGGTAATAGAACATGGAAGAAAAAATTATAAAGAAAAATAAGATAAATAAATTTTTACAAGAACTGAAGAAGGAATACAAAATTTTTGCTCCAGTAGAAAAAGATGGTGACTTTCGTTTCTCCGAGATACTAGCACCTAATACCTATCACTTGCCTTTTGAGGATTACCGAAACACGAAAATCTCACCCAAGGAAATATTCTTTCCGCAAACCGCGATACTTTACGAATTTGATGCTCAGGGAACCAAACAATCAAATAGTTCTCATCTAACATCTAAAACCTTAATCTTTGGCATTCGGCCTTGTGACACTCATTCTTTTTCCTTATTAGATAAGGTATTTGGAGGAAATGATTTCCAGGACCCTTATTATGTAAAAAAGCGAGAGCAAGCGATCATCATTTCCCTGTCCTGTATTAAGCCACAAATTACCTGTTTTTGCACTTCATTAGATGGTAAACCGGATAGAGAAGAAGGAGCAGATATTATTTTCTTTGACTTGGAAGAGGATATCCTTGTTAAACCTATAACTGAGAAAGGTAAAGAATTTATTAAAAAATCAGGAAGATGGTTTGAAAACGCAAAAAAATCCGATATTGATAGAAAAAATAAAATAGTCCAAGAAAGCATGGAAAAAATAAGCTCTCAAGTAAATATAGAAAAAATAAAAGAAAAACTGGATAAATCTTTTGATGCTTCTTTCTGGAACGAAATCCATCAGAAATGCCTTGGTTGTGGTGTGTGCACATATTTATGTCCCACATGCCATTGTTTTGATATTAGTGATGATATAGATACTGGAATAGAGGCTTTAGTCTTGTCCAGGGGAAAAAGGATGAGATCTTGGGATTCCTGTATGTTTCCTTTATTTACTCTACACGCATCTGGGCATAATCCTCGGCCAACTTACAAAGAAAGGATGCGCCAGCGTATCATGCATAAGTTTAACTACTGTCCAGAAAATTTTAAAGAAATGTTTTGTGTAGGCTGTGGTCGTTGTATTAGAAATTGTCCAGTAAACCTTGACATTCGTGAGGTGATAAAAATAGCTAATGGATAATCCTTATTTGCCTTTACCAGTTAGAATTAAAAAGATTACTATTGAGAATGAAGCTAAAGACCTGAAAACATTCGACTTAGAATTTGATGATAAGAATGGCGCTGAAAGGTTTAAATATACCTGTGGACAATTTGCTGAACTGTCTGTGCTGGGAGCAGGTGAAGTACCTATTGGAATTGCGTCTTCACCTGTGGATGAAGGAGTCGTACAGTTTACTGTAAAAAAATATTCAATGGGTGTAGTTACATCTGCCCTGCATAATCTATCCGAAGGTGATAAGATTGGAATAAGAGGTCCTTTTGGGAATGGATTCCTGATGAAGGAGTTTGAAGGAAGCAACTTAGTAATTGTAGGAGGCGGATTCGCTCTTACAACTTTAAGATCGCTCACTAAATACATACTCCATGAGAAGAATAGATCTGGATTTGGAGAAATTACTGTTATGGTAGCTGCCAGAGACCCAGGTGAGATGCTTTACAAATACGACCTTGAACAATGGTCTAAAAGAGATGATATAAAATTAATTCGGACTATCGACAGAGATGTTAAAGGTTGGACAGGAAAGGTAGGTTTTGCTGCTCCAGTATTGAAAGAGATAAACCCTTCCTCAGAAAATGCTTATGCCATAGTCTGTGGTCCGGCAATTATGATAAAAACCTGTATCGCTGTTTTGCTTAAATTGAGATTCAAAGCTAACCAGATATTTAATTCGTTAGAGATGCGTATGAAATGTGGTATTGGTAAATGCGGGAGGTGTAACATCGGACCTAAATATGTGTGTAAAGACGGTCCGGTATTCAGTTATGCTCAACTTGAAAAATTACCTCAAGAATATTGAGAAATGTTTGAACTCGAAAAAATACCAGGAATAGGTGCGATTTTCTATAACGCTGTAGCAGCTAAGGGCTTTATGGGTCTTTATCAAAGAATAGCGAAAGAAATTGTGACAGAAATTAAATCGGGTAAAGTTTTAGACATAGGGACTGGTCCCGGTTATCTACCGATTGAAATAGCTAAACTAAACAATCAATTAGAAATAATTGGAGTTGATTTAAGTCACAGGATGATAAATATCGCTCATAAAAATGCCCGGATAGCGAAGATAGACAGGGTCAAATTTGAGGTCGCTAACGCTCATGATTTACCTTATCAAAACAATTCATTCGATTTTGTTTTTAGCACCCTTTCCCTTCATCACTGGAGAGACAGAATAAAGGTTTTTAATGAATGTTCTCGGATAGTAAAGAATGGTGGATTGGTGTGGATTTATGATTTTAGAAAAGATGCGACAAGGAAAGAAATCAAAAAAACAATTGGAGTGAATGGAGCTAATTTTCGTCACTTCTATCTTTCCTTCAGTTTACGCTTTCATGGTTTGAAAACCGAGGAATATTTTTCT
>JBHIBS010000063.1:0-7315 GCA_046759165.1 bacterium | reverse complement strand
TATTTCCAATTGAGCTGGCAAGATATAAAAAACCGTTTCTCGTTTCCTCAACTGATGGGGTGGGAACAAAGCTAAAAATTGCACAGCTCTTAAGAAAGCATGATACAGTGGGCATCGACCTTGTGGCAATGTGTGTTAACGACATTATAACTTGTGGAGCAAAGCCTCTGTTCTTCCTAGATTATTTTGCTACTGGAAAGCTGGAGCTCGGGGTTGCTCAGGAAGTAATCAGGGGAATTTACAAAGGTTGTCTTCAGAGTGGTTGTAGATTGGTAGGAGGAGAAACTGCCGAGATGCCTGGCTTCTATAAGAGAGGCGAATACGATTTAGCTGGTTTCTGTGTAGGCATTGTGGAGAGTGAGGAAGTAGTGGATGGAAAGGAGATTATTCCGGGCGATATAATTTTTGGTCTTCCCTCTTCTGGCTTGCATAGTAATGGTTTTTCTCTGGTGCGGAAAATTTTCTCCGAGAAAGAGTTGAAAAGCCTGGGTAAGGAACTATTGAAGCCAACGAAGATATATGTGAAGGATGTCCTTTCGGTAAGGTCTATTGTGCAGGGAATTGCCCATATCTCTGGAGGGGGCTTTATTGATAATGTCCCGCGCATTCTACCTCGGAGATGTCAGGCACTAATCCATAAGGGTTCCTGGAGGATTCCCAGAATTTTCGACGTCCTTCAGAAAAAGGGAAAGATTGGAGAAGAGGAGATGTTTTATACCTTCAATATGGGAATAGGTATGGTTCTAATTGTCTCTCCTGCTAAGAGAAAGAGGCTCTTATCCCGCTTACCGCAGGCTCGAGCTATTGGAGAGGTGGTTTCTGGCAGGCGCCAGGTGAAGATAGTATGAACTATAAGTTTGGAATATTCTCTACCGGAAGAGATATTGAAGCGATCCAGCTTTTTCGAGAAGTATATAATAGCATCAAAAAGGGAATCATAAAAGGAGAGATAGCCTATCTATTTTGTAACAGAGAAGAAGGAGAAGAGAAGATAACCGACTCGCTTCTTAAATTGGTGAGAGACTACGGGATTGAGTTAATCACTTTTTCTTCTAAAAAGTTTAAGAGCGAAATGAGAGAGAAGGCTATTGAGGAAAGCAAGACGACAGGAAGGGATTCTATTCTTCTTATCCAGTGGAGAAATGAGTATGATAGGGAAATAAGGGAGAGGATTCCCGCAACCTTCGACATCTATCTTGTAGGTTACATGCTTATAATTGGACCTGAAATGTGCAAGTCTTACAACATTCTTAATCTCCATCCAGCACCTCCCGGTGGTCCTCAGGGCAGTTGGCAGGAAGTGATGAGGAAATTGATTGAGACAAATGCAAAAGAAGCGGGTTGTATGATGCATCTGGTAACGCCCGAGTTAGACAAAGGTCCTCCCATCTCCTATTGCACATTCCCAATTGGGGGAGATGATTACGAGTTACTCTGGCAGGAGTATCACTCTACCGGCAACTACTCTAAGCTCTTCTCTAAAATTCGGCAGGAAGAATTCAGAAGGGAATGCCCTCTGGTTATCCATACAATAAAGGCTTTTGCCGATGGAAAAGTATGGATAGATGGAAAGAGGGTTATGACCAGAGAGGGTGAGGCCACAAAAGGTTACTGCTTGAACGAAATCATAAAGTAGAATGCAATTCATTACTGACTGTGAAGGACCTATCTCGAAGAATGATAACGCCTTAGAACTGGCAACCAATTTTCTGCCACAAGGTGAAAAATTTTTCACCCAGCTTAGCAGGTATGATGATTTTTTAGCATTGACAGGGAGGGAAGGTTACAAGGCAGGCGATACATTAAAATTGATCCTTCCATTTCTTAAAGCCTATGGCACAACAGATAAGAAAATTGTAGAATATTCAAGAAAGAATATTCTTTTGATGCCCGGTGCTAAGGAGACGCTCCGTTTCATTCGGAAGAGGATGCCTTCCTTTATCGTCAGTACCAGTTACCAGCCCTATATTTGGGCACTCTGTGAAGTCATAGATTTCCCCCCTGAAAATGTCTATTGTACCAAGCTAAATATAGATAGATACAATATCTCTGTGGAAGAGGTCGGAGAGCTTAGGGGATTCAGCGAAGAGATATTGGCCTATCCTTTGATAGAAGTTTATGAAATTGACAATTTAAGTCCTCAGACTAAACAGGCCATAGATAGATTGGAAGAGATCTTCTGGAAACAAATAGTCTCTATGCAATCAGGTAAAATGCTGGAAGAGGTTAATCCAATTGGAGGTCAAGAGAAAGTCAATGCCATAAAAGATAGTTTAAAGAAAAGCAAAAACAGTCCTTCGGATGCTATGTATATTGGAGATAGCATCACCGATGTAGAGGCATTAAATTTCATAAGAGAGAACAGAGGATTAACGGTCTCTTTTAATGGTAATAGATATGCAATCGAAAGAGCTGAAGTAGCCTGTATTTCAGAAAATACACTTCCAATTTCGGTCCTTGCAGATGCTTTTTCCCAGGAAGGTAAGGGAAGGGTGATGGAGTTGGTAGAGAACTGGCGATACGATATGCTTAAAAGTGGTTTTGTGGATAAGGGGCTGGCAGAGAGAATGTTGTCTTTATATCCTGAGGAGCTCCCCTTGCTTGAACTGGTAAGTGAAAATAATAGAGAACGTCTCATCTCTGAGAGCGAAAGATTTAGGAAGAGTGTGAGGGGGGAGGCAGGAAGTTTAGGATGAGAATATGGATGTAGTCTCCATAGGCGCTGTAAACATCGATTTACTTGCTAAGGTAGATAGGTTTCCCAATCCTGATCAAGAGACTGTAATCAGGAATTGGGATATGGTTGGAGGTGGTTCTGCTGCCAATGTTGCCTGCGGGATTTCCCGTTTGGGGGTAACTTCTGGGTTCATTGGAAATGTGGGAGGAGACTATTTTGGAGAGGTCTTGAGGGATGGGCTGAGAAAGGAGAGGGTTGATATATCTCGCTTGAAAGTTCGTAGTGGAAATAGTGGAAGCGTGATCGCGATTGTTAGCGAAGGTGGCGAGAGGATTCTCTTTGCCTATTCGGGAGCCAATGCAAAACTATCTCCTGAGAATATTGATAAAAATTATATAAGAGCCGCTAACTATATCTTCCTGAGTAGCATCGAAGGCGAGGAAGCCATCGCGGCGATGGAACTTGCTTCTCGGTATGCTAAAGAAGCTGGAGTAAAGGTTTTTTTCGACCCAGGATACATATTTGTAGAAAAGGGGCTGAAAAGGCTTGAAGGAGTCTTGAATAAAGCAACAATAGTGAAATTTAATGAGACAGAGATAAGAGAGTTAACCAAGAGAGAGGAGCTTCTCGATGCCTCGGAAACCATCGCAGAATATGGACCGAAAATTGTTCTGACCACTCTGGGAGAAAGGGGATGCTTTCTCTATTCTGGTTCAGTGAAGAAATTTGTTGAGTCGTATAGGGAATTCATATCTATCGATAAAACCGGAGCTGGTGATGCCTTCTCTTGCGGGTTTATCTTTGGTGATTTAAAGGATTGGGATTTGGAAAAATCTACAAAATTTGCTAATCTTATAGCGAGCATTTCCATTACCAGAATTGGCGCAAGGTCTGTTCCGTATCTAGAGGAATTGAAGGGTTATAAAGAGTATAACGAATTTTTGTAGTAGAAGTGAAGCTTCGCCTCAACTGCCATTGCAACAATCGGTCGAAATCAGATGATTATGAGAAAGGAAACATTATGCCGGAAGTTAAGAGAGCTCTTATTAGTGTCTTTGACAAGACGGGAGTTGTAGAGTTTGCCCGTGGTTTAAAGGATTTGGGAATTGAGATTATCTCTACTGGCGGGACGGCTAAGATGTTAGAAGAAGCAGGAATATCCATTCGCTCAGTTTCAGATTATACCGGTTTTCCTGAGGTACTAGAGGGAAGGGTGAAGAGTTTACATCCCAAAGTTCATGCGGCCCTGCTTGCCCTCAGGGATAATTCGCAGCACATGAAAGAGATAGAAAAGCATAATGTAGAGTTGATCGATATGGTAGTGGTTAACCTTTATCCTTTCGAGGCTACAGTGGCCAGAGAAGGTGTGACTAAAGAGGAGGCTATTGAGAACATCGACATCGGTGGTCCAACCATGTTGAGATCGGCGGCCAAAAATTATAGATGGGTGGTAGCAATCTCAGACCCCCGGCATTATGGTTCCGTCCTGGAAGAGATGAGAAAGAACCAGGGCAGGATAAGCGAGGAGACCTCCTTGAGGTTAGCCACGGGTGTCTTCCAACATCTATCGACATATAACTACCATATCTATGAGTACTTTCTCACGTCCCACCCATCTCCTCCTCTTTTTCCGGATTTATTTCAACTCCAGCTGGAGAAGGTCAAGGATTTGAGGTATGGAGAGAATCCCCATCAAGGTGCAGCATTCTATAGAGAATCAATAGTCAAAGGAAAAGGGCAGGGAATAGCGAGTATAGAGCAACTGGGAGGGAAGGAGCTTTCTTTTAACAATATTATGGATCTAGATGCAGCACTCAATATAGCTCAAGAATTTGAAGTGCCAGTAGTAGTAATTATTAAGCACAACAACCCCTGTGGTGTGGCAACTGGTGAGGTGCTCCTTGAGGCTTACAAGAAAGCTCGCGAATGCGACCCGGTTAGTGCCTTTGGGAGCATTGTGGGGTTCAATCGGAAGATTGATAGTATTACAGCGGGAGAGATTGGTAAGACTTTTGTTGAGGCAGTGGTTGCGCCAGATTTTGAGGATGAAGCAGTTAAAGTTCTGAAAGTAAAGAAGGATATTCGGCTGTTGAAGTTGTCGGATCAGAGAAAATTATCTTCTCAAGAACTCGATTACAGGAGAGTTTCGGGTGGGCTGTTAACTCAGACGAAGGATTTGAAACTTTTTTTCGATGGTCTGGAAGTGGTTACTGAAAGGAAGCCAAGTGATGTGGAATTGAAAGCTCTCAAGTTTGCCTGGAAGGTTTGTAAGCACGTGAAGTCGAATGCCATTGTTCTGGCAAGCGAAGGTCGGACATTAGGCATCGGAGCTGGGCAGATGTCTCGTGTTGACGCAGTGAAGGTTGCGTTAAGGAAGATGGAAGAGCAATTTGGGAAATATAAAGGGGTTATAGTTCTCGCTTCAGATGCTTTCTTTCCTTTCCGCGACTCTGTCGATTTGGCTGCTGCCTCTGGAGTTACAGCAATTATCCAGCCGGGAGGTTCCTTAAGGGATAAGGAGTCAATTGCTGCTTCTAATGAGCATAAAATTGGTATGGCCTTCACCAGAATGCGCCATTTCAGACATTGAGAAAAGAAAAGGGGTCAGAGTCATTTTTCATTGTAGCCGTGGAGCGATAGCTCAGTGTCAGTCAGTAGCTGCAGAGGGAAGCTCCGGTTTCTACCCGACTCGGCACTCTAAAAAGTGCTCGACCAGGGCAGGGTGACCAACAGAGGAGAAAGATGGGACGGCCATCGTGGGATGAGTATTTTATGGAAATTGCTGAGACTGTGGCTAAACGTTCCACCTGTCTGAGGAGGAAAGTGGGAGCAATCATTGTACGGGATAAAAGGATTCTTGCCACAGGATATAATGGCACTTTGACTGGGCTACCCCACTGTGAAGAGATAGGATGTATCCGGGAGAATAAGAATGTTCCATCCGGCCAGATGCAGGAATTGTGTCGGGGGCTCCATGCTGAACAGAATGCATTGTTATTTGCTGCTGCCAACGGTGTAAATATAAAGAACGGTACCATATATTGTACGCATCAACCCTGTGTCCTCTGTGCCAAAATGATCGTTCAGTCCGGGGTAACTCGAACTGTTTTCAGCGGCGAGTATCCTGATAAGATGGCACAGGAACTATTTAAAGAGGCAAAACTGACGCTCTGCCGGTTGAAATGCAGGGTCAAAAGATAGTTTATTTATTGGGAGGATAAATTGATTTCTCGATATACTCTTCCTAAAATGGGTAGAATCTGGACTGACGAGAACAGGTTCAGGATAATGATGGAGGTTGAGCTGGCTGTTTGCGAAGCTCTGGCCCATCTTGGAGAAATTCCCAGGAGTGCGCTCATTAAAATTAAGAGGAAAGCACGCTTTAACTTAGCAAGGATTAGAGAACTGGAGAGCAAGGTGCATCACGATGTGATTGCCTTTCTATCTTCATTAAGCGAGAGTGTAGGCAGAGAAGGAAGATATATTCATCTAGGATTAACTTCTTCTGATATCCTGGATACTGCACTGGCTGTTCAAATGGTTGAGGCTGTAGATATTTTGATTGAAGATCTGCAGAACCTTTCCCGGGCTCTGAAGAAGAGAGCCATAGAACATAAAAATACAATAATGGTGGGAAGAACCCATGGAGTCCATGCTGAGCCGACTACTTTCGGGTTGAAGCTGGCGCTCTGGTATCAGGAGACCTTAAGAAACTTAGAAAGACTTAAGCGAGCAACGGAAGTGATTGGTGTAGGAAAGATCTCAGGGGCAGTGGGAACTTATGCCCATGTGAATCCTGAAGTGGAACTCTATGTCTGCAAAAAATTTGGGTTGAAGCCAGCCCCCATTTCCACGCAGATAATTCAGAGAGACCGCCATGCCGAATACCTTTCCATGTTGGCACTTGTAGCCGGATCGCTGGAGAAGTTTGCTTTGGAAATTCGCAACCTTCAGCGCACTGAGATTCTGGAGGTAGAAGAGTATTTCAGCCCCACCCAAAAAGGCTCCTCGGCAATGCCGCACAAGAGGAATCCCATAACTTGTGAGAGAATTTGTGGTCTGGCGCGCCTTGTTCGCTCCAATGCCTTAGCCTCCTTAGAGAATATACCTCTATGGCACGAAAGAGATATTACACATTCCTCTGTGGAGAGAGTTATTATCCCTGATAGTACAATTCTCTTGGATTATATGTTGCAGAAGTTCGAAAATATTGTGAGGAGACTCATAATCTATCCTCAGAATATGAAGAAGAATCTGGAGGAAAGCAAAAATGCCATTTTCTCCCAGAGAGTTCTTCTGGAACTGGTAAAGAAGGGGCTTTCTCGAGAAACGGCATATGAGTTGACTCAAAGAAATGCTATGAGAGCCTGGAAGAGAGGTAGTGAATATCGTGAGTTTCTAAAGAAGGACAAGGAAGTGGAGAAATATCTTACAAAAAGAGAAATCGATGCCTGCTTCGATCTCAAATATTACTTGAGATATGTGGATAGAATCTTTAAACGGCTAAAACTGTGAAGGGTCGCTGTTCCGACGAATAAGGAGGAACGTGTCAGCGACGCCTGCGAGTCGGTGAGCAGGCAGGTCACCGACTGAAGCGAAGCGAAAGGAGGGGCGCTGTTCCGACGAATAAGGAGGAAC